>CAZJIP010000183.1:0-4208 GCA_964546105.1 uncultured Methanomassiliicoccales archaeon
CGTCAACCAGTACGTCCCCGTGTGGATGAAGGACTCCGAGGCGGCCCACATGGACGGCGCGGTGGGCCAGTTCGCCGACCTGAAGAGTGCCATCGACTTCCAAGCGCTGGGGGCCCTCATGGCCCAGAACGCGGGCACCCTCTTCGTCCCGAGCACCACCTCCACCTCCGTTACCCTCGGAGTGGATGGAGTCCCCATCTTCGCGAGTCCCAGCGCCGGAACGCTCGCTTCGAACCCGGATCAGGGCGCCTGGACCGTGTGGTTCCAGTACAAGATCAACGGCGTCACGACCACGGTGGCCCAGAACGCGTCGGGCCAGGTGGACCTGAACGTACAGAACCGGTACTATCCCGTGGGCGACATCGTCTACGAGAACGGGGCGGTGATCCGGGCGCAGCCGGACGGCCAAGTCGTCCGAGCCGCCCCCACGTTCCAGGCCAGCAAGTCCGGCCCGACCCTCAACCTCGCCTTCGAGCTCGTGAACCTCTACGGCAGCGGGAGCGCGGCGGGGACCTCGACCCAGATCATCAACTCGAAGGTCTTCGCGGTCAATCAGCAAACGTACAACCTCACGACGCCCGTGTACGTGAACCACACATCCTCGTTCGCCCTCGGTTGGTTCAACTTCTTCAACTCGACCCTGTCCTCGAGCCTCGGGCTGCCGCCGCCGAAGACCGTGGTCGCGGGTCCCATCACCACGGTGACCGGGTCATACGGCGGGTCGCCGCTCTACGTCATCACTCTCGAGAACCTGGGCACGGGCGTCTACAAGACCCGGCTCGTGGTCTACAACACAGTCCTGTCTGTCCTCTTCACGCTCCAGCAGGCGTACGTGAACATCGGAATTGGCCAGAGTTCGAGCACGATCTGAGGTGGAAGCATGCCCAAGCGAAAGAAGGTCATGATGCCCAAGGGGTCGATGGCGCAGAAGGCCGAGTGGTCGGGCTCCCGCGGTTCGTACCTCACCCAGATCCCCGAGCTCGACCGGGAATCCCTCGAGGAGATCGAGGCCATCCCGATCCGTGAACCCTTCAGCTACTCCCGCGTAATCTACGACCACGACCGCTCCGAGTACGTCTACGAGGTCTGGGAGCCCCAGCTCGACGACCGGGAGAAGGAGCTCCTCGACATGCTCAAGGACTCCCTCCAGCGGACGCTGGAGTACGAGTGGGACAAGATGGCCGAGAAGGACAAGAAAGAGTACCTCGAGGAGGCCGTGGAGTCCTTCATCCACTCCCGCGGGCTGCGGCTCGAGCCCGCCTCGCGGGACAAGATCGTCTACTACATCATCCGGGATTTCGTTGGATACGGCCCCATAGATGTCCTCATGGCGGACCACAGGATCGAGGATGTGTCGTGCGACGGCACGGGCATCCCCCTGTTCATCTTTCACCAGAAGTACGAGTCGATCAAGACGAGCGTGATCTTCGAGGACGAGGACATCCTGAACTCGTTCGTGGTTATGCTTGGCCAGCGCTGCGCGAAGCAGATCTCCGTTGCCAACCCGATCCTGGACGGGACGAGCGTGGAAGGCCACCGCGTCCAGGCGACGTACAGCAAGGAGGTCACGACCCGCGGTTCGTCCTTCACGATCCGGCGCTACAAGGAAAAGCCCTTCACGCCCGTCGAGCTGATCAAGTTCGGGACCGCGAGCCCCGACATGGTCGCGTACCTCTGGATCGCCGTGGAGAACGGCAAGTCCATGATGGTCTGCGGCGGCACCGCGTCCGGCAAGACGGCGACGCTGAACAGCGCCGCCCTCTTCATTCGGCCCGGCGCGAAGATCGTCTCCATCGAGGACACCCGGGAGATCAACCTGCCCCACGAGAACTGGATCCCGGGCACGACCCGGACGGGCGTGGGCGAGCGCGGGGCCGACGGCAAGGCGGGCGGCGAGATCGACATGTACGACCTCGTGCGCGCGGCGCTGCGGCAGCGGCCGAACTACATTCTCGTCGGTGAGGTCCGAGGCAAGGAGACCTACACGATGTTCCAGGCCATGGCCACGGGGCACCCGACCATGTCCACGATGCACGCGGACTCCGTGAAGTCCATGGTCAACCGCTTGGAGAACCCGCCGATCAATACACCGAGGATCCTCCTGACCGCCCTGAACTTCGTGATCATCCAGACCCATGCGCGCATCGGCGACTCCATCGTCCGCCGCATCAAGCAAATCGTCGAGCTCGTCGGGTTCGAGCCCGAGACGAACGAGCTAATCACGAACACAGTCTACGAATGGGACCCCGCGACGGACACGTTCGTCTACAAAGGGCACTCGTTCCTCTTCGACGAAATCATGGAAATGAAGAACATGACCCACGAGGAGATGGAGTCCGAATTCCAGCGGCGGATCGACCTCATCAACTACATGGTCGAGAAGTCGATGACGGACTTCCGCGAGATTTCGAAGATCGTCGTGTCCTACTACCAGTATCCGGACGAGACCGCGAAGCGGATCCGGGACGAGATGGGGTGGACCGAACAGAAGGCCGAGAAACCCCTGGAAGCGGGAGGTGAGGCCGTTGGCTAATTCCGCCTTCGAGAAGCTCGAGACCCGCGGCACCTTGACGAAGACCAAGCGGTTCCGCCCCGGCGAGCAGGCCGAGGAGGGCGCTCACCTGGTCAAGCTCCCCAAGGGCGCGAAGCCCGTCAACGTGAGCCTTTCCCCTCGCGAGCAGCTCGCCTGGAGGACGTTCGGCAAGTTCGTGCAGGCGCGGGGCAGGGAAAACCAGGAGCTCGAGGACAACCTGTTCAAGGCCCACATCCGCCTGCGCCCTGAGGAGTACCTCGCCGTCGCTTGGATGAACACGACGATCGCCGCCGTGGCCGCCGTCGCGGCCGCCCTGGTCATGGTCCTCTTCCTGGCACTCCTCCACGTGGACATCGTGACCCTGCTGATCATCTTCGCACTCGTCGCGGCCATCCCCGTGTTCCTGATGTACATGTTGTACTTCGGCCTGCCCTTCGGATACAAGGGCAAGCCCGCGGCCGGCGCGAAGAAGCGCGGGCGCAAGATCGACAAGAAGATCTCCGGCGCCATGTCCTTCGTCTCCGCGATGGCCTCGGCCGACGTCCCCGTGGACGTGATCTTCAAGGAGCTCTCCAAGCAGAGCGTCTACGGCGAGGTCGCCAAGGAGGCCGAGTGGATCACGCGGGACACGGAGCTCCTCGGGATGGATATCCTGACCGCCATCCGCCGCGCGGCCCAGCGCTGCCCGTCCGCCAAGTTCCAAGACTTCCTCCAGGGCGTCGTGACGACGTCCACGAGCGGAGGCCAACTCAAGCCGTACTTCCTTCTGAAGGCGGAGCAGTTCGAGAAGGAGGACCGGCTCGAGATGCGGAAGAAGATGGAGACCCTGGGGATGCTCGCGGAGTCCTTCGTCACCGTCGTCGTCGCGTTCCCCCTGTTCCTAGTCGTCATCATGGCGATCATGGCTTTGATCAGCAAGGGGGGCACGGGCTTCATCATCGAGCTGCTGTACGTGGTCGTCGCTCTGATGATCCCGCTGAGCCAGTTCGGCTTCATCTTCGTGATCTGGAACATGGAGCAGGAGGGCTGACATGACCCGCGAAGACTTGGAACAGGCGCGCATCCGACTCTATCAGAAGGCGGAGCGGTCCCAGCTCATCTTGGGCATCAGCACAGTGCTTCTCGTGTTCTTTGGGTTCATCGCCTTCCTGAACCTGATCGGGTCCGTGCAGTTCTCGTTCCGCGCGGGCCAGCAGAACCTCGATCGGTTCCTGGACTGGCTCGTGATCGCGATCCTGGGCTTCATCGGTCCCTACGGATTCTACCATGCGCGGAAGCAACGCGAGATCAAGCAGGTGGAGCGCCGCTTGCCCGACTTCCTGCGCGACGTCGCGGAAGCCGGCCGGTTCGGCATGACCCTCGCGGACGCCATCGTCGTCTCCAGCTCGGGCCGCTACGGTAAGCTGACGCCCGAGATCAAGAAGATGGCCGCCCAGATCAGCTGGGGGGTGCCCGCCGCGGAAGCCCTCCGTCTTTTCGCGGAGCGCGTAAAGAGCCCCATGGTCCAGCGAGTCGTCGCGATCATCGTGAAGTCCTCGGACGCGGGCGGCGACGTCGCGGACGTGCTCACCATGGTCTCTCACGACACGAAGGAGACCCAGCTCACAGAGGACGAACGGAGGATCGCGATGTCCACGTACATCGCGGTCATCTACATCTCGTTCCTCGTGTTCCT
>CAZJIP010000184.1:0-4187 GCA_964546105.1 uncultured Methanomassiliicoccales archaeon
ACTGGATGAACCGATAGTCCCCGCCGCCGAAGGCGGGCGTGGAACCCGCGCTCTCAATCAACCGGTCACTGAGATTCGTCGTCGCAGCCTGGGCCGGGGGCGCCGTCGCGAGGAATGCGAGGGCGCTCACGGCCAGCAAGAGCGCGACGAGCAGGGTGAATGCGCGCATGTCGCCGGACCCCTTTGAGACCCGCCGCGGGACTCTCGCTACTTGAATCCTTTGGCGCGGTTGTCACTCCCGATTGCGTTCCAACGAACGGCGTTCCATGGGAGGGGACGCGGAAAGAGCCTTAGCGGAGGGGTTCCTTCGAGGGCTCGTGCACTACCGGACCCTGGGGAGGACGGGCCTGCGGGTCTCCGAGGTCGGTTTCGGCGCGTGGGCAATCGGGGGCAACGCGCACGGGAACTCGTACGGACCTACGGACGATGCGGTGTCCCGAGACGCGGTGCGCAAGGCCGTCGAGCTAGGCTGCAACTTCTTCGACACCGCGGACGTGTACGGCTGGGGGCACAGCGAGGAAATCCTCGGGGAGGCTTTGGAGGGCCGCCGTGACAAAGTCATCCTGGCCACCAAGGTCGGCGGCGACTTCTATCATGGTGCGGTGCGGATGAACTTCGACCCCGCCTACATCGCTTTCGCGCTGGAGCGATCCCTCCGAAGGCTCCGCACGGGCCACATCGATCTGTACCAGCTCCACAACCCTCCCGCGGAGACCATGGCCGATCCGGCCACCTACGAAGTCCTCGAATCCCTGAAGGCGGAGCACAAGATCGACCACTACGGCGTCTCGATCCACGAGCCCCTGGAGGGGACGCTCTGCCTGGAGGCCGGAATGCCCGAGGCGCTCCAGGTTCCGTTCAGTCTCTTCCGCCAGGAATGGATTGACGAATTCCTCGAGGCGGCGCGGAAGGCGAACGTCGGTATCATCGCGCGGGAGCCGCTCGGCAACGGGTTCTTGACGGGCGCCATCCGACCCGATGCGAAGTTCCCAGCCGGGGACATCCGGTCGCATTGGCCGCGTGGCATGGTATCGGGTCGCGCGGCCGCCGCCGAGCAACTCGCCTTCCTGAAGCGTGAAGGCCGGACGCGTGCCCAAGCGGCCTTGCGGTTCGTCCTCGCGTTCCCCGAGGTCTCCGTCACGATCCCGGGTGTGAAGACTCCCGCGCAGGCCGAGGAGGACCTGGGGGCTTCGGAGTCCCCACCCCTTACCGCGGACGAAGTGGTCCGCGCGCGCGGCCTGTATGCGCGGGACTTCGGCCTCTAGGAACATCCATGAAACCTTTTAGCCGAACCGTCGACTTGTTGCTCCCGGAGCGGCCCCGGAGATGTGGTCTCGCGAGGACCTGGTGACGAGCCTGAAGAGCCTCGGCCTCCTCCAGGATCCTCGGGTGGAACGGGCGTTCCGCGAGGTGTCCCAGGAGCAGTTCCTGCCCGAGGAGTTCGCGGCGCTGGCGTACGCGGACATGCCCCTCCCTGTCCTCTCCGCGCCGGGCTCGACCACGATGCCCTCCGCCCGGTGCCTCGTGTCGGCCGTGGGCCTGCTCGAACCCGCCCCCGATTTGCACGTCCTCCTGGCGGGCGCCCGCGGCGGGTTTCCGGTGGCCCTCCTCGCGGCCATCACCTCTCCCGGGAACATCGTGGTCGCAGAGCGAGAAGAGGCCCTGCGGACGGTGACCGCGAAGCGGCTGCGGGCGAACGGACTCGGTGACGCTCGGGTGGTGTCCGAACCGCCGTCGGAGACGTTCGACCGGATCCTCGTCATGGATCATCGCCGCACGACGCTCACGGAGCTCGTCCCTCTCCTGGCGGATCCGGGCACCCTGATCTCCCGCGGCCGCGGCGTCCACGATCTCACGTTCGTCAAGACGGTCCGCCGAGGCGGCGAAACGGCCCAGTTCACGTTCAACGAGGCCCCCTCGCGAGTCGCCGCCGGAGCCCGGGGATCGGAGCGGATGGCCTCCGTGGACTTCGGGCGCCTCTTCGCGGTCGAGGATCTGCTCGTCCACGTCTGGGAGGAGCGAATCACGGGCCACTACGACCAGCACTTTCAGGACGTCGCGAACGAGACATTCTCCGGCGGACCCTTGGACACCTCTGCCTTCGACGCCGCCGCGGAGCCGCGGAAGTGGGCCGCGCGGCGGGCCTTCCAGGTCGCGTACATCCTCCAGAGCGCGGGGGAGCTCGAGCGCGCGGCGGACGCCTACGAGCGCTCCCTCCTGCTCGCTCCGACGGCCGAGGCGCACACGTTCCTGGGATGGACCTACAGTTTCATGGGGCGGTACGATGAAGCGATCGCGTCGTGTCGCCGGGCCATCCAGGTGGACCCCGCGTTCGGCAATCCGTACAACGACATCGGTGCCTACCTCATCGAATTGGGGCGGCTCGACGAGGCGATTCCCTGGCTCGAGAAGGCCGTGGCCTCGCCGCGGTACTGCTGCTACTTCTACGCGCACACGAACCTCGCGCGTGTGTACCTCCACAAGCGCATGCCGGAGAAGGCGCGCAAAGCGCTGCTCGCGGCGCTCCGCGTGAACCCGGACTACGCACCCGCCCGGGAACTCCTCCGGCATCTGGAGAACGGGAGCGACTACTTCGCGTAGACGGATGGCGGCATCCCAGCGGGCCGAGTCCTTTATCGATTCGACGCAGTTGCGGTAGGCATGGCCTCGTACGCCGCGGCGGAGCGACGGATGCTCGAGGCGGTCTCCCAGCTCGATGAGTACCTGTGGGCGGGTGCGCGGGTCGACGAGCGGAGGCTGCTCACCCGCCTCGAACGGGGCGCGCGCGACCTGGATCGCCATCTCAGGCTGCGCGGTCGACTCGCACGGTCCGTGCGGTCCCAGATCCGGCGGTTCCGCAGGGGGACCCAAGGTGCCGACCTGTACACATTCCTCCAGGCGGTGGCCTGCCTCTCGTTTGCGGCGGACCGCGTCGTCCGGAGGCCCCGAGAGGCAGTCAAGGCGGCGAGCCAGACCACGGTGTCCCTGTGCATCCACCTCGCTTCGGCGTCCAACCGGGCGGACCTGGTGCGAGCCTTCGAATCGGGGCACGCGGACTTCGCGGAATTCAGCGGGAAGCTCGCAGACGCCCTCGAGGAACGTGGCGTCCTCCGGGCGGGAGAGTTCCGTCGTGCCGCGAACCAAGCGTTCGACCTCGGCGCGCTCTGGGATGGTCACGCATCGGCGGAGACGAAACGGATCCTGGCAACCGCGAGCGTGGCCTCCGCGGGCTTCGCCTGCGTCCTTTTCGTGGACGCGCTCCGCGCGATCGGACGGTATCGCGAGATGCCCTACGCTCGCCTAGTGCCCACGGTCGCGACAATCCTCCGCCGCCTCGGAGGGCACCCTTAAATCGCGGGCCCTCTTGTCCACCTTGGAGCCGCGTGACGGACGAGCTAACCAAGCAGGCGAAGGCAGCGCTGGAGCAGGGCCGGGCCGAGGAAGCTCGGGCCCTCGCCGACCGTGCGTACGCCGAGCACAGGGATGATCCGGAGGCGCGGGAGCTGTACACCGCCCTTCACCTCGCCCTCGCCATCCGACTGTCGGCGCAGGCCCGGGAGACCCGGCGGCAGGAGATTGTCCGGCGGAACATCCCCTACGACACGGAGTTCGAGGACGGTCCCGAGGTCGCGAAGGCGTTCGACGCGGCCGCGGCGGCCCTGGACGACGTGCTCGCCGCGGACCCGCGCCACGAGAAGGCGCTCATGATGAAAGCCTCCCTCCTCTTCCGCCGCGACCGAACGAACGGGCGCGGACCCGCCCTCGAGATTCTCCGGGCGCTCGTCGCGGCGAACCCGGCGAACCGCCAAGTGCTCTACGCCATCAAGAAGATCGGGGTGCCGTGCGAGCGCTGCGGCGATTCGGGGTTCTGCCCGCGATGCCGCGGGCGCGGCTCGCGACGCATCCTGGGTATCCAATCCAAGTGCGAGAGCTGCCATGGCCAGGGCATCTGCCTGGTCTGTGGCGTCCTATGACGAGCCTTCGTTCTCGCCGAGGCCGCCGAGCTCCTCGGCATTCGGGTCCGCGCCCTCGATCCACTCCACGCGGTCCGCGCGCCCGACCTCGCCGCACTCAAGGCACTCCCAGCCCAGGGCGTAGTCCTCGAACATGACGAGACCGCGGGTCTCCTTGCGGCACTTCGTGCACGGGCCGACGACATAGCCGCTGATGCGGTACGCCCGGATGAC
>CAZJIP010000185.1:0-4158 GCA_964546105.1 uncultured Methanomassiliicoccales archaeon
CGTGGCCGACGCCGTCGTCGACGCATTGCTCGGCGTCCTCGGGCTCCTGCGCGTGGTCGCCGCCCTGATCCTCGTCTTCGTGCTGCCGGGCCTCCTCCTGGTCAACGTACTGTATCCCCGCCGCGGGGAGCTCGACCGGGAGTACGACGCGCTGTATCGGCTCACGTTGGGCATCGTCCTGTCCATCGCGGTCACGGTCCTCTGGGGTTTCTTCCTGAACGCGCTCGGCGTGAACGCGGCGACGGGCCTTGGCTACGTCCAGGCGCCCGAGATCGCGGAGGGCCTCATCGGCCTCAGCGTCCTGTTCTTCGTCCTCGGCTGGTGGCGCGGCGCCTACCCGTGGATGGCACGCGTCCATCCGTCCCTGGCCCGCGTCCCCAAGGCCGGGCCGGAATCCCTCCTTACGGACGAGGAGAAGGACCACCGGGTCCGGATGAAGCTCGAGGAGCTCGCGGAATCCCGCGAACGGCTGCGACGGACAATCAAGGACTACGAGCGGCGGATGCGGCTGCAGTCCTCGGACGCGCGCTCACACTACGAGGAGCGGCGGGACGCTGCGCGCGCGGAACTCAAGCGCGTGGAGTCCGAGCTGCGCAAGCTGGAAGAGGAGCGCGCTACGGAGCTGTACGGATGACGGGCGAGATGAAGCAGAAGCTCGTCGTGGCCGTCCGGTCGGATCTGGAGCTATCGAGGGGCAAGCTCGCGGTCCAAGTCGCGCACGCCGCGGTCATGGCCGCGCTCGACGCCAAGGCGCGGCACCGCAAGGCCTTCTTGGACTGGTACGACGAGGGCCAGAAGAAGGTCGTCGTGAAGGCCGCGGACATCCAGGAGCTGCATCTCCTCCAGCACAAGGCGAGGTCCCTCGGCCTGACGACCGCGCTCGTCGAGGACGCGGGCCTGACCGAGCTGCCGCCGGGCACGGTCACCTGCCTCGCGGTGGGCCCCGGGCCCAACGAGATTGTGGACCAGGTCACGGGCCACCTGAGGCTCGTGTAGGCCATGAAGCCCAAGTCCCGGTTCCTCGGGATCGACGACGGGCCCTTCCGTTTCGGGGACGAGGTGGTCCCTCTGGTCGGCGTCGCGGTCCAGGCGCCCGCGTACATCGAGGGCGTCCTCGTGGGCCGGGCCCACGTGGATGGGCGGGACGCCACGGAGCGGATCCTGGGAATGGTCCGGAAATCGCGGTACCGCGAGGGCCTCCGCATGATGTTCCTGAATGGGATCGCGGTGGGCGGGTTCAACGTGATCGACCTGGATGCGCTCCACGACGAGCTCGGCGTGCCCGTGGTCACCGTGACGCGCCGCGCGCCCGACCTCGATGCGATCCGCGGCGCGCTCCGGCGGAAGTTCGAGGACTGGGAGGACCGGTGGGCG
Source organism: uncultured Methanomassiliicoccales archaeon (assembly GCA_964546105.1). GTDB lineage: Archaea > Thermoplasmatota > Thermoplasmata > RBG-16-68-12 > RBG-16-68-12 > RBG-16-68-12. The sequence goes on from CAZJIP010000185.1 coordinate 1,375, forward strand.
CTCATCCAGGACCGCACGGTCGAGGAGGTCACCACGCGCCACACCCCGCTCCATGTGACGTACGTGGGCGCGACGCGGTCCGAAGTGATCGAGGCCCTCGCGCTAACCACGGTCCGCGGCGCCCTGCCCGAACCCCTGCGCGTCGCCCACCTCGTCGCGGCGGCGACCGTGAAGGGAGAGTCCCACGGGCGGGCGTGAGGGCCCAGGGGTTTCCCTCGCAACAGGTCTATTATGGGGACTGCCTTCGCCAGGCGACCGGCCCAGGCTGCCAAGGAGCGCGATGCGGGGGCCCGAAGTTTGGACGCATTCCACGATCCCCAGGTCAACCTCTACGTCGAGGACGTCGAGAGATCGGTCCGGTTCTACGGGGACGCGTTCGGATTCCGAGAGAGCTTCCGCACTCCGAAGACCGGGATGCCAATCCATGTGGAGATGCGGCTGGGTCCCCTGATCTTGGGATTCGGGTCGATCGACTCGCTCCGCGAGATCCACGGCCTCGACGTGCGAGGCGGGTCTCCCCGGGCGGAGGTGGTCCTGTGGACCGAGGACGTGGACCGGGCGTACGAGGCCGTCCAGGCGAAGGGTGGCCGGCCCCTCAGTCCCGCGCACGACTTCCTGACCAACCTGCGGGCGGCCTGGGTCGCCGACCCGGACGGAAATCCGATCCAGATCGTGACCCGACGTTCCGCGTAACCTCGCACCCATGGTTAACATGTTAACCAGGGTCGGACTCACCTGATTGGAAACCTCAGGAGGGCCGCAATCCCGCCGAGGCCCTCGAGCTTCTTCCCGGCCTCGTGGTGGGAGCTCACGAGGACCACGGTCCCGCGCGCGGCCTCCGCGTCGTGCATCATCCGCTCGATCTCCAAGTCCCGGACCACAGCGTCGCTCACGAGGAGGGTCTCCACGGCCCCCCCTTCAATCGCCTGGTCCACCTCCGCGCGGCCGTAGGCGCACGGCCGGTTCGTCGCGATGGCCTCGAGGACCTTCTCCACGAGCTGCGTCTCCAGCGCCACGCGGCTGTCCGCGAACAGCTTGGAGCCCATGCCGGACCGCAGGGCCTCCTGGATCCCGCGCATTCCCGGCTGCGACGTCCCCTGGCTGTGGACCTTGGCCGCAAGAGCGGCATCCCGTCCCTGGAGGAATGCAAGGAACGACTCCCGCGTGAAGCCCGGGCCGACGAGCACGAGGGCCTCGCCCAGGGACGCGGTCTTCAGCTTGCCCAGGATGTCCTCGAAGTACGCGGTCTCCGCGTCCCCCGTGTCGAACATCTTCCCGTGGCCCGGGGCGCGGATCGTGGCGAGCTCCTGCACGCCGTACTGATGGAGCTGGGCCAGGAGGGCCTCCTCGTCGTCCAAACTCAGGAAGGTGACCAGGGGCTTCTGGGTCGCGGCGACCGCCTCGTCAATCCGCGCAAGCTCGTGCCGCTTCCAGGTCTTGATGATCGAGAGCACGTCGTCCACGGAGACGTTCAGCGTGTGGTGCCGCCCGAGGTCCTGGGGCGCGTCCACGATGACGCCGCCGATCCGGAGACGGTCCGAGAAGGCCTGGAACTCCGTCACCTCGACGCGCAGGGTGAGTGTGATGCGGACCTTCTCCGCCTTCTCGGGGCGGATCTTGTCCGCCTTGGACTCCTCCCGCCGGTGCGTGGACGCCCGCACCTGGTCGCCGGGCTGCACGAGGTTGCTCAGGTGCCAGAGGTCGTCCGCGTTCTCGATCCGGAGCTTGATCTCCCCGGTCCGCGGGTCGCGGTGGAGGACGCGCATGGGCGACGGGCCAAGGGGGCGGACCTTATTTGTCGATATCGACCGAGGAGGCGTCCGAGGGAAAGCCGGTCGGTCCGGTTAACGTGTTAACGGAACGAGAAGACGCGATCCCGTGGCGATTCCGGTACTTTCACCCACCTGGAGGGAATGGCTATTATATAGCTATTCGTATGGATGTGACATGTCTCACGACGCCACCTCCGAGCCCACGGTCCTCCTGTCCTATGACGTGTCCGGCGAGGCCCGGTCCCTAGCCGTCCGCGTGTGCCATCTCGTCTTCGGGCGACACGACGACGGCGGCCGATCACCCCCGCCCTTCATCCTGCGGCCCGGGGTGGTCTGGGTGGGCCAGTCGGTCTTCCTGCTCCCCGCGCGCTTGGCGGAGGAGCTGGCCGCGAAGCTGCGAGGACTGGGGGCAAAGGTGACCACGGCGAGGGTCCGAGTCGCCGCCGTAGACCTGGAGGGTTTCCGGCGGGCGAGACCCGCTTCCGCGACCGGCGTGGGAAGGCCACCGCAAGGTACTTCCACGGGCACCTCCATGGAGCGGCCGTGAGGGATCGCTACCTGTTCTCCGCGGACCGCAAGGCATCGGAGTACAAGACCGTCCTCGAGATCACGCCGTGCAGCGCGCGCCTCCTGACCCCCTCCCAGGCTGCGCGCTGGGTGCGGTGGGTCGTCTCCGTCGCCCTCGCCGTGGCCTACGTCACCTTCGCCTCGTGGCTGTTCATTCCGATGATGTATGCCTTCTCGCTGACGGGGACGCCACCCGCGGTTGCGTGGCCGGGCCTCATCGCTTTCCTCGTTCTCTGGTTCGCAGGCGCCTTCGTCCTGTTCTTCTGGTGGGACCGAAAGAGCCTCCCCTTGCTCGCCGACACCCCGTCCCAGGGAATCGATTTGATCCTCCTGGGGGCTCGCTCGTTCGGCACGTTCCAGCACGTTCGGGCGAAGACCCTCCACGGCGAGGAATTCCATCTCGTCGTGGACGCACGCGCGCCGCGGTTCTGGGAGGCCGTGCGGC
>CAZJIP010000186.1:0-4154 GCA_964546105.1 uncultured Methanomassiliicoccales archaeon
TCCGGCACCGTTGGAGCGGGCACGAGTTCAAGCACACGTACAGCCTGGAGATCACCTTCTGGCGGGTCGAGCACCTCGCCGAGCTCGCGAGGCAGCCTCAGAGGTCCTGAGGCGCGCCGCCGAAGGCCACGAGCGCGTCCTTTTCGAGGAAGTGGAGTCGCCCCGGGACGACGAAGCAGTGCAGCGGCGGACCGAGATCGCGTTTCAGGAGGACGGCCAAGCGGTCCGTCGCGATGCGCATATCGGGTGAGCCAACCCGGCTGAGGACGCAGACCAGGGTCTCGGGCCCGAAGTCCGTGGCGCCCTTCGCCCTCGCCATGGCGAGGAGCGATCCCAGGGCCGCCTTGGGATCCAAGAACGTGCCGTCCTCCCGGAGATCCAAGAGGACGAGGGTGTGCAGGCCCACGCGGCGGTTCTCCAGGATCGGGTCCAGCGGACTGGTCACCTCATGGCCCGGGCTGGGGAACGGAACCGTCGTAGTCCGGCCGAACTTGTAGGCTTGGAGGCCGAGGGCGCCCGCCGCGGCGCCTAGGATAGATACACCGTGGACCACTCGGGTGGGAATTCCCGCAGCCGCGGCGCGAAGGCGCAGGTCGACATGGGTCGTCGCGACCATGGGATCCCCCGCCACGAGGAAGGCCACCCGGCGGTCCTTCGCCGCGTCGAGCACGTCCTTCTCGCTCTCCACCTGCTCGCGCGAGAGGCGGCGGATGGGCTTCCCGAGGAGCGCCTCGACCGCCTCGGCCCTCGCCCCCAGAAGCGCGGAGGTGTAGAACTCTGCGAACAGGACGTCCGCGGCACGGGCCTCTTCGAGGCCGCGGAGGGTGATCCCCTTCTCATCATGCAGCCCGAGGCCGATGAAGATGAGCTGGCCCATCGGTTCGCGATGGAGCGCCTCAGCCATCAAGATTCCCTCAGAGGAACTGCTCGATGACCACGAGGGCGAGGAACGTCATGCCCGCCACGAGGGACATCCGCAGGGCCTTGATCCAGGGGCGTCTCCCGGAGAGGCGGCCGAGGTAGTAGCCCACGAAGAAGATGAGGGCCACCCCCAAGGCCCCGGAGGCGACGGCCACGAGCGTGAAGTCTGCGACGACGCCGCCCCGGTACAGGAGCAGGGGCGTGCCCATGATTGCGAAGACCGCGAGGGGTGCAGCGAAATTCACCAGGGTCGTGGCGTATCGGGAGGCGTGAAGCCGCCGCTCCACTTCCGTTCCCTCCATGGAGGAGAGCATGTGCTGCTCGAGGAGCCGAAGTCGGATCGCGACCTCGGCATGTTCCGCCTCGTACCCGCTCAGGCCCGTGGAGGTCCCGATGGCGAGGCAGACCCCGAACAGGGAGGCCAAGGCCAGATCCGCGTCCGGCTGCGGCAGGAACGCCTGCGCCGAGAGAATCCCGAGGCACACGAAGGTCGAGTCAAAGAGGGTGTTCACGAAGTAGCGGCGGAAGAGTTCGGACGCGTTGACCTTTCGCGCCGCGACGCCGCCCCTCCCGGGCTCCGAGGGCATCTTCGCCAATGCATCGGGGCGCGCCCATCTGGTCCTTCCGAATGTTTTTCACCACGCCCCCGCATCTCCCATCCGTGCGGGCTTGGTCCGTCGTGGTTCCCCGCGATCAAGGGGAGTCCGTTCGTCGCCAGCTCCGGGAGCGCGGGTTGCTCCTCAAACACCTCCGCATTCAGGAAAGCGGAGGCCGCCTCTACCTCCCGACAAGGGAGCGGGTGGAAAGGGGATGGCCCGCCGAGGAGCGGGACTTCGAGGAGGCATTCGCCCCCGTCCGGAGCTACAAGGATGTGGTCCGCGTCCCCGAGGAGCTTCGCTCGCGGCTCCCCACCTCCTTCGACGTGGTTGGGGACATCGCGGTGCTCAAGATCCCGGAGCCCCTCGCCCCCCACCGTGCGGAAATCGGCCGGGCCATCCTGGCGTGGAACCGCGCGCTGCGGGTGGTCGCCCAGGACCACGGCGTCTCCGGGCCGTTCCGCGTCCGGGACCTCGAGATCATTGCAGGAGAGCCCCGCACGACGACGGTCTGCACGGAGTTCGGCTTGCGGTATCACGTGGACGTGGCCCGCGCGTACTTCAGCCCGCGTCTCGGGAGCGAGCGGTTGCGGATCGTGAATCAGGTGCGCGCGGGGGAGGTCGTGGCCGACCCGTTCGCGGGAGTGGGCCCTTACGCCATCCTGATTGCGAAACGCCGCCAACCCGCGCGGGTCGTCGCCGCGGACGCCAACCCGGTCGCCGTGGATCTGCTGCGGCGCAACGTCTCGGCCAACCGCGCAGAGCGCGTCGAGGTGCGGGAGGGGGACGCGCGAGCGGTCCTTCGGGAGGCTGCGCCCTTGGACCGGATCATCCTAGACCTCCCCCACGCCGCGATGGACTTCCTGCCCGACGCGCTGGCCGCCCTCGGGCCTCGGGGCGTCGTCCACGTGTACGGGATCTTGGAGGACGCCGACCGCGAGGATCGGATCCGGGCCATCCGGAAGGCGGTCCGCCGGTCCGGCCGCCGCGTGGAGCGTGTGACCCCGCATGTCGTCCGGGCCTACTCGCCGACCCAGCATCACGTGGCCTTCGACGTCACGGTCGGTCCAGAGTCACGCCGCGCTGGCCCTGGTACGTCCCGGAACGCTTCGCGTACGTCGCGGATGCGTCGGAGGCGAGACGCAGGAAGACGATCTGCGCGAACCGTTCGCCCACGGGCAGCTTGAGGACCGCGTCGGACGCGTTGAGCGCGCCGAACGTCAACGTGCCGGAGAAGCCTGCGTCGATCATGCCGAACGAGGCGAGGACGCCGCGGCGCGCCCACGTCGTCCGGAGCCAGATCTGGCCCGCGATGTTGCGGCCCAGGGTCACCGTCTCCCGCGTGCTCACGGCGAAGCGCGTCAGGGGCGGGACGCGGGCGACGCCCTCCCGGACCCGGAGGTCCTTGGACGGGACCGCGACCTCCTCGATGCTCACGTCGTAGCCGTTGGGCGTGAGGTGGGCCTCGACGAACGGCTCGAGGGTCAGTTCGCCCTCCGCCCGCGCACGCAGGATGTCCGCGTCGGACAGGACGGTCACGGGCTCGCGGTATCCGAGGACCGCGATAAAGCCTTTCAGACGATACGAGATGAATAGAGAGAGCGAAGAGACTCCAAGCGTACTTACCCAACGACTTAGGATGTGGGACCCCACGATGGGGTGGAGAGCAGAGCGTGTCCTCGGTCATCGTAGAGAAGGTTATCGACCCACGGACCTGCGGGCACGAGGAAATCGAAGAGCTCGGGCGCGACGGGGCCGCGGTCTTCTTCCGATGCGCGGTCTGCGGGAGCATCGTGATCGGCCTGGGGACCCGTCGCTGGATCATCCACCCCACAGATGAGGCGGGACCGCTCCCGTTCTGAGCCGCGCTAGAGTCGCCGCACCGCTGGAGGGACCTCGTCGAGCCGAGAGACCTCTACATCGGGCCGTTCCGCGTCGGAGCGTGCCTCCTGAATCCCGTATGCGAAAGACCGCACGCGGACGGTCCGCATGCCGATGGCCTTCGCGGGAGCGACGTCGTTGTCGATCCGGTCGCCGACCATGACGGCCTCCCCGGGCTGACAGCCCGCACGCTCCAACGCAAGGCGGTAGAGCGCGGGATCGGGCTTGGCCAACCGGACCTCGCCGGAAATGAGCACGAGTTCCGCCCGCGCCGCGACGCCCGTCGCCTCGAGGTGGGGCCGGACCGTCGCGGGCTGGTTGGCCAGGATCCCCAGGTGGTGGTCCCGCCGGAGGTCGTCGAGCACCTCGACGGCGCCGGGCAGGAGAGGCTGGAGGTCTCCCGCGCGGTCGCGGCTGCGCCGCGCAACCTCGCGAAGGATGGCGGTCGCCGCGGCCTGATTGGGCACCTGCTCGAAAACGTAGGCGCGGGTGTACGCGGACACGTGGTCCCGGACGAGAGCTTCCAGGCGGGAGCGGAGGGCCTCGGGGGCCACGGGATGCCCAAACTCGGCAAGCACCTCGGCGTACGTTCGGTAGAGGAACTCGTGCCACGGCCGCTCGTCCCAGAGCGTGCCACCCAAATCGATGAAGGCCCAGGAGGCCATCGCCGGGGGCAGCGACCGCCGGGAGAAAAGCCTGCGCGAACGTACGGAACCTTTTATGCAGTTGGCATCGATGACCGCCGCGGGATTCGCA
>CAZJIP010000187.1:0-4144 GCA_964546105.1 uncultured Methanomassiliicoccales archaeon
GCTGCTGGATGATCTCGGACATGCTCACGTCCTCGCCCTTGTTCGTCGTCCAGAGGTTCAGCGTGAGCTCGCCCGTCGCGTTCTCCAGCCAGCCGTCGCCGTCCTTGTCCGTGAACCCGGCCTGGGCGAACAGCGCGGCCGCCCGGGCGGGGTTGTAGGAGAAGTTGTACTGCGCGGGGATCAGCCGCCCCTCGGGCTCGATGGGGGAGAGGTAGTTCACGCCTTCCTCCCCGTATCCGTGCCATACGGTCTCCAGGATTTGCGTCCGGTTGATCGCGTAGGCGAATGCCTTGCGGAGGGAGACGTTGGTCCACGGGGCCTTCTGGCAGTTGAATTCCACGTGGTACGTCCCCTGCCCCTGTCCCGTGATCACGGTCATGTCGGGGTTGGCGGCGTATGCCTGGACCTTGCTGGGAGGCACCTGCTGGAGCACGTCGATCGCTCCGCTCTCGAAGCCCAGGAACCGGGTCGCCTCGTTCACGATGATCCGGTAGATGATCTTGTCAATCTGCGCGGGTCCCTTGTTGGTGACCCATTCGGGCCCCCAGTTGTAGTCCGGGTTCCGGACGAGGGTCACGTGGTCTCCGGGCACCCACTCCGTCAGCTTGAACGGCCCGGTCCCGATGACCTTGTGCCCTGCCGTCCCGTAGTTCTCGAGGCCGTCGGACTCCAGGGCGTCCGGACCCATCATGGAGCCGTACAGGTGGGAGAGGTTGAACACGAGCGCAACGTCGGCCCAGGTCAGGTTCAGCGTCATGTGCAGGTCGTCGTGCAGCCAGATCCCCTTGTTCGGCCAGCCGCTCTTGTTCACGCTGCCGTACACCGCGTAGAACTCGTACTGGACCCAGCTGTCGTTCTGCGCATAGTAGTTGATGATCCGCTGGACCGCCCGCGTGTTGAACGGCGTCCCGTCGTGGAACTTCACGCCCGGGTGGAGGATGATGTCGAACGTGGCGCCCGTCGCCGTCTTGTTCATCTTCCAGTAGTCCGCGAGGCCTTTGACGTAGGTCCCGTCGAACTTCCTCCCGATGAGCGTCTCGTAGATCATGCCGGGCGGACCGTACATCGCGCTCGTTTTCGCCGGGTCCATCGTCTCGACGTCGGAGCTCATCGCGACGACGAGGACCTTCTCCTTGGGCGGGTTGAACCATCCCGCGGCCCAGGCTCCGACGACGGCTGCGGCGACGACAATCACCACAACCGCAATCACCATCCACAGCCGGCTCTTCGGTCGCGCCGGCGCTCCCGCGGGCTTCGCTACGCCACTCTCTGGCTCTGCTTCAGAACTCGCCATCTCACACCCCTCTCCCGGAGTCGGAAAGGTCGTACTATATCGTGAACTTGAGGCATAGGGAGTCTATACCGAGTCTTCTTCCAGGTCGTTACCCGGGGCCTTTCATGTTGTTCCCCGCACCGGAATCGCCGCGGGATCGTCGTTTCCTGGACGGAGTGACGGCCGGACGTTATCGATATCCGCGGCCGCGGGCGAAGACCTCGATGACCCTTACCTCGGATCCGACGACCGCGTAGACGGCGCGGTATTCGCCAATCCGCAGGCGGTACTTCTTAGGCTCCGTGCCTTCGAGGAGCCGGATGTCCGCTTTGGGTCTGGGACGGAAAGGATCCTCCTCCAGCACTTTTAGGCCGCGGACGATCCGATCCCGGTCCGCCTTCTCGAGCTTCCGGAGCTGCCGGACCGCGGTCTCGGACAGCGTGACCCGGTAGGTCATAGCTCATCCAGCGGGATGAACTCCTCGTCCTCCAGGATGCGGTTCCACCGGGCATCGAGCTCCTTGATCGAGGCCCGCTCGATGAGGTCTCGGATGACCTCGTCGTAGGTCTGGTCCTTGGAGCCGAGGCGCCGGAGCATCTCCTTGGTCTCCCTCCTTAGGGAGATCGTCGTCGTGGTCGTGGCCATGGACGGAGATGACCATGGTGTCCATGGTATTTATAGGAATCTATGGGAACCATAAATGCACCCGCTCGGGCGTGGGCGACTCTCCCGGGGGACCCGCGATCCGCGAGTTTGGGTACGCGAAGCCTAATCGCGGACGCCGTCATGGCAGCCGCGAGTATGCCCCCGCTCGTCGCTGGCCGCGACCTCCGCAAGTCCTGGAGCGGTACGCTCGTGCTCGAGCACGCGGACTTCGTCCTCCAGGCGGGAGAGAAGGTCGCCCTCGTCGGTCCGAACGGTGCCGGGAAGAGCACGCTGTTCAAGCTCCTCGCGGGGGAGACGAAGCCGGACGTGGGCGAACTCGTTTTCAAGTCCGAACTCCGCTTCGGATACCTCCCGCAGATCCCGAATGTCCCGCCGGAGACGGTCGTCCGCGACGTCCTGAGCACGCCGACGCCGGAGGCCGAGCGGATCGAGGCCGAACTCGCGGACCTCGAGGCTTGGATGGCTCGTCCGGACGCCTGGGATTCACCGGACGCGACCGCGCGCATGGCCCGTTACGAATCCCTGCACGTCTCCCTCGGCGGGGCCCGCAGCCGCAGCGTCATCGTGAACGACCCCATCCTGAACGACCTGGGCGTGGGCGAGGAGCTCCTCGACCAGACGTTCGGCTCCCTCTCCGGCGGCGAGAAGTCCAAGGTCCTCACGGCCCGCGCCCTGGCCAACGCCCAGGCGAGGGACATCCTGCTGCTCGACGAGCCGACGAACCACATGGACATCGACACGATCGAGACGATCGAGGAGTTCCTCCTCGAGATCGACGCGGCCGTCCTGCTGGCGAGCCACGACAAGTTCCTCCTAGACGCGGTCGCGGACAAGGTCATCGAGATCGACCGCTACCGCACGTGGGAGTACGTCGGGAACTACTCCGACTACCGCGTGCAGCGCGACGCGATTGCCCGCGCGCGGCAGGCCCGAATCCACCGGCACCGCGAGGAGCTGAAGCGGCAGCTCGCGATCATCGAGCAGTACAAGTCCCGGAAGGTCTACGAGCAGGTCCTCTCGCGGAAGCTCCGCGTGGAGAAGATGAAGCGGGAGATGCCCGAGGCGGCCCCGACCGCGCCCAAGGCGTTCCGGCTTTCCCTCCGCACCGGCACCGGGACCGGGATCGTGCGCCTCGAAGGCGTCGCGAAGTCCCACGGCGGCCGTCTCCTCTTCTCGGACGTGGACCTCGAACTGGCGAAGGGTGACAAAGTCGGGTTGGTGGGGCCCAACGGGTCTGGGAAGACGACCCTCCTGGAGATCCTCATCGGACGCCAGGAGGCGGACGCCGGGTCGGTCTTCCGCGGCAAGAACCTCAACATCGGCTACTTCGCCCAGGAGGCCGAGGAGCTCGACTTCGACCGCACCCTCCTCGAGGAGATCCGGAGCATCCGGAACCCCCCTCCGCCCGAGGGGTGGGCGCGGGGCCTCCTCGGCCGCTTCTGGTTCAGCGGGGACGCCGTCCACAGCAAGGTGGGTCAGCTGAGCGGCGGCGAGCGCGCCCGCCTCGCCCTCGCGAAGTTCATCGCCCAGGACTACGACCTCCTCGTCCTGGACGAGCCCACGAACCACCTGGACATCGAGAGCCAGGAGGTCGTGGCCGCGGCCCTCCAGGGCTACGCGGGCATGGTCCTCGTGGTCAGTCACAACCGCTCCTTCCTGAACGACGTGGCGAACAAGATTGCGGTGATCGCCCACCAGCGGCTTGCGGTCTTCCAGGGCACGTTCAAGGACTCCTGGGCGGCGGCGAAGATGGCCGAGTTCATGGCGGTCAAGGCGAAGCCGCGCTACCGCGTGTTGCGGGTCGTCAAGGATTGGGAAACCGGCAACGTGTACCAGAACGGCGACACGATCGCGCTCGGCGGCGCGGAGACCCAGGCGTTCCTCCGTCTCCTGCGGTGGGCGGAGGCGAACGGGCGGATCGAGCGGATCGAGACAGCACGGCGACCCGCGGCGGGTGCGGCTGCCTGAGGCGGCGAGCGTTGATCCACGTTGTTGTGGCAGCGACGCGTTGGCCCGAAGAAACGCGGGCCCGGTCTCCCCGAGGGCACGCCCGAGGAGGACCCACGTATATAAGGCACCAGAGGGGTCCCGTTGCGTTCGAACGCGCCGGCCGTCGCCATGCCGGTCCTCGGAGGTCTGCCCCTGGTCAACTACCGGATCGAGAACGTCGTCGCATCGACCTCCCTCGGGCAGGAGCTCGACCTC
>CAZJIP010000188.1:0-4110 GCA_964546105.1 uncultured Methanomassiliicoccales archaeon
GACAGGCGCGCCGATAAGAGCCGATCGCTCTACCTAGCTAAGCTACAGGCCCGCGAGGCCGCCTAACGTGCCCCGTTAGTTAAAGGTTGCCGTGGAGGCCTCTCCATGCGACCCCGGTCGCCTTGCCTGCGCGAGATGGCTAACCCAACGCGCCCGTCCAGGAGACCACGCCGACCCGATGTCCGACGTCGACCTGCCAGACCTCGAAACGGTACGAGCCCTGGCTCGTCGCCTGGAGGCTGAAGTAGTCGCCCGCGTCCACCCGCCCGTCGTGGTTCGCATCCGTGAAGGAAAGCGCCGCGCTCCCGCCGCCGAGGCCCGCGGAGAGGTTCGCGACCGTGCCGTTGTCCCGGAAGAGGGTCGCGTTGAACAGGGAGAGGCTCAGATCGTAGAGCGCGTACGAGACCACGATCCGCGGTGAGCCGCTCGTCGTGTTGATTTCCAGGGTAAGCAACGTGGACGGCGGCGGGTTCAGGTTCTCCAGGTACCGCGGGACGAACACGATGGCGAGGAGCGCCATGAAGATGAGGCCCGCGGAGAGCGAGGCGATCAGGAGCTTGGTCGCCTGGGGCGGCGGGCCCCGCTTGCGCTTGAACTCGGCCTCGGGAGGCTTGGGCCGCGGGATCTTCACGCGGCTCACTCCACGAAGAGGGCGGGCCGCCCGGGGACGGCGTGGTCGGCCTTGCGAGCCGGGTCGCGGCGCGCGGGATCATCGGCCCGGTACACCTCCACGGGGCAGCCCAGCTCGGACGCCAGGAAACCGGCGTTCTCCGCGAACAGCGCCAACTCGTCGGCCACAACGAAGCGGGCGGCCTCCTCGGGCTTCGTCCGCCGCAGGTCGTCCAAGACCTTCTTCGCGTACGCGGCGAGCTCCTTGGCCCGCTCCCGCATCCCCGGCTCGGCCAGAGCCTTCTCCATGAGGACGTTCATGGCGACGGGTCCCGTGTGCCCGAGCTCCAGCGCGAGCGCGCGCACGCGCGTCTTCCACGCGGGCGCGACGTAGACGGTCACGTGCTTCGGTCGGAGCCGGGTCACCTTGAGGATCTCGCGGACGTCGGCGAGGGTGGACTGGAGCAACGCCTCCCCCGCCTCGGCCGAGGCATCAATTTCCGCCGGACGGGACTCGGGATACGCGGCGACCGAGAGGAACCCCTCGCGGCCCAGCCTCTGCCAGATCTCTTCGCAGATGTGCGGCGTGAAGGGCGCCAGAATCTTCGTCTGCGTCTCGAGGAAGCGCGCGAGGATGTCCGCATGGGGCCGCCCGCCGCACCGGCGAAGGTACCAGGACCACGCGCCCTGCAGGTCGAAGTACCCCATCCGGAGCGCGGCCTTGTAGTTCATGCCCTCCATGGCGGTGATCGTGGAGGCCACGGTGCGGTTCAGCGTGGACAGGAACCAGGCGTCGATCGTGCGCCGGTCGGTACGCGTGGCGTGCTTCTTCGTCGCGTACGCGTACCAGTCCTGGAGCCGCGCGCGGATCGACGCCGCGAACTCCCGCTCCAGGTTGGGGTCGTCCACCCCATCCCCCGCGTTGGCCACGGTCGCGCGGACCGTGTCCGCGCCCCAGTCCGCCAGGGCGTCGCGGATGTAGACCGTGTTGCCCTTGGACTTGGACATCTTCATGCCCGCCATGAGCACCCAGCCGTTGCTGCCGAAGCCGCGCGGCCAGAGCTCCGGCGGGAAGACCGCGGTGTGGTTGAACAGGCAGAAGACCATATGGTTCTGGATCAGGTCCTTCCCCGTGTTCCGCAAGTCGAAGGGATACCAGTACGTGAACTCGCGGCGAAGGCCCTCCACCGCGTCGGCGGTCAGGCCCAGGTTCGCGGCGACGGACGCGGCCTCCCCGCGACCCAGGAACACGTAGTCGAAGAAGGCATCGTCCAGGCGGGCGGCCCACGGGACCGTGCTCCGGAGGGCGCCTCCCTGGAGCACGTGGGCGATCGTGTAGTAGGCCATGTAGATCGTGGAGTCGGAGAGGGACTCGATGACCCACTGCTCGTCCCAGGGCAGCTTGGTGCCCAGGCCCCGGTGGTGGGTGCAGGCCCAGTCCTGGAGCCAGTCGACGACGTAGTCAAACTGCTTCCGGACCGCCTCCGGATAGAGCGTCATCCGGGCCAGCGCCTCGTGGGCCTTGGCCTTCCAGGCCGGATCGCCATACGCGAGGAACCACTGGTCCGCGACCACCTTGACGATGGCGCGGGTCGTGCAGCGGCACACGACCTCGGCGCTCGGCTCGTAGAGCGTGTCCGCCTGGCGGTTGGCCAGGAGGTCCTTCCGAATCTCCTCCTTGGCGATCTCGACCCGCATGCCCGCATAGGAGCCGCAGTTCTCGTTCATGACGCCCTGGTAGAACCCGGACTTGTAGACCTCGGCCTTGGCCGCGGCTAGCTTCTCCTTCTGCCGCTGGCTCGTGATCCCCATGCGGTCCACGATCTCCTTCGCGGGGAGCGGCCCCCAGCCCGGCGTCTTGATGATGGCGACGGGCTGGATCCCCCGGATCCGGTCCGGGTCCAGACCGTACTTCGCCAGGAGGACATCGTCCGCCTGGACCTCCCGCAGGGCCGCGTAGTCGTCGGGTGCGTCCGAGGGCACGCTGGTCACGATCCCCGTGCCGCGGCCCTGGTCGATGAAGGCGCCCGGGAGCACGGGGACCGCGCGGTTGATCATGGGCGCGATCCCATCCTGGCCGATGAGGTCGGATCCGCGGACCGTGGACTCGCGGGTCACCGACTTGCCCTGCTCCGCGAGCTTGGTCGCGGCGAGGTCGTTCAGGATCCACCGCTCGCCGTCGACGGACGCGACGACGTAGGTCGCTTCGGGGTCCACCCAGATGTTGGTCTGGCCAAAGACGGTCTCCGGGCGGATCGTCGCCGCGACCAGGATGCGGCCGTCGGGCAGGGGGAACTTGAGGAGGGTGAAGGCTTGCGGCGTCACGCCCTCGCCCTCGAGCCGATCGTGGTCCCCGATGGGCGCCTGGTCCTTGGGGCACCAGATCACGGGGTGGCGGTCGATCTTGACGTAGCCGCCTTCCTTGAGCCTCCGGAACTGCCACTTCACGAATGCGTCGTAGGGCGGGTTGAGCTCCGTCGTGATGAAGGAACGCCGCCAATCCACGGCGGCCCCCAGGCGCTGCAGGTCCCCCATGGTGGCCTGGGGGAAGACCTCGATCCAGTGCATGGGGTCTCCAAACTTGGGAATCTCGCCGCGGGGGATGCCCATCTGCTCTAGGATGCGAATCTGCCCGGGCTCGCCCTCCGCGACGCGCTTCGCGGCGCCCAGGATGGGCAGCCCCGTGCAGTGGAAGGCCTGCGGATGCAGCACCTGGTAGCCGCGCATCCGGCGGAAGCGGGACTGGAACTCCGCGCGGAGAAAGGAGACGCCGAAGCCCAGGTGCTGGTAGCCCGACATGTAAGGGTAGGGGACGTTGGAGTACCACTTGGGCGTCCCGGGCTTCGCGTCCGCCTCGAAGACGTGCGCCTGGGCCCAGGCCTCCTGCCACTTGCGCTCGATCGCGGCGAAGTCGAGGGCCACACGGCGCGTGGGGCGGCGGACTCCGCGGCGGGCCCGCGCCGGTGGGAGTTTGCGCCCGCGCGTGCGCGGGCGCGCCTTTCGTGTGACACGTCGCCGCCGGATGCGGGGCCGGCGGGTCGCGGGCCTTCGGGCTCGGACGCGGACCTTCTTCCGGACCGCTCGCTTCGGCACGGCCCGGGCGGGGCGGCGCGCGGGTCGAGGAGACCTCCGTTTCCGCTGGACCGCTCGAACACGCGCTCGGCCACCACGCTGCCTGCGCGATGGAGAGTCCCTCGCCCGCTTCGCCACGGTCGCCTGAACGGGCGCCCGTCGTAAAGCTTTTCGTAGCCCGCCCGGCTCGTGAATGGAACGTGCGAGCCGGGTGCGGCGCCGTCGCATTGCATCGCGTATGCCAGATAAAAATCCGAACGGGCCGGAACACCGCGCCCGCGGCGGCAATGGAGCCTATGTCATACGTCGTGTGACGCTTGACAAAACGTATTTATAAAGAACTCCAGGATACGACCCGCAACACGCCGAGATCATGCGGGGAATGAGGGTGTGACTCGCGTCATACCTCCTGCGTGAGATGGACGGGAC
>CAZJIP010000189.1:0-4066 GCA_964546105.1 uncultured Methanomassiliicoccales archaeon
GAACAACATGATCTCCATCGCAGCCGCAGCCGCGGTCGGAGCGGCCGCGGGAGGCCTCGCGCTCGGTGCCGTGTCCGCTGCCCACGGGGACCCGACCGGCCTGGCGACGGCCCTCGCGCACATTCCCGCTCAGGCCCACGGTTATGCTGTCGTGAGCGCTGTCCAGAACGCCCTTGCGGGCGGGACCGCTGGCGCCGCGAGCGGTGGCGGAATCGGCGCGGCCATTGCGGCCGTCGCGAAGTCCGCAGTAGGAAAGGCCGCAGCCGTCGTGCACTGACGGCTCCCTTTCCCCTTTTCCTTTCTCGAAAGCTTATTGTGGGCGGGACCGCTTCCGCGCCTGCCTTGACCAACGTCGACGTGCCCTACGAGGACCTGATCGACCTGCTCGGGAAGCAGATCAGCCTCGAGGAGGCGATCGACCGGATCACGTACCTGGGCTCGGGTCCCGAGGGCGTCCACGACGGCGTCATGACGTTCGACATCTTCCCGAACCGTCCGGACCTCTACTCCGTGGAGGGGATCGCTCGCGGCCTCCGCGGGTTCCTGGGACTCGAGACCGGATTGCCCCACTATCCTGTCTCGCCGTCCGGTATCGATTTCGTGGTGGACCCCAGCGTGGAGCGCGTGCGCCCCTTCGCCGTGGGCGGCGTCGTGCGCGGTGTCGAGCTGGATGATCCCCTGCTCCGCTCCCTGGTCGACCTCCAAGAGAAGCTGCACACGACCACCGGCCGGCGCCGGCGGAAGGTCGCCGTCGGGATCCATGATCTAGATCGCGTCCAGCCGCCCTTCACGTACAAGGCGGTGGTGCCCCACGAGGTCCGCTTCGTCCCCCTGGGACGTTCCCAGGAGATGGACCTGGCCGAGATTCTCACGAATCACGAGAAGGGCGTGGAGTACGCGCCCATCCTGGCCGGGAAGGACGTCTACCCGATTATCCTCGACCGGAACGGGACCGTCCTGTCGTTCCCGCCCATCATCAACGGGATCGCGACCCAGCTCACGCCGGACACACGGAACCTCTTCCTCGATGTGACGGGGACGGACTTCGAGACGATCAGCGGCACCCTGAATATTCTCGCGACTTCCCTCGCGGAGCGTGGCGGGAAGATCCAGACCGTGCAGACGAAATACGCGGACCGCGCGGTCGCCACGCCCGACCTCACGCCCCTCCCGATGTCCGTGAACCTCGCGCACGCACGGGAGCTGCTCGGCCTCGACCTCACCCCAGAAGGCGCCGTGGATCTCCTACGGCGGATGCGCCACGACGCGGTCGCTCAAGGCGACACGATCCGCGTAGAGGCCGCGGCCTACCGCATGGATCTGCTGCACGAGGACGACCTCGCCGAGGACCTGGCCATCGCATGGGGATACGATCGCTACCCGCGGGGGCTGCCCCAGCGCCAGACCATCGGGACGCCGCTCCCGAAGAACTCCTTCTCGGACGTCCTGCGGCAGCTCCTGATTGGCTACGGCTACCAGGAGGTCATGTCCCTGACCATGGCGAATGCCGAGGAGCCCCTGGAGACGCCCGAGCGGGTCGTCGTCTTCAATCCCGTTTCGAGCGACCTCACGACCCTCCGTTCGTCCCTGTTGCCTGGGCTGCTGAATCTCTTCCGCCTCAACAAGCACCGCGAGCTGCCCCAGCGCGTCTTCGAGGTGGCTGACGTGGTCCTCGGCGGGACGAACGTCCGCCATGTGGCGGGCGCGGCCATGCACCACCGGGCCTCCTTCACGGAAGCGAAGTCCCTCGTGCTCAGCCTCCTCCGCGACGTCGGTCAGTCGGGCGCCATCGAGGCCCTGGAGGCCGCCAACTTCATCCCCGGCCGCGCGGCATCCGTCCTCCTGGGAGGCAAGGAGATCGGGCGGTTCGGCGAGATCCATCCGCGGGTGCTTGAGGCGTACACGCTCGTGCAGCCGGTCATGGCGTTCGAGATGGACGTCGAGGCTCTGCGTGGCTCGTGATGCGGTGCGCGAGAGAAGGTATTTCTGGCCGTCGGCGATGGCGTGCCCGCTGAGGTAGCGAAGCCCGGTTCAACGCGCCAGACTTGAGATCTGGTGGGTCGCAAGGCCCTCGGGAGTTCGAATCTCCCCCTCAGCGTTCCCATGGAGGGGCAAGTGCACTTCCGGGGATTTCGGCAGTCCGGCCGAGAAGCGTCCAGGGAGGCGGCCTCCCCCTTGCTTTGTCCCCCCTCATGCCGGGGCCGCGTAGGCTCCGGCCCTTTCCCCAGCTTGGACGATTGGCTGAATGCCTTTCCCCTGCGGGGCGAACGAACCGCTCCTGGCAAACCGAAACCCGTATTACCTCATACCTCAGTGGTCGCTCGGTAGGGGGCTTGTCCTTCGGTCGGCCCTGCTCTGTCCGGCAGCAGGTTCTTGTCCTCGGGGTCGCGGGTCGTCAGCAGGCGAATGCAGGCCTTGGACATGCTGGGCACCTCCCGAGGGATGTTTCCCTTAATCGATCCGGCTGCCGTCCTCTCGTGTCGGGAGCCGCGCAGGGCACTGAACCGGGGGCGCCTCCTCCTCGCTGCTCCAACTGGAC
This sequence comes from uncultured Methanomassiliicoccales archaeon, assembly GCA_964546105.1. Classification (GTDB taxonomy): domain Archaea; phylum Thermoplasmatota; class Thermoplasmata; order RBG-16-68-12; family RBG-16-68-12; genus RBG-16-68-12. The sequence continues at coordinate 2,540 of CAZJIP010000189.1, forward strand.
CGTGAGCACGCAAGCGCGCACAGTGTGAAGAGGGATGCGATGGAACCCAGACCGCTGCCGACGACTCCGCCCAACGAACCTGAGAGTGCGGCTCCGCCGAATCGAAGGGCGCAAGCTTCCCGCACGGAGACAGGTCTCTTGCTTCTCGCCCTCGCGATCCTGGTGCAGCAGGTCCCCGTCGTCTCGGTTCTCGGGCTCCTGCTCGGTACCATCGGCGCGATCCTCCTTATCTTGGGCGCCCCGGCGTTTGGGGGGAGGCATGAGACCCTTGTATGGGTCTCTGTCTTCCTGTTTGTCGGGGCGCAGGTCGCTATGTTCGCCCTCGCCGGCTCCCTTGCGTCGTCAATCAACGCCCAGGCGGGCGCGTCCGGTTCCGCGGCGGCGAACGCCGTTCTCGGGGCCTTCGACAGCATCCTCATCGGCGGCGTCGTCGCGGCCTCGGTCACCGGCGTGGCGTACGCCCTCATCGCCTTCTCCCTCGAGGATCGCGCGGGCCAGATTCTGCTCGTCGCCGGGGTGGTCGTGACTATCGCGGTCTCCATCGCGGTGGTCACGTTCATCCTCGACCCGCTGGTCCACGCCGCCATCACGCAAGCGTACGCATCGACACCTCCGAACGTGCAGGTGATCGAAAACGCGGACGCCCAGCTCCGCAGCCTTACGGCCCCTCTTGCGCTGGACGCGATCCCCCTGCTCCTCTTCGCCGGGGCGTATGTCTGGGCGATGCACCGCATCGGCCGTGGCGTCATCCCGCCCCCGGCGCCGCCGTCGGCGCGGACCTCGAATGGGCTGCTCGCGGGTATCGTCGCCGTCATCGTGCTCCTCTCCGCGGTCGCGGTGGGAGGCGCCGTCACGGGCACCTTCTCCGCGACCCCCGCCCCGCCGCCCACTTGGACGACGGTCGCAACGTTCACGGGCAACTCGACCGGGAGGACTGCGAACTTCACTATCACGGGGACGAGGTCCATGTTGAACGAGTCTATCTTCGGCTACGCCTCCGTCCAGTTCGACTTCTCCGTGTACACTGCCGGGAGCGACACGCTCATGGGCACCTGCGGGATGGGGGGCGGCGGGGGCGGACCGTCCGCAATGGCCCGTCAACACCGTTCCCGCAAAGGACGGTACCGAGGCGGTGCGTACCGTGGACTGGGCGCGTGTGCGCTGGACGGATCGTCCAGTTCTCATTCATCCCCTGACAGGCAAGCAGTTGAATCTCGGCGATCTCGGCGATACCGACGTCAGGGAGATCAAACAGCGCAGCTTTCAGCATTTCGAGCGCTTGGTCGTGCGGGATGATGCTGCGGTCGATTGGAAGCGCACTACCCTTGCCTTCTGGCGCTTCGGGCCGGAGCTGTCCGAGGACGAAGACAACGGCAGATTCGGCCAGCTGTGGCCTCTGCTGCCCGCCGAGACACGCGTTCCGGATCACTCGATCTGGGATCATCTCGATCTGACCTCTGCGTTTGCCGGCGCGTTCGCGTCCGATCCAAACGGAGAGTGCGCGCTCTTGGCACTTTCCATCGGGCC
>CAZJIP010000190.1:0-4033 GCA_964546105.1 uncultured Methanomassiliicoccales archaeon
AAGAGCGCGAAGGAAGTCATCCTGGGGCCCCGGTGCATCTGGCAAGGAGGTGAGACGGTTGCAAGTGCTATCCCTGCTCGTCCATGACGACTGGGGCGTGATGCAGCGGATCACCGCGGTCTTCACGCGGAAGCGCATCTCCATCGACTCGGTCCTCGCGGGGCCGTGCGAGAAGGAAGGCTGCGCCCGCGTGCTGCTCGCGTCCGCCGACCCCAAGTTCCCGCGCATGGTCGAGCACCTGCGGCGTGTGCATGACGTAATCGAGGTCGAGTACATCAAGAACAACGCGGAGGAGTTCGTCCTCCTGCGTTCCCTCCAGGGACGCAGGCCGCTCGCGGGGAAGCCCGACCAGGTGGACCCCCAGGTTGCGGGAGAGAACGGGGCGAGCTACGTTCGCGCGTACGGCGCGATGTGACGGAGGCGGTGCCCTTGGCCAAGCTGTACTACGAGAAGGATGCGAGTCTCAAGCCGCTCGAAGGGAAGCGGATCGCTGTGTTGGGATACGGAATTCAGGGGCGCGCCCAGGCCCTCAACCTCCATGACTCGGGGGTCGCCATGGTCGTGGGCGCGCGGCCCCAGGGAGAGTCGTGGAATGCGGCGTCTCGGGATGGCCTGGAGACCGCGAAGGTCTCCGACGCGGTGGCCTCCGCGGACGTTGCCATGATGCTCATCCCCGATGAGGTCCAGCCCGAGGTCTACGCGAAGGACGTGGGCCCGAACTTGAAGGCAGGGGCCACGCTCGAGTTCGCGCACGGGTTCAACATCCGGTACGGGACGATCGTGCCGCCCCAGAGCGTGGACGTGATCATGATCGCGCCCAAAGCGCCCGGTGCCGCGGTGCGGGAGAACTTCCTGCGTGGATTCGGTGTCCCCGCGTTGCTGGCGATCCACCAGGACGCCTCGGGCCACGCACGGGAAACCGGCCTCGCGATCGCGAAGGGCCTTGGCTCCACCAAGGTGGGCGTCATCGAGACCACGTTCGCCGAGGAGACGGAGACGGACCTGTTCGGGGAGCAGGCCGACCTGTGCGGCGGCATGGCCCAGCTCATCAAGACGTCCTTCGAGGTCTTGGTCCAGGCGGGCTACCAGCCCGAGGTGGCCTACTTCGAGGTGCTCCACGAGCTCAAGATGATCGTGGACTTGGTCCAAGCGGGCGGCATCGAGAACATGTGGGCCAACGTGTCCAACACGGCGGAGTTCGGAGGCCGCACGCGCGGCCCCGTGGTCATCGACGAGCACACGCGGAAGCAGATGGAGTCCCTGCTCAAAGATATCAAGTCGGGCGCGTTTGCCCGGGACTGGCGCGCGGAGTACGAGAAGGGCATGCCGACCCTCGCCAAGGCGCGGAAGCAGGAACCCGAGTCCCAGATCGAGAGCGTCGGCCGCGACGTGCGCCGGATGTTCGCCGCAAGGTAGGAGGATCCGTTGGGGCCCACGTTCGAGTGCGTCAGCTGCGGTTCGACGTTCCCCGAGCGGGCAGCACTCCTTCGGTGCCCTAAGTGCGGGGACGGCCTCCAACTCATCCTCGATGTCCGCAAGACCACGTACGCTTCGCTCACGTCCTCCTGGGAAAAGCGGGATCGCGGCGTCTGGCGTTACCGGGAGCTCCTTCCCGTGCCGCACGACCGCGCGGTTACTCTGGGTGAGGGCGGCACGGCTCTGCTGCCCATCTCGCTCCTGTCCCACGACGCGCCTCGGATCGCCGCCTTCGTGAAGAACGAGGGCCAGAACCCCACGGGCTCGTTCAAGGATCGAGGCATGACGGTCGGCGTGACCCAAGCGGTCGCTCTCGGACGCAAGCGCGTAATCTGCGCCTCGACGGGGAACACCGCCGCTTCGCTCGCGGCCTATGCCGCGCGCGCGGACCTAGAGGGCGTCGTCCTCGTCCCCGCGGGGGGCGTGGCCCAGGGCAAGCTCGCCCAGGCCTACTTCGAGGGCGCGCGAGTTGTCGGGCTGCGGGGCACGTTCGACGATGCGATGCGCGTCGTGGTCGAGGCAGCGGACGAGCTCGACGCCTACGTCCTGAACTCGATCAATCCCTATCGGATCGAGGGCCAGAAGACCGCGGCATTCGAGGTCTTCGAGCAGCTCGGGGGGAAGGTGCCCGACTGGCTCGTCTGCCCCGTCGGGAACGGAGGCAATCTCGCGGCGTACTGGAAGGGGTTTCAGGAGCTGAAGGCGCTCGGGGCGACAGACCATCTGCCGCGACTGGTGGGCGTGCAGGCCGAAGGGGCGGCCCCCATTGCGGATGCCATCCTGGAGAACCGCCAGGAGATCCGCCCGGTCCCGAAGCCAGAGACCGTGGCCAGCGCGATCCGCATCGGGAACCCCGCGAACTGGCGCAAGACGGTCCGCGCGATCCGGGAGTCGCACGGTCTGGCGCTGAAGCTCCCGGACAAGGCCCTCGTGGATGCCCAGAAGCGCCTCGCGCGGGAGGAAGGTATCTTCGTGGAACCTGCGAGCGCCGCGAGCGTGGCCGGTGCCCTGCGTCTCGCTCGGGAGGGTACGTTCCGACCGCGGGAAAGGGTGGTCTGCGTGTGCACGGGCCACGGTCTCAAGGACCCGGAGGCAGCGCTCCGCGAACGCGCGGAGGTCGCGGTCGTCGAGCCTCGCGTGAAGGCGATCCTGTCGGCCCTGGGGGGTTCGACGCGGTGAGGGTCATCCTCGTGGGCCTCGGCGCGCTCGGCCAGGGTCTCCTGGGTCATCTCGCGTCCCAGGAGCCGCGCCTCCGCAATCAGTACGGCCTGCGGATCAAGATCGTCGCGGCGCTGGACACGAGCGGTGCGGTCATCCAACCTGCGGGCATCGACGCGAGCGTCCTCCTGAAGGCCAAGCGGTCCCCGGGCGGTCTCTCCTCCCTGCAGCCCCGCTTCCGGCCCGGGCGCCGGGCCCTGGAGATCATCCACACGGTCGAGGCGGATACGATCGTCGAGGTGACGCCCACGAACATCCTCGACGGGGAGCCGGCCATGTCCCACATTCGCGGTGCGCTCAAAGCGGGACGGCACGTGGTCACCGCGAACAAGGGGCCCATCGCCCTGGCTATGGACCACCTGATCGCCCTCGCGGACGAGCATGGCGCCCTGCTGCGCTTCAGCGGCACCGTGGGCGGCGGCACGCCCATGCTCGACTTGGCGCGGCTGAGCCTCCGTGGCGAGCCCGTGACCCGGATTGCGGGTATCCTGAACGGCACAACGAACTACATCCTCACCCGGATGGCGGAAGGTCTCGAGTTCGACGCCGCGCTTGCAGAAGCCCAGAAGCTCGGATACGCGGAGGCCAACCCCGCGTACGACGTGGACGGCACGGACGCCGCAATGAAGCTCACGATCCTGGCGAACTGGGTCATGGGGGCCCATATCCATGTGACCGATGTCGAGACCCGTGGAATTCGCGGCATCACCCACGGGGACGTCGAACACGCGAGGTCGCAAGGGCAGGTGATCAAGCTCATCGCGCGGTGCGACGGCATGCGGGCCAGCGTGGGACCCGAACTGCTCCCCGTGGCCGACGACTTGAACGTCGTCGGGAGTCTGAACGCCGTCCGGTATGAGACGGAGAACGTCGGGCCCATCACGCTCCTCGGGAAGGGAGCCGGCGGACCGCAGACCGCGGCCGCTCTGCTCCGAGATCTCATCGACATCCACTTGCGTTCGAAGTGACTCACGAGGGAGGCATTCCATGGTCAAGGAGCCGCCGCGTAACCTGAAGCACCGCAGCTGGGAGATCACGGAGGGTCCGGCCCGCGCGCCCGCCCGCTCCATGCTCCGGGCCATGGGCCTGGGCGACGAGGACCTCGCGCGCCCGTTCGTCGGCGTGGCGAACAGCTGGAGCGAGGTCACGCCCTGCCAGCTCAGCCTGGGCGGAGTCGCGAAGCGCGTCAAGGAGGGCATCCATGCCGCGGGTGGGACGCCGCGCGAGTTCCCGACCATCGCAGTCTCCGACGGCATCGCCATGGGACACGAGGGCATGCGGGCGTCCCTCGTGAGCCGCGAGGTCATCGCGGACTCCATCGAGCTCGTGATGCACGCCC
>CAZJIP010000191.1:0-4019 GCA_964546105.1 uncultured Methanomassiliicoccales archaeon
CCGCCGGTAGGTGTGGACGTCGATCCGTCCTTGGGCCTTGAGCTCCCGCAGGTACGCGCGGAGGCGGCGAATCGTGCCGATCCACTGCTCCTTCTGCGGTGCGCGCGCGTTCGCGGTGCCCCTCCGCGTGCCGTGCCCGCGACGGCGCCCCTTCGCGCGTTGGGCCTCCCGGACCCGGGCGCGGGCGCGGGAAACGCCGACCTCCTCGCGCTTCGTGATTACGTTGCGGCGGATAAGTTCGCGGACCTGCTCCCGCGTGATCGCATCAAAGATGTTCTCCTGCTCCGCGGGGTCCGTCGTGATTCGCACGCGGTTGATCCCGCAGCCCAGGAGCTCCGCGGCGAGGCGACGCTGGTGGTCGAATCTCATTCCGTCACCATCCGGTTCAGGACACGGAGGCCCTTGTCGTCGCAGGCCTTCTCGATGATCTCCCGCTTGCGCGAGCCCACGCCATGGGCAATTCGGACCGCCTGCTTCGCGGGGTCGAGCCCCTCGAGCTGGCGTTCGTTGTGGACGAGGACTTCCTGGAACCCGGAAGGGTGGAGGCCGCGGACCTCGCGCGGGCCGCGGTAGCCGATGGACGGGAGATTCCAGCGGTATCCGAAATGGCGGCGCAGCTTGGACTGCCCGCCCTGGGGCTTGCGCCATTCATCGCCGAACTTCTTGTAGCGGAACCATTCCTGGCGATGGAACGCAGGCCGCGAGGCGGATTTCAGAGCGCGCACCGCGAGGAGCCGTTCTAGGCGAGGGCCGAGCTTGGGCTTCTGCTTGGCCTCGTACTCCTCCTCTTCGGTTTCCTCCTCGCCCGCCTCTTCCTCGGCCTCTTCCTTTTCCTCCTTGGCGGGTTTCTTCTCCGCCTTGGCCTTGGCTTCCTTGGTGGGCTTGGGTGCCGGCTTCGCCGCGGGCTTCTTCTCCGCGGCCGGGGCTTTCTCCTTCGGGACGGCCGGCACGGGTTTCGCCTCGGCCGGCTTCGGCGCGGTGATTTCTACCGCAGCCGCGGCGGCCTTCTGCTCCTTGAGGACGTACTCCGCCACGCGCTTCCGCAGCTCGTCGACCTTGCCCTCCTTCGCGAGGCCAAAGGACTCGGTCCAGGCCTCGAGCTCCGCCTTTTTCGCGGCGCGGATTTCCTGGGCAGTCGGCAGCTTGCGCTCGGGAGCGGGTTCGGGAGGCGCCTCGGGCAGGGCCTTCTTCACCTTCTTCGGTGGCGTGGGTGGGGTCTCTTCCTCGGCCATGCTCAGGCCTCCCCGGCCTTCTTCGTGATGTAGATGCCGTCCTGGAATACGCGGGGGTCGAACCCCTTAATCCTTGTCGCCTGCTCGATGTTCGCCGCGGTCTGGGACACCGCCTCGATGTCCGGGCCCGTGAGGACGACCTGGTCGCCCTTCACCTCGACCTTCGTGGCGCCGAGGATCTTCGCCTTCCGTGGGAACTTCTCGCCGAGGAAGTTCTCGATGATGAATTCGGGCCCCTTCACCGTGGCCTTCACGGGGAAGTGGCTGTAGACGATCTTCATCTCGTACGTGAAGCCCTCCGTGACGCCGCGGATCATGTTCCGCAGGTGGGCGGCGTACGTGCCGACGAGGGCGCTGTCGCGGCGCTTCGGGTACTCGCAGCGAATTCGGATCTCGCCGCCTTCCGTCCGGACCGTGACGTGGGGGTGGGCCAGGGTGCGCTGGAGCGTGACCCCCTTCGCGGAGACGACGTCCTGCTCTCCCGCGAGCGTCACCTGAACGCCGTCGGGGACCTTCACGCGCTCTTCCTTGAAACCGGTCATGTGCATGGGGTCACCTCAGTACACGTAGGCGAGGAGCTTGCCCCCCACGCCGATCTCCTTGGCCTTCGTCTGCGAGATCACGCCTTCCGTGGTGGTCAGGATGAGGACACCGAAGTCCTGGGCGGGCAGGTACCGCGCCTCGTACTTCTCCAGGTCCGTCCGCCGGACGGAGAACCGCGGCTTGATCACGCCGCAGGAGTTGATGGAACCTCCGAGCTGGACCCGGTAAATCCCACCCCTCCCGTCCTCGACGAGTTCGAAGGAGCGGATATACGCGGACTCCTGCATGACCTTGAGCACGCGGCCGATGAGCTTGGAGGCGGGCCGGACAAGACACTCGTGCTTGCCCGCGGCCTCCGCGTTGCGGATGGCGACCATCGCATCGTTCAGGGGATCGTGCAACATGGGACCACCTCAGCTGTACTTCCGGAACCCGAGGTCGTACGCAATCTCGCGGAAGCATTGGCGGCATAGGTGCAGCCCGTATCGGCGCACGATGCCCCGCTTCCGGCCGCAGCGCAGGCAACCTTTCTTCCGGCCGAACTCCTTCGTTCGCTTCACTCGACCACCTCGACGCCGAAGCGGTCCTTGATGAACGTGATGCCCTCCTCCCGCGAGACGCGGTGCCTCCGGGGGATCGTGTGGGGCCGGACGCGCCGCTGGGCGACGCGGAAGCCCGGCCGCTGGAGACTCACGCTGATGTCCATCCCGAAGACGCCGATCTCGGGATCGTACTTCATCCCCTCGAAGTCCGTGTAGTCCGGTACGCCGAAGGAGAAGTTGCCGCGGGGGTCGAAGCTGTACGACGGGAGGCGGTTGTTGCGGATGGATAGGGCGCGCTTAAGGAAGGCCTCCGCCATCCCGCCTCGGAGGGTGACCTTGGTCCCGATGGGCTGGCCCCGGCGCACGCCCCAGTCCCGGACGCCCTGCTTGGCGACTGTCTGCGCCGGCTTTTGTCCGGTCACGAGCTGGAGCACTTTCTGCGCCTTGACGAGCTTCTCCCCGGCCTCGCCCACGCCGACGTTCACGACGACCTTCTCGATCCGGATGCCACGCATGTCCGCCATGGTCCCACCTAGAGTGCCGAGACCTCCGGCACCTGGATCTCCGCGGTCTCCTTCCCGACCACGAACACCTTGTCGATGTCCGTGGAGAAGCCTTCCTTGAACGTGACCACGTTGGCCCTCGGGTTCCGGGTCTTCTGGACCGCGAGCACGTGGGCGAGCTCGCCGACGTGCTTCCCGCCCGTGACCAGGGCTGTAGCCCCTTCCGCGAGGTCGAAGTGGCCGAGCACCTCCTGCTCGGGGACCGCGACCTTCAGGGTCGTGCCTGTCTTGTGGGCGTCCTTCGGCAGGAGCAGGTTGCGGCCGTCGTGGAGGTTGAGCTGGGTCTGGCCGCCCCGCACCGTGGTCTTGCGCTCGATGCGGCACAGCTTCCACTTCGCCTCGGGCTCCTCGATGGCCTGGAGGTGCATCCGGCCCCTCGCGTCCACGACCATCCGGTAGTGGGACTTTGTGTCTACCAGGGAGACCACGTCCATGAGGCCCACGGGGAACTTGGGGTCCGTGACAGGCCGCCCGTCGATGAGGACGTGGCGGCCGTTCAGGATGTGACGGGCCTCGCGGGCCGTGTCGCACGCGTGGAGCATGTCCCGCAGGATCAGGGCCAGGGGAACGCTCCGGTCCACGGGGTGCGGTCCCGGAGAGGGCTTGGAGACCCAGAAGGCGGTCTTGCGAGGAATCGCCCAGGAACGGGGCGCCGGCAGTCGCTTCATGTGCTTCTTCACGCTCTCCTCACTCCTCGAACTTCCTCCGCCTCCAGGGGTCCGTGTCGTCCATCTTGATGATCATGAGGTTAGATGCATGAATGGGCCGGGGGACCTTCTTCTCGTCCACCTTCTCGATCGTGATGCCCTCGACCACGGCGGTTCCGCGCTTCGAGTCCACGCTCACGATCTTGCCCTCCTTGCCGCGGAAGCTGCCGCGCATGATGCGCACGACGTCCCCTTCGCGCACGGGCAGCGAGCGCGGGAGGTCCAACTTGGACTTGCTCGCCAGGGAGGGGTCCACATGAACCCCGAGCTTCCGGTGCTGCTCCTGGGTGCTCGCGTTGTAGAGCCGCTTCCGTTGCGTCCGGGGCCGGGTGCTCGTCATGGCCTTCCCTCACACGATCATGCTCGCCGTGGCGGCGATCCGCGGCCATCGCTCGGCCGCCTCGCGGGCCACGGGGCCCTTGATGTCCGATC
>CAZJIP010000192.1:0-4015 GCA_964546105.1 uncultured Methanomassiliicoccales archaeon
CGAATCCCACCGGGTCCGTTCCAACGGGAGAGTTTCCAACCTTCGATGGCCCCTCGAGGGCGCCGCCAGGATACCTGGTTAGTAGGAGATGAGGCGCAGGCCTTTGAGGCGCGAAAAGTGGCGGTGGTTCCGCGTCACGACGGGCTCGTTTCGGCGGAGTGCGGTGGTGCCGATGATTACGTCCGCGGGATCCATCCCCTCCCCACGGACCACGAGCTCGCCGTCAATCCGGCCCGCTTCTGCCGCAATCTCTCGGGTCAAGTCGTACGTCGCGATCGCCTTGAGCGCGTTCTCAATCTTCGCCGCTTCGGCTGTGGGGGCCGCAACTCGTGCCACGCCGTGATACAGCTGCATGACCGTAATGGCGCTGATGCCGACAGGGTCTGTGCCCTCAAGCAGGTCCTCGAGGAGACGGGCGGCCCCCTCGTGCCCTCGCATGAGGTCGATCAAGAAGTCGGTGTCGAGAACGACCGTATCACGACACCCCTCGAAGCTTTGATTCCGTGCCTTTCCGAAGCCTCTTCCCGAAGTCCCGCTTCGCGGCGCGCAGCCGACGCGAGGTGTCCTTGTCGAAGATGCCGACGAGCTCCAGGAGGGCGAACTTCCCGGTCAGGCGATCGACCACGTCGCTGAAGCTCTCACCCTCCCGCTTGAGAGCCTGCAACCGCACGTAGGCCGCGTCAGTGAGATTGATCGTCTTGGTGCCCATGGTCTGTGTATACGTGTGTGTTGAGCTTAACCTTTCCGGTGGCGTGGGTAAACGCCCGCCCCCCCAGTGTGTTTCTGTCGAAGGGTGTGGGTCGCACCGGGTCCGTAGCCCTTCCGCGGATTCCATTCGGACTTCGGGTGGCAGCTCCCAATGCGTTCACGTGTCCGGGTTTCGGGGCTGTGTTCTGCAACGAGGGGACGGACGAGCTCGGACAAAGCTCTCCCTAGAAGTTCGGAATCTGCCAGAGGACAAAGGCCCAGTCATTCAACGTGTGGAAGATGGCGCCCGGCACGACGCTCCGGCTTCGGATGTAGAAGTATCCCAGCAGGAGTCCGGCTCCGACACGGCTGAGGGCGCTCAGGAAGGCGTCGGGCAGGCTCCCGGAGTACATGACGTAGCTCCCGGGGAAGTGTGCAAAGGCGAAGACCACGCTCGCCACGGCGAATCCGACCCAGGTCCCCCACTTCGCCTCGAACCGCGTCTGAAGGTAGCCCCGGGACAGGATCTCCTCGCTGAACCCGACGATTGTGTACGCCACGAACCCGAGGGTCAAGGTGATGGCTCCAGGGACCCCGGCTCCGGGATACACGAGGCCCACCGCAATCACGTCGATCACGCCGAGTACGAGCCCGAGTGTGACCATGCGGGGGAGGGTCTGCCGGGAGAGACCGACGCTGGCCCAGGACTGGTGGGTGGCCCTCGCGGCGACGAACACGGTAGCGAGGATCAGCGCGTACCACATCGCCAGAACTAGGACGGAAGCCTGCATCGAGCTCGAGGCACCGGGTACCGGGACCAGATTGGACACGGTGAAGATCGCGTACGTGGCAAGGACCACGGGAACAGCGACGAGGACTTCCCTTCGCGGATTGTCGACGGCGACGGGGCGCGGTGCGAGCTTCAACGCCCGCGAGAGGATGTAGACGAGGGGGATGCCCACCGCGGCTTGGATGACGAACCCCAGGAGGCTGGTCAACGAGACGGCCATAGGACGGGCAACCCTCCCGGTCCCCTCAGCAGCGCGCCGGCTAGATGACAGTTGCCTATCCCCGCTCGTGCGCACGTCGGGCGGGTTAGGGTGAGTGACCGCCCCGTGAGGGGGCGGGCACGAGACTCGGGACGAGCGCGCAGGGGAATGGATTATTGCTCGGTCGGCGGATGCGCACTGGGGATCGATGTATGCCTCCTTCGGAGGAAGACCTTGCCGCAAGTTACCGCGACGGGATGGGCCGATTCGCGACGAACGGCGGAGGGGAGTTCCGCGGGTTCCCGGGCGTCACGTGCTTCCGAAATCCGCTGCCGTTCGTCCCATTCAACATGGCCTTCGTGGAAGACCCGACTGTTCTCAACAGGGCAGTCCTCGACGCGGTCCACGCCTTCTATCGTGAGATGCGAACCGAATGGTCCCTAGTCGTTCCGCCCGGCCATGCACGGGCCTTCGAGACAACGCTGAAGCACATCGCCGTCTCATCCCGACTCACCATGCCGGAGATGATTTTGCCTCGGGAGGCGGACCACGCGTGGCCCTCCCCTCCGAATCTGCAAGTCCGACGCATCCGTGATCTTGACGAGCTCCGCGACTGGATGGAGGTGGCGTCCATCGCCTACGGCATGGGAGACCCCAGATTCTTCGACCGCCTGGCCTCCCCCGCAGCCCTCGACGCGCCGGGGATGGCGCACTTCATCGGCCTGATGCACGGACGTCCGGTGGCGACGTCTTCGTTGTACATCCGGAACGGCGTCGCAGGCGTCCATGGGGTCTCGACGCTTCCAGAGGTACGCGGCAAGGGATTTGGAGCGGCAATGAGTGCCGCCGTCGTCCGAGATGGCTTCTCGCATGGATGCCACACGGTGGCACTCCAGGCCACCCCGTCGGGGTTCCCGGTGTACTTCCGGATGGGGTTCCGACACGTGTTCGATTTCGAAGAGTGGGTGGTCCCCAAGGATGCCCGCCACGTATGGAAAGCTTGAGTTGCGGACAGACAAAGGAGTCGGATCGGGCGTCCGCTCTGCGGGGTGTGCTCGTTGGCGCGGAGGCCAATCCTGGTTTGGCTATCCGCCCCGAGTCTCGTGATTCTTGGACTACCGCCATAGGCACGCGCTACGCGGTCTGTCACGGGTTTCGAATCCGGTCCGGAGTTACAGTGGGCCAATTGGGCGCCGAATCCCGCCGGTCCGTTCTGTTCGAGCCCTGAACGTAGGGACCGGGAGGGAGGGGATCTCCCCGGCCCCGAGACCGAAAGGGCGGGTCTCGACTGGAACTACGAGGGCAGGGTCAGTTCGAGGAGATACGCGTTCGAGACCGTCGCGGCAGTGGACCAGAACTCCCCCGCGCCGGTGAGCCCCGCGAGCTGGCCGCTCGCCGACCTTACCTCCAGCGGGCCCGCGACCTTGCCCGAGTTCGACGTCGTCCACGCGATGGAGAACTTGATGCTGCCCGAGAGTCCCGCGACGCTGCAGGGGTCGCAAACCAACGTGCCCTTGGCTTCCGCGGCGTAGAACGGAGCGGGGGGCGGTGTGAAGACATCCTTCACGACAAGCCAGAAGCTCCCGCTGATTCCTCCGTAGAACGGCCCGCTCCCGGTGCCCACGCACTTGTAGACGCCATCCGGCCGCAGGATGCAGTCGAGGAACCAGGTATCCAGCAGGAAGGTCCCCCGGACCATGAGCGATCCCTGCTCGGCCGCCGCGGGTCGGACCAACGGACCGGCCGATGCCACCAGCGCCAGCGCAATCGCCATCGACGCCACGAACCCACCCACCAACCGCCTCCGTTGCCTCATCTCTCCACCATCTGTAACGCGCAGGGAGCCCCGGGGTCATGTAGGGGTGTCAAGTCCGCAATTGACGTTGTGGTCACCGCCAGCCCACAATCTGGATCGCCCCGTCGGCCGGGACTAGCGGAACGGCACCGTGGCTCGGCAGTGCAGGGTGCCCGTCAGCGGGAGACAACCTTCTGCAGGTCGCGACGCCACGTGGCGGACCCTACGTTCCGCGCCTCGCCGACGGGCAGCCGTTCCCGCCAAGTCTTGTAGATTCGCTCCGCGATGGCGAAGTGGGGCACCACGCGGACCACGTCCTCGTCCTTCGCCAGGTCCGCGAGCGCCTCCCGCACCGCGACGGGCTGGCTCGACCAGAACACCCATGCCAGCAGGTCGGGGAGATTGCTGAAGGCCCGGACGTACGCGTCTCGGAACGGGTACTTCGACACGAGGCGGAAGGCGAGCCTGATCTTGTCCGCCCCGTTCCTAAGGGTCACGTGGACGACGAAGAGGCCGTCCCCGCCCGAGGGTTCGTCAATCCGCG
>CAZJIP010000193.1:0-3987 GCA_964546105.1 uncultured Methanomassiliicoccales archaeon
TTGCCCGACGCGCACGCGGCGACCAGATCCCGCATGGGCACGCCGGCGTCGGCCAAGGCAACGGAGGCGGCGGTCAGCCCGGCACAACGGGTGCCCGCGTCCGCCTGGAGCACCTCGATGAAGATGTCGACCGAGGTGCGGGGGAATTGTTCCTTGAAGACCACGGACGAGAAGGCCTCCGAGATGACCTTGGATATCTCCACGGACCGACGGTCCGGGCCGGGGCGCTTGCGATCCGAGACGCTGAAGGGCGCCATGTTGTAGCGACACTGGACGAGGGCCCGGGCGGGGTCCTGGATGTGCCGCGGGTGGGCTTCCCGCGGACCGTAGACCGCGGCGAGGACCTTGTTCCCGCCCCACTCGATGTACGCGGACCCGTCCGCGCGCTTGAGCACGCCCGCCTCGATCCGGATGGGGCGGAGTTCGTTGTACTTGCGGCCGTCCAGGCGGACGCCGTTGGCGTCGATCAATTCCACTTCCTTCTCGATGTGTTCCACGTCTTCCATGGCATTCCTCCCCTCAGGGGGGTGTTCGGCCCGTCCTCCGGGTCTCCCTCTCCAGCAGGTCGCGGACGGCCTCCGTCAGGCCGAAGGCCTGGGCTCGGTCCTCGATGAAGCGGATGGCGAGGACGGCGGTCGCCGCGCCGTCGTCGGGGCCGTCAATCCAGATACGGCCGTTCTGCCCGACGTAGATGCGGGTGCCCGTCATGTCCTTGATCAGGGAGATCATGCTCCCCGACTTCCCGATCAGGCGGGGGACTTTCGTGGGCGAAATCTCCACGAGCATGCCGCCGTTCAGTTTCCGGGCGTCACGGTCCTGCATGGTGAGCTGGATGCGCTTGATCTCGTCGACGCTCAGGACAAAGGCGAGGATGGCATCCCCGACCTTGAGGTAGCGTCCCGTGTCGCCGAACTCCACGCGCCAGGGTGACTCCGTGGCGTGCAGCGGCGCGGGATAGGGGGCGTTGATGTCCACGAGCCAGTGGGACGGCCCCAGGTCCGTGATCTCGCCGATCACTGCGTCCCCGCGCTGCGGCAGATACCGTCCGTTGAGCGGTATGACGCTGACGCGGCCGTCGCGTTCGGAGCGCACCCCGAGTTGCGCCGCCAGGATCTGGCTGCCCGATTTGAATGTCCCGGGACCGGGTTTCAGCCCAGGTCCGCCGACGGCTTCGCCAGGAATGACAATCTGGCGGACCGTCGCCCCACTGCCCTGCATTGGATTCTCTCGCTCACGCAGGGGCGTCGAAACAGGGGCGGCTACTTGAGGTTTTGGGTGCCGGCCTCGGAGGGACTAGATTCGCTGGTCCGCCTTGAGGATCTTGGTCTCCGCGTTGCCCTTGGTCTTCGCGCTCAGGCGCTCGAAGAAGTCCGTCTGCATCCCTGCGGGCATTTCGACCACGCCAATCCAGGCGCCCGTGGGGGACCATTCCTCCTTGAGGATGGAGCCGAACGACTTCATGTCCCCGTAGCACTTCGCGCTATCCTCCGCGCTTAGGCGGACCGCAATCCGGACCTTCTCGAAGCGGATCGGGATCAGGGGGCGCAGGGCGTCCATGACGTCCTTGACCTGCTCCTCGACGCCTCTGAACGGGTCGATGTGGACCTTGGCCTCGTCCATGGCAATCTCGATGCGCTGCGGCGGGTGCGGTGCGCCCGTCTGCGGGTTGATTGCATTCTGGGCGATGTACTGAACGATCTGCTTGCGCTTCGCCTCCAGCATTTGACGGCGCTGCTCCGTCGTCAGCTGGATTTCGCCTCGCTGGATGATCTGCTTGGCGACCGCGAGCGGCTCCAGCGTCCCGAAGAACTCCTGCATCTTCTCCTCGGACGCCTTGGAGCCCTTGTGGGCATCCCGGAAGATCTGGTCGATGGCCAGTTCGGCCATCAGGTCAATGTCCTTGCCGTCCCGGAGGCGCTGCACGGCGTCGGGCTTGACGAGGACCTCGAACTTCTCGCCCGACCTCTCGATGCGGGCGATGACGTATTCCTTGAAGATGTCGTCGCGGCGATCCGAGCGGAGCTCCTTGGGCATGGCCTCGCCTAGGCCGGAGTCGAAGCCGGCAGCTTGGCGAGGTATGCGGAGACTTCCTGCTCCGTCAAGCGGCGGAACTTCTGCCCCTCGGCCACGAAGCCGACCTCGATCGTCCTGCCGTCGAGCTTCTCGCCCTCGGAGGCCTTCTGGAGCGCCTCGAGCCCGAGCAGGATCGCGTCGTCCTGGCTCATGCCCTCCTTGTACTTCTCCTCGAAGAGCTCCATGACCGCGTTGCGGCCCGCGCCGATGGACCCGGCCTTGTACGACACGAGCGCGCCACTCGGGTCCGTCTCGAACAGATGGGTGCCGAGGTCGTCCACGCCGGCCACGAGGAGGGCCGTGCCGAACGGGCGGACGCCGCCGTACTGGGTGTAGTTCTGCTTGTAGTCGCAGATCTTTTTCACGAGGAGGTCGACGCCGATCTTCTCGTTGTAGGTGACCTTGTTGATCTGGGCGGCGAGCCGGGCGTAGTCGATCAGGACGCGGGCGTCGGCCACCAAGCCGGAGGTCGCGGCGCCGATGTGCTCGTCGATCTGGAATATCTTCTCGATGGAGGACGTCTCGACGAGGCGTGAGCCGATCTTCTTGTCCGCCATGAGGACGATCCCGTTCTTGAACTTGAGTCCCGCCGTCGTGTTGCCGCGGGTGACCGCGACACGGGCGTATTCGACCTGGAAGAGCCGCCCGTCGGGGCTGAAGACCGTGATCGCCCTGTCGTATGCCATCTGGCCCGGTTGCATAACGTCCCTCTGGTACGCCCGCCTATGGTCCCGTCACTTATAAGCCTTCTTTCGAACCGGTAGTGCGGGCTGTCAGGGGACGGGATTGAGAGGCCCCCCGCGCCTCGCGCGCCCTAGGAAAACAGTCGCCGCCGGGCGGATTTTCACTTTCACCATCCTCCCGTTCAGAATTTGAAGGCAAGGAAGACCTTCGGGTCTCACGTGGACGTCGCCTGTGTCGTCCGCAGCCTCCGGTTCCCGGCGGGGACCCTGCCCCCGTCCCTACTCGGCGTCCTCGCCGAGTTCCGGCTCATCGTCAACAAGTCCATCCGGATTGCGCTGCGCGAGGACCTCCGGTTGCGGTTCCGTCTCACGCGCGCCGCCTATGCGGTCCTGTCGGCCGAGCATAACATCTACAAACAGTACATTCCGAGCGCGTTCGAGGTCGCCCTCGGCGTCCTCAAGGCGTACCGGCGGCGGTTGCGGAAGCGCAAGCCGACGGAACGTCCCTACATCAGGAGGCTCTTCCTGAAGGCGGAGAATCAATCGTACCGCCTCGATCGCGAGACGGGGTGGCTGCGCATTCCAGTCCGAGGCACGGAGGGCGTGCAGCTCAAGCTCCCCCTCTCCGACTGGCATCGCTCCTTTCTCTCGGATCCGTCGTGGAGCCTCGGATCCCTGACCGTCACGCCCGAGCGGATCATCGTAACTGTCCGGAAGCAGCCGCCGACGCCGTACGAGCCTGCGGCGGCGATTGCCCTGGACACGAACGAGGACTCCCTGGACGGAGTCGAGACCGTGGGGACCGAGGCCCACCTCGTCACGATACCATTCGGCGGTGTTCGGCAGGTGCAGGCTACGCACTTCCGCCGACGCCGGCGATTGGCGAAGAAGAAGGCCAACGACCAACGCGTGAAGCGACGGTTGCTCGCGCGCGAGGGTAGGCGGGAACGCAACCGGGTGAAGCAGCGGTTGCACCGGGTCAGCAAGGCTTTGGTGGCGGCCGCGCTGGAGGCTAGGGCGGTGGTCGTCCTCGAGGACGTGACGCTCCAAGGAGCCGGCGGGCGGTCGCATCGGACCAACCGTCGGCTGACGTCGTGGCCCCGCGGCGAGCTGCATCGTCAAATCGAGTACAAGGCCGCCCTCGCGGGCGTGCCCATTATCAAAGTCAATCCTGCGTGGACGAGCAAGACCTGCCCAGTGTGTGGCGCCCGGCGCCGAGATAGGGTGGGCC
>CAZJIP010000194.1:0-3981 GCA_964546105.1 uncultured Methanomassiliicoccales archaeon
ATGGTCTACCCGGAGCGGTGGGAGATGAGCCACACGTTCGAGGACGGCACGCGGGTCTTCTTCCGTCCCATCAAGATGACGGACGAGGAGATGATGAAGGATCTGTTCTACCGCCTCTCCGAGCAGACGATCTACCACCGGTTCTTCCGCTCCCTGAAATCCATGCCCCACCGCGACCTGGTGCACTTCGTCCACATCGACTACACGAACGAGATGGGGATTGTGGGCATCATCCGCGACACGGACAAACCGGAGCGCGAGGAGATCATCTGCATCGGGCGGTACTACCTGAACCGCTCCACGAACGTGGCCGAGGTCTCTTATCTGGTCCGGGACGATTACCAGAAGCGGGGGATCGGCTCCTACCTGGTCAAGTACCTCGCCCGGATCGCGCGGGAGAACGGGATCGCGGGCTTCGAGGCGGAAATCCTCCCGGACAACCCTCCGGCCATGAAGGTCCTCCACAAGCTCGGCTTCCCCGTCGAGACGATCGCCTCCGCGGGGAACTACCAGCTCCGCGTGCGCTTCGAGCGACCGACGCCCACGGCGAAGGCCTGATTCTCGCCGTCAGCGTCGGCGGGCTGTCCGGTTCTTCTTGGGCTTCGCCTTCTTCCGCGGCTTCCGGTCGCGGTGGAACACATCGAGCCACAGGCCGTCCACCACGGGCACGAAGGCGATGTGCCATCCGCCCGCGTGGAAGGGCCCGCGCTTCGGGACGTAGCCCTCCTCCCTGAGACGGTCGAGGGCATCCGCGAAGTCCGGCACCTCGAACCCCAGGTGGTCCAGCTCGTCCCCCTCGCGGAACGGGCCCTCGATGGGACTGTCCGCCGCATACCAGTTGAGCTCGAGCCAGTGCTTCCCGTCCCCGGTCACGAGGTTCGCGAACTCGCCCTTGGTCCAGCCGACCTTCACGCGGCCCTCGAGCTTCATGCCGAGCACGCGCGTGAAGAAGTCGACGGCGCGGTCCATATCGCGGACGCGGATCCCCGTGTAGGCGAACTGGGCTTTCATCGCGGACCGATGGCGCCGGGGACGTTTAGCCTTTCTGCCGCCGACTCACGGGTCGATCCAGTGCGCGCGGCGCGACGCGATGAAGATCATCGCGGCCACGAACGCAATCAGGTAGAGCCAGCCCAGCCAGAGTTCGTAGGCCGGCAGGGTGATGAGGCCCGCGTAGTACTTGGAGAGCTCCGCGGCGTGGGTCGTGGGGACGGCCAGGGCCAGCGGCTGGAGCCACGGGGGCACCGTGCTCAGGGGATAGTAGACCGGAGGCAGGAATCCCAGGAGGAGCCCGAGGAGCTGCGGCAGCGAGTTGGCCCGCCGCGTGTTCTTCGTGGACGCTCCCAGGGCGAAGCCCATGAGGAGCATGGCCATCCAGGTGAGCGCCGCCACGCCGAGGAGGGCGAGGAGCCCCAAGACGCCCATGGGCGTCTCCAGGAGCAGGACCGCGAACGCCAGGACGAGCGCGGGGAGGGACACGAGGAGCGTGCTCACGCTCAGGCCCAACGCATAGGAAATCGGGGACACCCGGGAGGCCACGAAGATGTCCTGGAACCGGAACCAGTGCTTGTTGAAGTACACGGACTGCGCGGACCCGATTCCCGCGAACGCCAGGCTGAGGACGATGGCCCCGACCACGGACTGGAGGAGCGCGCCCTGCCCCACGCCGAACGCGAAGATGAACAGGACGGGCAGGAAGGAGATCAGGCTGAGCAGGATCATGAGCATGGGGTCCCGCAGGAGCGGGAGAGAGTCGAAGAGGCCGATGTAGACGGCCTCACGCGCTCTCATCATCGATGCTCCCTCCCACCATGGCGATGAAGGCGTCCTCCAGGGTCGGCGGCTTGAACGTGACCCGCTTGCCCTCTTGGATTCCCCGCTGGACGATCGCGACGATCTCCTGATCCGAGGTGGGGCTCAGGACCTGCCGCTCCCCACCGTTGTCGTTCGACTCCACGACGACCTGCATCCCGTGCCCGGCGTGGGCCTTCGCAGCCTCCACGCTCCCGAGGAAGACCACCTGGCCCCTGTCCACGATGGCCAGGCGGCCCGAGAGCCGCTCCGCCTCGTCCATGTAGTGCGTCGTGAGCAGGACGGTCACGCCCTGCTTCGTCATGCGGCGGACCATGCCCCAGACCTGCCGTCGCCCGAGCGGGTCGAGCCCGATGGTCGGCTCGTCGAGGAAGAGGAGCTCGGGGTCCATGGTCAGGGCGATCGCGATCATGACGCGCTGCCGCAGGCCGCCGCTCAGGTCCGCGGTGAGCTTGTCCTTGTGCTCCCAGAGGTCGAACTCCTCCATGATGGCCCGCGTGCGCTGCTTCGCCTCCGCGCGGGGCATGCCGCGGATCAGGCACATGAGGTAGATGTGGTCGTACCCGGAGAGCATCATCTGGGGACGGGCCTCCTGGGGCACGACGGCGATCTTCTCGCGGATCGCACGGGCCTCGCGAACCACATCGTGGCCGAGGACCACCGCGCGGCCGACCGAGGGCCGCAGCTGGGTGGCCAGGATGCGGAGGAGGGTGGTCTTCCCCGCGCCGTTCCGGCCGAGGAGGCAGAAGACCTCGCCCCGGGGAACCTGAAAGGTGACCCGGTCCAAGGCCTTCGTCCCGCCCGGGTAGGTCTTCCCGAGGCCCTCGACCTCGATGACGGACATCGCGCGTTCGATGCGGGACGGGGTACTTGAGCATTCTGCGCACAAGTGGCCGACAGTGTCCACGGGCAAGGAGGAGTTCCCATGCCGGCCGGATCCCTCGCTCACGCAAGGTAGCCCAAACGTTCTTCCGACTTTCGGGCGCTTGGGGAGGCGTGAGTTCTTCTACGGCGCCGTCCGGTCGAGAGAAGCCGGATCGGCGGAAGTGGTCTCTGGGCCGCAAGATCTTCGCGGTCCTGGGGGCGCTCATCCTAGTCTTCGTGGGCGCCTACGTCGTCTATGGTTACCTGAACGGCTTGCCTCCTGAGGTACTGTCCACGGGTGGTCACGGACAGGTCTATCTGGATGTGGTCTTCATGACGGTCTACCCGCCGTCGATCCCCGGCGCCACGGACTTCAACGTCACCGTGACCGCCACGTTCGCCAACGGATGGCACATTCCGTTCAGCTGGGGGAGCGTCAGCGGCTCTGCGCTGCCCGTCCGCTTCGTCCTGACGCCGAGCGACCCCTTTGTGTCAGGTCCGGCGGACGGGTTCGTATTCTCGGAGAGCGGCACTGGTCCCACCTCCATCACGGCAGTCGGACCGCACCCACCGGGCGCGTTCGTCACGCTGTGGTCCATGAACTACTCTGTGCGGGAGTTGTCCTCCTGGGAGGGATTCGGCCAAGTGACGTGGCTCGAGGTGGACTACGCGCTGACGGCCCTTTCGTTGTCCTTCGGCGACCCCCTCCCGGTCGCCAACGTGAGCGCCCCCGTTCCTTCCGATCTCCTGCCGGCGGGCATCGTGGACAACCTGAACCTAAGTTTGCGGCCGGGCTACCTCTGGCCGGTGGCCCACGACATCTACAACGCCACGTCACCGTCGCCCACGTTCCACCACACGTTGCCCCCCGTGACGTTTGACGCGGGCAGCCAAGGGAGCTTCACCGCATCTCTGACGTCCGCGTTCCAGTGGGCGAAGGGGGACAACTACCGTGTCGCGATGAGCTTCTCGGGGAATCTGCACGGCTACCTGACGTGGTATTGGGACGAGCGCTTCGGCTCCCTGTACACGGTCTTTTCTCCCTAGGATTCCCGCCGATTTAGGTTCGTCGGCTTTCGTTTTTGGGTGGCCCAAATTCGCCGGAATACGGGCCAAAACCTTATGGCTCAGTCATGAATCCCGTCGAATCGTGGACCGACTCACCTTCGACATCGTGGTGGTCGGCGGAGGGGCAGCGGGGCTGCGCGCCGCCATCGCGGCGGTGGAGTCCGACCCCAAGCTGACCATCGGCCTGGTCTCCAAGGTCTATCCCATGCGGAGCCACACGGTCTCCGCGGAGGGCGG
>CAZJIP010000195.1:0-3907 GCA_964546105.1 uncultured Methanomassiliicoccales archaeon
GGGGCGCACGCGGTCGAAGGGCCAGGGCACCCGCTCCGCCGTCGAGGGGGACGCCACTCGGACCGCGAGCTGCTCCATCGACTCCCTTCGGGTCGCAAGGTGTCGGGACGGCCTGAGGCTATGAAGGGCTATCGGGGAGAGGACCGCGAAAGTGAAAATCCTGGCGGGCCCGCCGCATCCCTGGGCGTTTGTGGGCCCGCTCGTCCCAGAAGCCCGACCCTCGTTGGAAGGCGATCCTGCGCCGCGGCCGAGCGGGTTGGGGGGATGCCTTCTGCGGCGCCCACCTCCTTTGAGAAGGCGTGGATTTATCTCGGGCGGCTCGCTGGGGGAGGGCTGCATGGCCATGGCACGGCGCACCCTCACCCGCTCGGAGAACCGAGACCTCCAGCTCCTCGAGGCCGCGCGGTCCGTCCTCACGCGGCGCTACAAGCCCGGTTGGCACTCTGTCGGCGCGGCGCTCCGCGGGAAGTCGGGGCGGATCTACACCGCGGTCAACCTGAACGCGAGGTACGTGGGCCGCGTCGACGTCTGCGCGGAGGCCGTGGCGCTCGGGATGGCCATCGCCGCCGGGGAGAAGGGGCTGGACACAATCGTCGCGGTGCAGCGGGGCACCCGGGGCTCGAGGAACCCGCGCGGTCGAATTGTTCCGCCGTGCGGCGTATGCCGCGAGATGTTCAACGACTACGCGCCGAACCTGACCGTCCTGCTCCCAGGTCCGAAAGGCGTCGTGGTCCGTCGTCGGGCACAGGACCTCCTCCCCGACCGCTACGTGGACCCGTGAGGCATGGACGGCCAGCTGGGCCTCGGCCTTCGCCGCCTGTCGCGTCGGGAGACGTCTGCGGCCGCCGTCCGGACTTGAGGTGCACGCGCAGGAACGGGCGCTTGCGCCTCCGACGGGTTCGTCGAGAAGCAGGCGATGCCTGCGACGGTCATGGCAAACGCGAGCAGGATGCCAACGTCCAGGGCGTACCCGAGGAGCGGCGTGGTCTCGTATGTCGTGGAGGCCACGAGATTCTGGTAGAACGACGCGTTGTCGAACGCGACCACGAAGATCATGAGGCCGAGCCCGAGGGTCAGCCCCGCGAGGAAGAGCCGGAGGCCCCAGGTCTCCCGATGCGCCATCGCGACCCGCTCCTTGGACGTTACCTCGGGCACCGCAGCATTTCAACCCTTTAGAACGTCCCTCGGAGAGAATAGCGCAAGCCTCGAACGGAGGGCGCGTTTCGCGACGGGATAACCGAGGAGACCACGTTAAGTAGGCTTCCGCGGATGCGCGGGCGTGGCCCGCCGCTGCGGCGTCTGCGGCTTCGGATCCGAGGGCGCGGTGTGCCCCCGGTGCAACACGATCCTGCTCCGCGGCCAGGCCATCTGCGCAAAGTGCGGAAAGCTCTTCCCGGGATGGATCGCGGAGTGCGACTCGTGCGGCACGTCTCTGGGCCCCGAGATGACTCTTCCTTCGGACGAGGAGTCCGTCCGCCTCTTGGCCTCGGTCCCCGGGATCTCGGAGGCCCGCGCGCGGCAGCTCGTGGCCCGGGGCTTCCACGACTTCTCCGACATCGTCCGCCTCGCCCTCCCCGAAAGCGCGGTGCGGAAGGGGCTGCACCACGCGATCGCACGCCGCGCGCTCCTCGCGGACCTCATCCCCAAGGTCCCCGCGGTCGCGCGGGGGGACCGCTGCCCCGTCTGCGGATCCCCATGGCCTGCGGACGCGGACCGCTGCACGACGTGCGGTTCCGCGGCCTCGGCGGAGGCGCCGGTCGCCGCGGTGGAGCAGAAGCTCGAACAAGTGACGGGCGAGATCGTGGCCCTATCCCACGACGAGGACTTCCGTGAGATGCCCGAGGACGTCCGCCGCGAGCTGCTCGACGCCTTCGGCGGCCTAGACCCCGAGGCCCTCGTCCGGGAGGAGTACCGCCGCCAAGTCGAGGCGTGGCGGGCCAAGGGCTTCGACGTGGGCCCGCTCGAGGACCTGTTGGCCTCCGACTTGGAGGGGTTCCGGGAGAAGAGCGTTCGCCTGATCCGCGCGCAGATCCTCAAGAAGGTGGAAGGCGGGGAGTTCCGGTGCCCCCTGTGCGACGTGGTCCTCCCGCCCGAAGCGGAGCAATGCGAGAACTGCGGCGCGAAGTTCGTCTGAGGCCACAATCCTAAATACGGACGGGGCGTGACGGCATCCCTATGCGGCCGCCCTACTCGGAGTACGCCGCGCCTCCGATCTACGTCTACCCCCAGCCACCCCGGCGCGGCGTTCACTTCAGCCGCACCGAGCTGACCCAACTCGGCGTCGCCATCCTCGCCTTGAGCGCGGCGTTCACGATCGTGACGCTGAATCCCATCTACGGAGGCAACGCCTTCCTTGACTACTTCACCAGCCCGGTCTTCGGGGTCGGCTTCTTCTTCTTGGCGGCTCTGGTATCCGTGGGTTCGGGGGTGGGCTTGCACGAGATCATGCACAAGGTCACGGCCAACCGCTACGGACACTGGGCCGAGTTCCGCTATTCGCTGCGGGGCCTCGGCATGGCGTTCCTGTTCGCTCTGCTGGGGTTCCTTTTCGGCGCTCCCGGCGCTACGTACATCGCGGGCATGGTCACGCCCGAGCAGAACGGGAAGATCAGCGCCGCAGGTCCGCTGACCAACATCGTCCTCGGCGTGGCGTTCTTCACCCTCCTCATCCTTCTGATGCCCCTGGCGGAGACGGTGTTCCTCGCCTTCCTGGCGTACTTGCTCTTCGAAATTGCCGCCTCCGTGAACCTGATCCTGGCGGGGTTCAACATGATCCCCTTCATGCCCCTGGACGGCGCCAAGGTGTGGCAATGGAGCAAGGCCGTGTGGATCGGCATCGTCGCGGTGATCCTCGTCGTCCTGTTCGGCGGCTACTACCTGGGCTACCTGTTCCTGTGAAGCGCCTCAGCGGTTGATCGTCGAGGCGAGATAGCCCGCGCCGAACCCGTTGTCGATGTTGACCACGGCCACGCCGGGGGAGCAGGCGTTCATCATGCCCAAGAGGGCCGCGAGGCCGTCGAAGCTCGCCCCGTAGCCCACGGACGTAGGGACGGCGATGACGGGCACGTCGACGAGGCCCGCGACCACGCTCGGGAGGGCGCCCTCCATGCCCGCGACGACCACGACCACCTTGGCGCCCTGCAGGAGTTCGCGCCGGTCCAAGACGCGGTGAATCCCCGCCACGCCGACGTCGTAGAGGCGGGTGACCCGGTTTCCGAGGATTTCCGCGGTGACCGCGGCCTCCTCGGCCACGGGGATGTCGCTCGTCCCCGCCGTGACCACGAGGACGTGGCCGCGCCTTGCGGGCGGCGTCTTCCCCGCGACGACCATCCGCGCCTTCTCGTGATAGGTGACCGTCACTCGGTCTAGGCCCTCCTTGATGCGGTCGTAGATTTCGCGCGACGCGCGGGTGGCCACCGCGAGGGAGCGGGCTTCGACCATGCGCTTCACGATGGCGACGATCTGTTCGGGCGTCTTGCCGGGGCAGTAGACGGCCTCGGGGATGCCGCGGCGGATCTCGCGGTGGGTGTCGATCTTCGCGAACCCAAGGTCCTCGTACGGCAGCGCGCGGAGGGACTCCATGGCCTCCTTCACGGAGACTTTGCCGTCCTGCAGGTCCTTCAGGAGACGTTCGACGGCCGCACGGTCCATGGCCACCTCAGCGGACCTGCTCCCACTTCTCGAGCTCCAGCACGGAACTCAGGGTGCCGCCCCGCTTGATCTCCTCGCGAATCCGGTTCTCCCGTTCGAGCACGTCGAGTGCGCGGTTGGCCATCTCCACACCGAGCTCCTTGGGCACGACGATGACACCGGATTCGTCGCCGATGATCCAGTCGCCCGTGCGGACGAGCTGGCCCCCGCACTCGATCTCCTCGCCGATGGAGCCCTGGCCCTTGGGCTCGCCCGC
>CAZJIP010000196.1:0-3903 GCA_964546105.1 uncultured Methanomassiliicoccales archaeon
CCGCTGGCGGGTGCTCGAGCGCTGGGAGGTCTTCCACTCGAAAACGAGGCAGCCGCGGCATCCTAATCGACCTGCGCGAGGGCTCCGGCCTGGTCTACCGCTGCCCCGAGTGCAACCGCGTGCTGCGCAAGGGCGCGTGCCGCATCCACGGCGAGGTCAAGGGCAACGCGGATCTGCGCGTGAAGGCCGTCCTGGACGATGGCAGCGGCGCCCTGACCGCGGTCTTCAACCGCGAGCTCACGGAGGCCCTCCTGGACCAGACCATGGATGCGGCGATCGCCCAGGCCAAGGAGGCTATGTCCGCGGACGTGGTGCGGGACGAGCTGTCGGACCTCCTCGTGGCCCAGCCCATCGAGGCCCGCGGGAACGTGACGTCGGACGACTACGGGTTGATGATGATCGTGGATTCCGCCAAGATGCTCCGGGTGGACGTGCAGACGGAGGCGCGCGAGATGCTCGAACAGATGGAGGGGTCCGCGTGATGCGCGAGGTCGCCTGGCGGCTCTTCGCCGGGGAGTACAACGATGCGACCCTCGAGGTCGAGGGGGCCGGCGAGCGTGCGCCGTCCTACGTGATCACGCCCCTAGGGGCCAAGGTGAACCGGATCTTCGTCGTCGGCGTGATCACGGACGTGGAGAACGTGGGCACGGACATGCAGCCCATGTGGCGCGCCCGTGTGTCCGACCCCACGGGCACCTTCCACGTGTACGCGGGCCAGTACCAGCCCGAGGCCGCGGCGGCCCTGTCCAAGCTCAAGCCGCCCGTCTTCGGCGCCATCGTGGGCAAGAGCCGCGTCTACTCCCCGGAGCCGGGGACCGTGTACACGTCGATCCGCCCCGAGGTGATCAAGGCCGTGGACGAGCGCGTGCGGGACTTCTGGATCCTGGAAGCGTGCCGCTCCCTGCGGAAACGCCTGGATGCCGCGGGGGAGGCCGCGAAGATGAACCCGCCGACCAAGGAGGCCCTGGCCCAGATCGGGGTCAAGGAGGCCCTCGCGGACGGGCTGGTCCAGGCCGCGACCCACTACGGGAAGGCGGACCTCGCGCGGTACACGGCCATGCTCGCGGAGAGCCTGCGGTACCTCCTGCCCGAGTATCGGGAGTACCGCCCGCCCGAGGCGGAGCCCACGGTGACCGAGCCCGCGGGGAGGGCGGAGGTCGGGGAGCCCGAGAAGCCCACCGCGGATGAGGACAAGGTCCTCGAGGTCATCGCGGCCCTGGACAAGGACGGCAAGGGCGCACCCTGGGAGGGAATCCTGGATGCCGCGGGCAAGGCGGGCGTCTCCAAGGACAAGCTCGAGGAGTCGATCAACAGCCTGCTGGACAAGGGACTGATCTACGAGCCCATTCTGGGGCGGATGAAGAAAATCTAGGGGACTGCCGCGGCGATCCCGCGGACAAAGGTTCAAGCGCCCGCAAGCCGTGGGTCCACGACGGGGAGACACCGAAGCCCATGACCGACGCCATGCGGGCGGAGCAGGAACCGGCCCGGAGCGGGGTAGGTGACTTGGCCCACTGGAGAATCCTGCGCACCGCCCTCGCTGCGCTCTCCGCGATTCTCGCCGGGCTCTGGCTCGTCGGGGTCGTCGCGGGGCCGCTGGGCCCGGTCACTGGAAGCTGGGTGACCCCCTGGCTGATCTTCGTCTTCATGGGATGGGTCGTGGTCGACCTGGTCGTCCGCGCGCTGGACCGGGAGGCCCAGGTTCCGCGGCCTGGGTAGGCCTCACTCTCGCGGCGGACGCCCCTCGGCGAGGTCCTTGATCCGCTCCAGGGCGTGCTGGGTCCCTTCCCCCGCGTGCCTCACAAAGGGGCGTGTGCCCAGCTTGAGCATCCCGGTGAGCTTGACGTCGTACACCGCGGACAGCTCGGTCTGGCCGTCTCCCTTCGGGGTCACCTGAACGGTCTTCGTGCCCCGCATGGGCCCCTGGAGGAGCTCGTGGACAATGCGGCGGGGCGGCTCCAGGGTGACCCGCTCCCGCTCCTTTCGCTCCCGGAACGCGAGGGTGACCTCCCGCTCCACGACATTGCCATTCAAGGCCAGGGTGCGGACGGCCTTCGTGCCCTTCCAGATCTCGGGCTCGCGGTCCAGCGCGGACGCCAGGGACCAGACCTTCTCGGGGTCCGCGGCGATCGTGACGGTCTTCTCGATGCGCGCCATGGTGGACCGACGCGGCCCTAGGCCATAAACCCCGCGTTCAGTACGTCAGAGTGGCCTTGCAGGACCAGCACTTGTGGGCCGACGCACCCACGCGCGCGCCGCAGCTGCTGCAGCGGCGGATCCCCGGCGTGTACTGCGCAGCCCGCTCGAGCTTCGCGACGCCGATCTTGCCCGTCACGAAGCCGCCCAGGCCCGAGGCCAGCGCGAGGCCCAGGGCGAACAGCTGCATCCAAGGGGTCGGCCAGAAGATCTGCTCGGTGAGGTAGAGGCCCGCGAAGGCGCCCAGGTAGGCGCCGAAGAAGCCCAGGGACCCCAGGTAGGTCCTCCGTCCCGCCATCGCGCCCACGCCGAACAGGGTCACGCCGAGGAAGAAGAGACGGAACTCCATGTAGGGAATGAGTGCGCTCGCAAAGCCCGCCATCGCAGACAGGGCGAGAGCCACCAGGATGGCGAGCACGAACCCCGCCAGCGGGTTCCGGACGGATGCCGACGCCATGCGGGTCCCACCGGGGCGCCAACCCCGGGTTGCGTTCAAGTACCTGACGCCATGGCTATCGATGGGTGATAATGAGGATAGGTCAGGCCATCATCTGTAGGATGGCCTCAATCGCAGAGAGGGACGCCTGGATCGCCACGCGGTCCGGAGCATCCGGGCGACGCTCCAGGTAGAAGCGCAGGTCGCTCCGCGCCAAGCCGAACTGGTTCAGGCGGTGGGCCAGCAGCCCCCGGTCCCGCCGGTCCACCGCGTTCTCGGGGTCCAGGAAAACCATCTTCTCCACGACGGGCCACGCGCGCAGGGGATCGTCCGCGGTCAGGTACGTTCGCTTCAGGTTGTTCAGCATCCGCATGAGGATCTGCCGCTTGCGCACCGGCGCGAGCAGGTCCTCGGAGAACGCGACGCTGTCCCCGTAGACGTGCTGGACGAGGCGCTCGCAGTCGTCCAGGTCGAGGACCGCGCCGCCCGCGAAGGAGTCGAGGAGCAGGCGCGAGTCGCCTTGCCGGGCCTCCACGATGAAGTGCCCCGGGAGGCCGATTCCGACAACGGTCAGGCCAATCCGCCGTGCCACTTCCATGTACACCACGCTGAGCGTGATCGGGATGCCGAGCCGGCGGTCGAGGACCTCGTTGAGGTACGAGTTCCGCGGGTCGTAGTAGTCCTGCGCGTTGCCGCGGAAGCCGAGGTCGCCGAAGAGGTGACCGTTCACGAGATCGACCGTCGCCTGCAGGGAGCTGTCCGGACGAAGGCGGCCCGCGAGAGGCTCCGCCATCTCATCGAGGCGTTGCAGGTAGGCATCGATGTCGAGGCCGGGGTAGGCGTCCTCGGCGATCAGCAGCGCGGCCTCCGCCAGATTGATGGCGGATTCCCGCCGGCCCACCACCCGGGCGAACCGGGCCAGATTTGACAAAGGAACCGTCCGCTCCATCCGGGCCCGGGCCTCCTAGGCCCCATCCGGGCATAAGGTTTCTCGGATCCGCCGCCGGAATATTCCTCCACGCGCGCGTACGCACGCGACATTGCCGGATTATCATCTGTTGTCACAGATTAAAATCCGCCCCGTTCCTGAGATGCGAGGCGACAGGCCCGCAGTCGGGAGCCGCGACCCTTTACAAAAAGGCTTTATCTCGACGAGTCGCTCCATCGCCTTCGAGTGGGATGGCTCTAACGCACGACGACGTCTACGGTAGCTCGGGCACTCTCCCCTCCGAGGAGACGAGGGACGAGCCCATCGTGATCCGCAAGGTCCC
>CAZJIP010000197.1:0-3894 GCA_964546105.1 uncultured Methanomassiliicoccales archaeon
AGTTCGACATGCAGAAGCCCTACATCATGGCCATCATCGAGATGGAGGAGGGCGTGCGCCTGACCTCCCAGCTGATCGACGTGAAGCCGGACCACGTGAAGATCGGGATGAAGGTCCAGGCCGCGTTCCGCAAGCTCGGGCAGGAAGGAGACGCGGGCGTAATCCACTACGGGTACAAGTTCCGGCCCGCGAGATCCTGAGGGCGCCTCGCCTCGGGAGGCCTACGCCACCCACTTCCCGCGGTCGACCACGACCTTCCCGCCAATCTCCACGGTCGGCGAGCCCAGGTGGCTGAAGAACCCGTAGGAGGACGCGTTCTTGCCTCCCAGGTCGCGGTTGTCCCCAATGCCCACGGTGACCGCGCCTGCGGCGACCGCAGTTTGGAGATAGCCGACCTTTGCGCGCGGGTTCAGCCCGAGGGCGAAGGTCCCGAACATGTCCTTGGCTCCCGTGGCGGTCTCCCATCCTGACTGGGACGCGGCCAGATTCCGCCGCGCGGTGATCTCGACGGCGTGACCGTCCCCGAAGGTCCACGACAGGCCCTCAATCAAGCGGCCCACCTGAGGAATCCCGACATCGGAGACAAAGGTCCCCTGGGCGCTCTCCTCCACAGGAGCGACCCAGATGGCTCCCGCAGGCAGGTTCACGTCGGTAGCGCCTGCGGCTAGGTCCTCGTCGCTGATCACGCCGTCGTCCATCTCGGGCCTCCGATCGCCTCCTGAGAGGCGGAAGCGGAGATCCGTGCCATTGTCCGCGGTAATCCGGACGTCGGCTGCCGTCCCCAGGAGGGCGAGGGCCTTCGAGCCGGCGGCCTGGAGCCGCCGGTAGTCGATGGCGATCGCCGCCTCGACCATGTCCTTCCACTTCGCGAAGTTGAAACCATACACCTTGGCGCGCTCGCGGGTGACCTGCCCAATCGCGACCCCGACGTTCTTCGGCTTCTTTACGAGGGCCTTCTCGTGGTGGGCGTCCTCGCCCTGGAACATCGCGCCGAACTTCTCCTTGGGAACCCTCGCCATGGGACCAGGATCGCGCGGGCCACCCAGCCAGACGTAGGAGCGCGCGTATTCGGCCAGGCCGAGGCAGTGCGCGCTGCATTTCCTGAGGTTCTCGTCCGAGTAGTTCTTGAACTGGCCGTAGAACGCCGCGTCCGTGTCCAGCACCATGAGGGGGTCCGCGCCAAGCTTCTGGCACTCCAGGGTGATCCGCTCCGCGAGCTCGATCGTGTGAGGGTACGTGCTGATGATGACGGGCTCGAATTCGTTGGGCCGCAGACTGTCGCGAACGATGCTCCGGGCTAGCCTCTCCGTGGTAACCATGGGATCCCCCGACCCGTATCGGGCAGGGTCCCTATGAGGCTAGTGCCGGCACGGGACGGAGGCTCAGCGCCAGTGCTCCCAGTTCATCCCGGCCATCCGCATGCCCCATCCGGCCCACAACGCCGCGATGAGCCCGACGAGCAGGATGAGGGACGCGATAAAGAGGACCACGTTCTGGAACAGGTTGTAGGCCCCGGACCAGAAGAAGGCGTAGATCAGGATGAAGACGAGCCATGCGGTAATCAAGAGGATCGTCGCGCTCACGCGCCACTGCATGCCTCGACGCAACCCGCCCGGCCAGGTCCACGGCGGTCCTGGAGGCGGTCCCTGCCACGGCGGTGCCTGAGGAGGAGGTGTCTGTTGCATGGTTATCCCGCGCCGGTAATCTCGTCTGCCCTGATAAACCGCGCGTCCGCGCTCACTGCCGGGCGGGCGGCTCCGACACCGAGGGCACTGGCGCGGGCCGGGCCGAGGACCAGTAGATCCCCATGGTCACGTAGATCATGAGGAGGGCCGCCGCCACGCCGACAAGGATCGTGATCAGGAAGGCGCCGGAGATGCCGCGGTCCGCGTAGAGGAGGAGGAGAGCGGCGAAGATGAGATCGCCGACGCCGCTCAGGGCCCGGGACAGCCCACGCATGGGCATCCAGCGAAGGGACCAGCGCAGGCCCGCGGCGACAAATTCGAGGACTCCGATGACCCCGAAGAACCACGCGGCGCTCACGATCAGGGCGTCGGGTGGGCGGACGAAGGGCGTGTGGTTCGTGGACATGGATTGAAACCAGCGCCCGAAGTCCGAAATCAGGTTGGGATTCTGCCCGAACGCGACGGCGACCGCCAGGAGGAAGAACGCGAAGCTCAGGAGGCCGAGCATGTCCTCGTAGGGTTGCTTTCGACGGGGCGGCGGTGGCGGGGGCGATGGGGTGGTCGGCGGCGCGACGGGTGGGGCCGCCCCGGGAGCGGCCGTCGGCATCAGGGGCGCTGCGCAGGACTTGCAGAACCGGGCGTCGTCGCTGTTTTCGGTGCCGCAGGAAGGACATTTCATGGGATCGCCGCCACCGCTATCGCACCATGGACGGCCTAAATCCTGGGTAATTACTGCAGAGACCGTGACGCCTGAGTCGCCCCGCGGGACGGATCACGCGGCAGGGAGGACCGGGCGCAGGACCCATGCCCTTCCGCGCTGGAAGATCAGGATTCGACCACACCTTCGGCAGCGCTCGTAGGACGCATCGCCCTGTCGCCCGAGGGGTTCGGTCGCGGGGTGCTCGCACGTCTCACCGGCCACCACGCTACCGCACGCCGGCCCTTGGGAATGAGGATGGAGCCGTCGTACGAGGGCGCGAATGGGCGGGTGTGCGCGAGGGACCGACCTCAGAAGGCGATGAGAACGAGTCCTGGGATGAAGAGGGCCAGGGCGACCGCATCCTTCCAGCCGAAGCGCTCCTTCAGGAGGAAATGGGCCGCGAGCGTGGAGACCAGGGGATACGATCCGGTCACGGCGGAGACGAGGGACGCAGGACCCAGTGCGTACGCGTACGTGAGCGCGACCACGCCGCCCGCTCCGAAGGTCACGTCGAGCAGGCCGAAGGCGATCGCGTTCCCCCGGTCCGCATGGGGCGCGTCCAGCGGCCGCTTCCGCGTGATCAGGATGAAAATGCCGAGCACGAGGACGTTGGAGAGGGCGTAGAATCCGAAGAGATTCCCTTCGCCAATGCCATCGACGGCCACCTTGGCGAAGTAGCCCCAGAGGCCCCAGGAGATGAAGGCGAGGAGGGCGAAGACGACCGCGGACCGCTTCCCCGCCCGTCGCGACGAGGGCTCGCGGCTCAGGACGACCACGCAGAGGAGGACCAGGAGGATCCCCGCGGCTTGCGGAAGATCGAGGGACTCCCCGAGCAGCCAGAGGGAGAGGAGGATGGTCGGAGCCGGGTACGCGGCGGTGACCGTACCCATGAGGCCGACGCTCCCCACGAGGATCCCCTCGTAGTAGAAGATGTACCCCAGGGTTCCCGTGATCGCCGCAAGGAAGCCCGCGACGATTCCGTAGGCATCCGAGGAGGGCGGTGCCGTGCGGAAGACGAGGAACAGGACCCCGTATGCGCCTCCCTCGAAGACGGCGATGAAGGCCAGCATCCGCCGCGTGCCCAGCCGCATCGTGGCGGGCTTCGAGACGAGCGTCCCCAGGCCCCAGATGACGACCGTCGCGAGAGCGAGCCCGAGCCAGGCGTCCGTCCCCATGCGCCCGGCCGCGGGAGGCCGAGCCACGTAATGAGGGTGGCGGTCCGCGAAAGCTAGATATCCGGCGGGCAGCGTGACGAACCCTGTGTGGGCCCACGACTACGCGAGGCGGATCCACGAGCTCACGGCGGCTCGCGAGCCGTTCGCCCAAGCCACCGTGACGAAGACGGAGGGCCCGACCCTCGCGAAGCCGGGGTTCAAGATCCTGCTCGACCACGACGGAAGTGTGGTCGGCGGAACCCTCGGAGGCGGCTGCCCCGACGGCCCCCGCGTCGAGGTCGCGCGGGAGGCGACGAAGGAGGGTAGGCCGCGACCGGCCCGCGGCCATCTCGTC
>CAZJIP010000198.1:0-3882 GCA_964546105.1 uncultured Methanomassiliicoccales archaeon
GCATGAAGGGCGACGAGGTCCTCATGGTGGGCGGCAGCGACATGCACGGCACGCCGACCATGGTCCGCGCGGACGAGGAGGGCGTCCCGGCCAAGGAGGTCGCGGAACGCTTCCACGCTCTCCATGCAAAGAACATCGAGCAGCTCGGGGTGAAGTACGACCTGTACTGGAACACCGCGGCGGAGGACCACAAGAAGTGGGTGCAGGATTTGTTCCTCGATCTGCGGCAGAAAGGGAGCGTCTACGAGGCGACCATGGTCTCCCCCTTCTGCACGGAGGGAAACCATTTCCTTCCGGACCGCTACATTGAGGGGACGTGCCCGAACTGCGGTTTCGAGCGCGCGCGGGGGGACCAGTGCGACCAGTGCGGCCATCTCTGGGATCCCTTCGAGCTCAAGGATCCCAAGTGCCGGATTCACGGCACGGCGCCGGTGCCGCGGGAGACGAAGCACTTCTTCTTCCGGCTCAGCGCCTTCGAGGAGCCCCTCAAGGCCTGGATCGCCTCCGGGAAGGACCACTGGCGGCACCATGTCCTCACGTTCACCCGAAGCTGGCTCCAGGAAGGGCTCAAGGACCGGCCCATCACGCGGGACCTGGACTGGGGGATCGAAGTCCCCGTGCCCGGGTACGAGACGAAACGCATCTACGTGTGGTTCGAGGCGGTCATGGGCTACCTGACCGCGACCAAGGAGTGGTTCAAGCTCCGTGGGAAGCCCGAAGGCTGGAAGGACTTCTGGTTCGACCCGGCCGCGAAGCACTACTACTTCATCGGCAAGGACAACATCGTCTTCCATGCGATCATATGGCCCGCGATCCTGATGGCTGCGGACCCCAAGCTCATCCTGCCGTACGACGTCCCCGCCACGCAGTACCTGAACATCTCCGGGGAGAAGATGAGCGGGGGCCGGCGGAAGGGCGTGTGGCTCCCCGATCTCCTCGAACGCTTCGACCCGGACCAGATCCGGTACTACGCCGTGGCCACGATGCCCGAGACCAAGGATACGGACTTCGAGTGGGAGGAGTTCGCGCAGCGCAACAACAGCGAACTCCTCGCGGTGTACGGGAACTTCGTGCATCGGGCGCTGACGTTTGCGGACAAGAACTTCAACCACGAGGTCCCGGAGGCGGGATTCCTCGATGCGACGGACAAGGCGCTGATCCGCGCCATCGAAGAGCAGTGGAAGAAGGTCGGGCAGAACCTGGAGTACGTGCACCTCAAGGACGGCCTCCGAGAGGCCATCCAGCTCGCGCGACTCGGCAACCAGTACTTCGACCAGAAGGCGCCCTGGGACCTCGTGAAGAAGGACCGCGCGGCCTGCGGCACGGCCCTCCACGTGTCCCTGCGCGCCGCGCGCTCCCTCGCCCTCATACTCGCGCCGTTCCTGCCCTTCAGCTCCCAGCGCCTCTGGAGCGCCCTGGGCTACGACTCCGACGTCCACGCCCAGAGGTGGGACGAGGCCCTCGAGGACGTGCCCGCGGGGCAGAAGCTCCGCGTGGGCCGGCCCCTCTTCTCCAAGATTGAACTGGAGTCCGCCGAGCCGGAGGCTCCGGACGCCCGCTTCGACGTGCGCGTCGCGAAGATCCTCGACGTGAAGGACCACCCGAACGCGGACAAGCTGTACATCCTCACCGTGGACTACGGCGCCGGCACGCGGGACATCGTGTCCGGCATCAAGAACGACTACACCCCGGAGCAGTTGCACGGGAGGAAGATTGCGTATCTGCTTAACCTGCAGCCCGCGAAGCTCCGCGGTGTGGAGAGCCGCGGCATGCTTCTCGCAGGCGAGGACGAGCGCGTGGTCGGTCTCGTCCTGCCGCCGGACGACGCGCCGGTGGGCCTCCAGATCCTCGGGGTCGCCGGGGCGCCCGAGCTTCCCTTCGCGGACTTCCAGAGGTACAAGCTCCGCGTGGGCGAGGAGGGCCGCGTCTACTTCCTGGGCCTCAACGAGGAGGTCCGAAAGCCGCTCAAGGCGGGCGATTCGTACCTGAAGGTGGACAAAGGACTCAAGGAAGGCACCTGGGTCCACTGATCAACCCGTGTAGAGCGGCGGCTCAAAGCGACTGTCGCGGCCGACGTGCTCGCTCCGGAGGGCGAGGCCCCAGACCAGCGGCCGAATCAACGGAAGGAGTTCCGCGGCGACCGTGCCCAAGTGAATTCCTGCGGGCGTGACGTGGCCGCGGGCTGCGGACCGTCCCTCCTGATCCAAGCGGATCTCGCCCTCAATCATCGTGGCGATGTGGTAAGGGCGTCCTTCCCACTCGAAGTGGCCCTCCCCGCCGCGGAATTGAATTCGGAGGATCAGCGTGGGCCAGCATACCACGTTCAGGTCATCCATCTCCCGGTACAGGACGCGTGCGGTCTCCTCTGCATGGATCCCGTTCACGACACACCAGCCGCCCGTGTCCCG
Organism: uncultured Methanomassiliicoccales archaeon; assembly: GCA_964546105.1. Lineage (GTDB taxonomy): Archaea > Thermoplasmatota > Thermoplasmata > RBG-16-68-12 > RBG-16-68-12 > RBG-16-68-12. Next base: position 2,409 of record CAZJIP010000198.1, read on the forward strand.
CAGCACCTTCGTCCGGACGCCGTCAACGCGAATCCGACCGTCTCCCCAGATTCCGTGCCTTACCTCGACGACCACGTCCGACCGCAGGAGCGCCCCACGACTTGGACCATCCGAAAGGATTCCGTATATCAGCGGGCCCGGCCCGCGGTCCCCAGGGCGAGCCAGAGCGCCACGGCGCGGAAGGCGAGGCCCACCGCGAGCTCGCGGGCCATGGGCTCCAGTTCCGGAGCGACGTAGCCGAGGCGCACGCCGGTCGGCGTCACGCGGCCCGTGGCCACGGGACGATCGCCGCGGGAGACCATGACGTGGCCCCAGGCCATCGGACCCACCCGATACTGTTGCCCGCCGAAGGTGAAGCTCGTCCGCCGCCAGCGGAAGGGAATCACCGTGGATCCGCCGCATGACTCGATTCGGATCCGGTCCCGCAGACTGTCGTAGCGGACGCGCCCCCCGGGTTGTGCACCCACGGAAGGAACGGAGACCCAGCCTCCGCCTTCTCGGCGGAGGGGGTACTCCACTCCCTCCATGACGAGGCGGTCCCGCAAGATGCCGATCTTCGCTTCGAGGACCACGGGTGGCGCAGCGTCGGCCCGCGGCATAAAGGCCGGTTGGGAATGCCCAACCCGGCAAGGTTTTAGAGCCTCGGCCCTTTGTGCGGCCGTCCATGCTCCTGGACCTGCACAACCACACGAGATATTCACCCGATTCCCGGGTGTCACCAAGCGATCTGGTGGCGGTCGCGAAGCGGATCGGCCTGGGCGGCTTGGCCATCACGGATCACAACGCAGTGCGCGGCGTCCGCGAGGCCCAGGAGGCCGCCGGGGACGACTTCCTCGTCCTCCCGGGCATCGAGGTGTCCTCCGCGTCGGGCCACGTCCTCGCCTACGGCGTCCACGAGGTAATTCCGCGGGACCTCTCCGTGGCCGAGACGGTCGAGAAGATCACCATACTCGGCGGGGTGGCGGTCGCTGCCCATCCCTTCCGCTTCTGGTCCGGCCTCGGCGGCGCCGCCCTCGGCGAGGCGGTCTTCCCCGCGTACGAGACGGCCAACGCGCGCACCCTGCGCCGCGGGAACGCGCGGGCGCGGGAGCGGGCCCGGGCCGCCCGGGTCGGCGAGACGGGCGGGAGCGACAGCCACTTCCTCGACGAGATTGCGCGGGCGGTGACCGCCGTGGACTCGAACGGCGCGACCGCGGACGACGTGGTCCAGCTCATCGGACAGGGGAAGACGCGATCCCAGGGGTTCGACCGCGGGGCTGCGGGGACGCTGCGGTACGTGCCCAAGGCGGTGGGAGAATGGCTGGGCCGCGGGATGAAACGGATTTGAGGGTCAGAGGTTCTCCTCGATCCGTCCCAGGTACTTCTCCATGGTGCGCTTGATGCCCTGGGAGTCCGCGGACTTGGGCATGCGGAGGACCAGGAGGGCCTTGGGGCCGCCGTGGACGATGACCATCTTGCTCGTCTCCAGGTTGAT
>CAZJIP010000199.1:0-3875 GCA_964546105.1 uncultured Methanomassiliicoccales archaeon
GAGAAGAAGGTCGGCGGCCAGGCCCGGTTCCTCGTGGAAGAGAAGCTCGTGGGCTAGGAGTTCTCCCTCCAGGCCCTCTGCGACGGAAAGCGCCTCGTGCCCTGTCCGCTGGCCCAGGACCACAAGCGCGCGTACGAAGGGGACCGCGGACCCAACACGGGCGGCATGGGCTCGTACAGCGACGCGGACCACCGACTGCCTTTCGTCTCGCGGCTCGACTACGAGCAGGCCCTGGACACGATGCGCCGCACCGTGGAGGCCATGAACGAACGCGGGACGCCGTTCAAGGGCGTCCTGTACGGCGGCTTCATGGCGACCAAGGACGGAACCAAGCTCCTCGAGTACAACGCGCGCTTCGCCGACCCGGAGTGCATGAACGTCCTCCCGATCCTCGAGGACAACTTCGTCGACCTCTGCATGAGCATGGCCCGGGGCGGGCTCCCGCTGCATGCGAACTTCGCGCGCCGGGCGACGGTCTGCAAGTACGTCGTGCCGCCAGGGTACGGGACGCATCCCAAGGCGGGCGAGCAGCTCAAGGTGGACGAGGAGAGCATCCGCCGCACGGGGGCGAGGCTCTACTACGCCGCGGTCGACGAGAAGGACGGGAAGATCTTCACGACCACGTCGCGTTCCCTGGCGGTCGTCGGCATCGCGGACGACCTCGGGAAGGCCGAGGCGATTTCCGAGGAAGCGCTGGCTTTCGTCGGCGGCAGCTTCTACGCCCGGCGTGACATCGGGAAGCCCGAGGTCGTGCAGCGCAAGGTCGAGAAGATGCGGACCCTCCGCGGCGGGTGAACGGCCGGGGCCATGGCAGGCCGGACCGCGATGGCCTCGCACACGGTTAACATGTTAACCGCGGACCCCGTCGAGGAAGTCGCGGACGACCTGGATGTAGCGCGGTCGTTCCTCCCAGAACGCCAGGTGGGAGCTTCGCGCGAACCGCACGAGGCGCGAGCCGCGGATCCCGCGGTGGATCTCGCCCGCCACGCGGGGCGTGACCTCATCGTACCGTCCGACGGTCACCAAGGTGGGTAGGCGAATCCGCCGCAGCTGGTCCGTGACGTCCCAATCCTTGATTCGCCCCGTGATCGTGAACTCGTTCGGCCCGTTCATGATCCGGTAGACCTCCCCCGTGTGCTCGAGGCTGTACACGAGCTCGTGGGGCCAAACCGGGAGGCGGCACAGGTGGCGCCGGTAGAACAGGTCCACGGCGGCCAGGTACTTCGGATTCGTGAAATCCTCCCGGTCGTTGTACCGGCGGATCGTGGCGCGGACCGTTGCGGGCAGGCGGTCCACGAGCCGCCACATCTCGCGCACGGTGAGGGGAACGCTGGCGAGGCCGCTCGAGACGACGAGACTCCGGAGGCTCCGCGGGTATTTCAGGGCGACCGCCAGGGCGAGGGCTCCGCCGTAGCTCGAGCCCAGCAGGTGCACCCGACCGAGGCTCAGGGCGCGTCGCACCCCTTCGACCTCCTCCACGTTGTGCTCGACCGTGTAGGGCCGCGTCGTGCTCGGCCGCTCCGAGCGGCCGCACCCGAGCTGGTCCATGAAGACCACGCGGTAGCCGAACGGGGCCAGGTCCGCCAGGGCGAGTAGGTAGTCGTGGGTCGCCCCCGGGCCGCCGTGGAGGCAGAGCAGGGTGCCCTTCGTCGGCTCGCCCACCATGCGGTAGAACATCCGGAACCCGAGGACCTTCGTGTGACCTTCCATCCACTCCAGCGTGGGATCGCCCCTCGCCCGGGCCATGGTCCCCCGCGACAAGAGGGTTTCGGGTTCGTGGTTAACATGTTAACCACGAGCCTCGTCCCGCCATCGCCCTCAGGCCTTGCGGCCGGCGACCAGGACCCAGTCGGGGAATTCGAGTCCCTCCGAGGCCAGCCGATCCTCGTAGCGGCGCCAAAACCCCGGACGGACGTTCCAGTTCCGCAGGAGGCGTCGGGCGGCCTCCCCCCGGACCCGGAGCCCGCTCGGCCAGATGGCCGTCGCAATCTTGCGGAAGCCCGCGCGCCGGAGCTCTTCGGCGACAAGCCCCGGGGGCGGGGAGAACCACTCCTTTGGCCTCGTCTCCGTCCAACGGGGATCCACGTTGGCTTCGATCACGAGGCGCTGCGCTGCGGTCCGGGGCGTGGGGGACGCGAATCCGTGGACCGTCGCGCCCCCGGGGCGGAGGATTCGATGGCAGTCCGAGAGGACGTCCCTGAGTTCCTCGGCGTCGAGTTCGCAGAGGAACTCGTTCGAGATGGCGGCGTCGCAGGTCCGCGCCTTTCGCCTATGGAGCCAGGCGAGCACATCGTCCCGCTCCAGGGTCACCCGGCCTCGGAGGCGTCGCTCGGCCCTACCCGCCGTGAAGGCCTCGGCGCCGCCCGCATAGGGACCCTGGAAGGAGTCCACGGCGACGATGCGGAGACGGGGCGCGACCGTTGCCAGACGAAACGTGAGCTGCCCCCTCCCGCAGCCCAGCTCGACCACGCTGCCTGCGGCCTCGGGAAGCAGGAGGCGGAACTCGCGGGCGAGCCGCTCGTACTCGCGGGACCAGGCGCGGTCGAGTTCCGCCGGCCGGGAGACGCCGTTCATGAGCGTGGGGTGAAAGGGGACGGGGGGAACAAAGTCTTCGGGCCGCGCGGATGGTTAACATGTTAACCCATGGATCCGGCAGGTCGTCGGAACGCCTCGAGGGAAGACCGCGCGATCGACACGGGACCCACGGCCACCCGCACCCCGATGGCCCGGAGCTTCCCGGCGAGTTCCTCCGCGTCCCTCGGCGGCAGGACGAAGACGGACTGGCCAATCCACACCACCCCGGGACGGTGGACGAATCCCTCCTGCCTCCGAACTCTCCCCTGGGCGTCCGTCCGAACGCGTCCGAAGAGGATCTGGCAAACGCGGGCCGCCGTCGACCGGGCGGCTCCCTGCACGTCGTAGGAGAGGAGAACCCTCTCGCCCTCGTAGCCCTCCAGGACCATGGCACCACGCTGACTAGTATGGCAACAGCCATATAATAGCCTCTACCCCACCCCGGTGAAAGTACTCCGCCGCTCGTGGTTAACATGTTAACCAGGCGAGTTCCTCCGGGCCGGGCGGCCGGGGTGAGAACCCTCAAGTACCTCCATGGCCCATGGCCGCGGCGTGAAGAACCTGGACGACGTGATCTCCGAGATCGAGTCGCGGCTCGACGAGAAGGACGAGGTCCGCGAGCTCGCGATCAAGTCGTCCCGGACCATCGCCCGCCTCGCGGGGAGCGCGATCCAGGGAATGCACCGCAGCGAGGACGTCCGGACTCGCCTCCAGGAGACGCGGGAGGAGGTCCAGAAGCTCCGCAGCCTCCTCGACGGCCACCCGGACCTGATCCACGCGGGCTTCGTCGAGAACGCGATGCAGGAGGCCTGCGAGGCGTTCCTGGTCCACGCAGTCGTCGCCTCGGACCCGCTGCCCACGCCCAAGGAATGCGGCGTGACGGACACCGCGTTCCTCCTCGGCCTCGGCGACGTGGTCGGCGAGCTGCGGCGGTTCGCGCTCACCGCGCTCCGCGGCGGGGACGTGGCAGCCGCGTCCCTGTACCTCGAGCGGATGGAGCGGATCTTGGAGGCACTCATGCGCTTCGACTACCCGACCGCCCTCGTGGCCCTCAAGCGCAAGCAGGATGTCGCACGCAGCCTGATCGAGAAGACGCGGGGCGAACTTGCCGTGGCCGCGCAGAGCCACGAGCTCACGAAGAAGCTCGATGCGATCCGCGGGAAGCTCTGAACCCGCCCCGCGTGCATCGTTCTCAACTGCGATTCCCAGGTCCAAGCGCTTTTTAAAAGGACTTTTCATCGTTTTCCGAACCTCGAGCAGGCTGCCCGCCCGCCCCGTCTCCGGGGATGCGGAGCCGCGGG
>CAZJIP010000200.1:0-3872 GCA_964546105.1 uncultured Methanomassiliicoccales archaeon
ATCCTGCCCAACATGAAGTCGGACAAGCAGCTCGTCAAGCTCCAGGACCACCTGAAGGCCAAGGGGTTCACCGACATCGAGGTCATCTACAAGGACCACCTCGACCCCAGCGCGATTTCCGTGAACGCGCGCGTCGTGAAGGCCTGCCTCAAGGGCTCTGTGGACGTGTACGGCCAGGAAGCGGACGTGTGGCCGTGGTCGCCCGGTGCCTCGGCGAACGGCTTCTTCAACGAGGTCGTCGGCGTGCCTTCGATCTCGGGTCCCGGCGTCTCGTACGACGGCTCCAACTACCACGCGCCCAACGAGAACATCCGCCTCCCGGACTTCGTCGGCGGCGCGAAGCACATGGCTGCGATGATCGGACGGTTCTGAACCACGAGGGCCGGCACCCGTCTCGCCCTGGGCCGGTTTTCGCAGCCCCCGTGCCCGCGGCCGGCGGGCCTCCCCGGGCAACCTATATATGAACCGGGAGGTGCTTGCTTGGTCCGGAGTGGAGTGGGGCATGCCGGACGATACGGTCCTCATCTTGGCAGCGTTACTCGTGGGAATCATCATCCTGATCTTCATCGCGGCGGCCGTCAAGGTCGTCCGCGAATACGAACGGCTCGTCGTGTTCCGCTGGGGCCGCCTCGTCCCGAACCCCAAGGGGCCCGGCCTCACCGTGATCATCCCGATCATCGACAAGCGGCTCCTCGTGGACCTGCGGGTGGTCACCGCCCAGGTCCCCCGCCAGCACGTCGTGACCCGCGACAACGTGTCCGTGGACGTGGACGCGGTGGTGTACTACAAGGTCTACAACCCCATCAAGGCGATCACGGAGGTCCAGAACTACGTCCAGGCCACGGACCTCTTGGGCCAGACCATGCTGCGGGACGTGCTCGGGCAGGTCGAGCTCGACGAGCTCCTCTCGAAGCGCGAGGACCTGAGCAAGCGCATCCAGATTCTGCTCGACACCGCGACGGAGCCCTGGGGCATCAAGGTCTCGTCCGTCACGCTGCGGGACGTCGCGCTCCCAGACACCATGGTCCGTGCGATCGCGAAGCAGGCCGAGGCGGAGCGGGAGCGGCGCTCGCGGGTCATCGTGGCCGAGGGCGAGTACCTGGCCAGCGCGAAGATGACGGAAGCGGCGAAGCTGTACGAGCAGGCCCCCGCGGCCATGCGTCTGCGGGAGCTGCAGACCTTCACGGAGATTGCCCGGGAGAAGAACATGGTCATCGTCACGCCGACCAGCGTGACCACCCCCGTCAGCGACATCGCGGCCATGAGCGCGGCCATGAGCGCGGCCATGCCGAAGAAACCGTCCCCGGGAGCGCAGGAGAGTTGAACCGCGGTCCGACCCGCCACGAGCGACTCCTCCTGGCGGTCGTCCTCCTCCTGTTGGGCGTCTCCGTGCTCGCGCCGCCCGCGGCGAGGGCCCAGGGCCCCAGGGTCTTGTACGCGGAGATCTCCGGTGCGATCGACCGCAACACGGTCGAGTACATGACCGACGCGATCGGCCAGGCCTCGTCGGGCGGATACGCGGCGCTCGTCGTGCGGCTCGACACGCCGGGCGGAGACCTCGCGAGCACGCTCCAGATTGACGAGATGATGATTCAGGCCACGAGCCTCCCCGTCATCGGCTGGGTCGGCCCGCCGGGAGCGAGCGCGGCGAGCGCGGGTACGATCATCCTCGAGTGGACGGACGTCGCCGCCATGGCCCCGGGCACCTCGATCGGGTCCGTGCAGCCTGTGACCCTGGGTATCACCGGCTCCACGCCCGTGACGGACCCGAAGATCATCAACTACGTCGTCGCCCAGCTCGGCAACGGGATGAAGATCCACGGGCGGAACGAGTCGCTGGCATCCCTCTTCGTGGAGCAGAACCTGAACCTCGACGCGGGCTCCGCCCTCGCAGAGGGCGCGACGAACTTTACGGCGGGGACCGTCCCGGAGCTCCTCGACCAGGTGAGCGGCCACCGATTCGTCGCCCAGGAGAACGGGACCGCGGTCAAGGACTTCGTCCTGAACACGGCGGGCGCGGACATCGTGGCCTTCTCGCCCTCCCTGCGGGTCCAGCTCCTGACCTTCCTGACGGACCCGCTCATCGCCGTGCTCCTGCTCATCGTGGGCATCTACCTGGTCATCTTCGGGCTCCACGCGCCGGGCCACGGCGCGGAGGTCGCGGGGATCATCGTGGTCCTTCTCGCCCTGATCGGCCTCGGGTTCAGCGTGGACCCCATCGCGCTCCTCCTGATCATCGTCGGGGTCGTGCTCCTGCTCCTCGAGGTGAAGCATCCCGGCTTCGGCGCGTTCGGGATCGGAGGGATCATCGCCATCGCGATCGGCGCGCTCTTCCTCGCGCCCCTGGGGCCGCCGTCTGCGCCCGGCCAACCCGGCCAGCTCCTGACCCCGGGCTACCAGATCGGGTTCGTGATCACCCTCCTGGTGCCCGTCGTCCTATTCGGCGGCCTCATCCTGTTCGCCATGTACAAGGTGAACGAGGTCCGCCGCCGCAAGCCCACGGTGGGCGAGCTCGTGGGCGAGCCCGCGAGGGTCGAGGAGCCTCTGCGGAAGGACCAGAAGGGCTACGTCCGTTTCAAAGGCGAGCTCTGGCAGGCCTTCGCGGACGAGGACATACCGGCCGGCACAACGGTTTACGTCGTCCGGGCAGAGGGGCTCGTCCTCCGAGTGTCCAAGCAGGCTCCGCCCGCACCCCCGAAACGCTCCGTGTCGCGTCGCCTCGGCCAGCTGTTTCGTCGGAAGTCCGCGTGAACCAAATCCTTAAGGCCGTCGGGGAGTTGCGCGACCGAATGCCCACAGACGTCGTGCTCTGCAAGCTCGCGGACTTCCCCGAGGGGACCCTGCGGCACTTCGAGATCATGGGGTACGACATCGCCGTCGCGAACGTGGGCGGCACCTTCTACGGAGTCGACGCCGCGTGCACGTACCAGTGGGCCAATCTCGCGGAAGGCTCCATCGACCGGGCGCGGATGGTCCTGGTCTGCCCCTCGTGCAAGGGGGCGTGGGACCTCAAGACGGGACAGCCCGTGGATCCGCCCGCCCAGTTCCCGCTCACCGTCTACGAAGTGCTGCCCTCGGGCGAGGATCTCGTTCTCACGTTCACCTACTGACGTCGCTGCGCCGTCAAGGAACCGGATGAAAATCCTTATGAGGCACCTCCCTCTCGCTCGGAGCGTCCTCATGTCCCAGTGAACCACGGTCGGCCCGCCTGCGGACGCGAACCGTGTTCCCGAGAGCGTTGAGGCGGTGACGACCATGGTCGACGAGAAGGACGCCCAGTTCAGCCGGATGTGGAACGAGGAGAACGACGCGAAGCGCGTGAAGTTCCGGAACTACATGAAATCCAAGCTCGACGTGCTCCACGTGGAGTACAGCGAGGAGAACGCGCGCGCGTACTACAACGGCCGTCTGACGGTCTGGCAGCCCGAGCGGATCTACCAGGCGCCCGAGCGCGAGGAGCGCAGGGAGCGCCGCCCTCCGCGACGCCGGTGAGCTCTCCACCCTGTGTCTCGTTAAGGTATCCCGGGTCAGTGTGGCAGCTCGACATCGGTTTTCGGCAAAACACGAAAACGGAAGGGCCCGATCCCCTCGGGACCGGGCGGTCCAAGGAAACGGAAAGAGGTTCGGGCTCAGAAGCGGCGTCGCCCGCGGTCCCGGCGCTCCCGGTTCCCGCCGCGGCTCCCGCCCGTCCCGAACTCGAACTGGCGCTCGCCACCCTCGCGCCGGCCGCCGTATCCGCCGCTGCGGTAGCGCGGCTCGCGCTCGTACTCGACCGCACTCACATCGAGGGCCGTGTTCACAGTCTCGATGGGCGTCTCGGCCTTCGCGAAGCTGCCGTACTTCCCGACGTTCAGGCGGATGTGGCCCCGCAC
>CAZJIP010000201.1:0-3871 GCA_964546105.1 uncultured Methanomassiliicoccales archaeon
TCTGGCAAAGGCCCGATTCGCCGAGGGACCTCTTAGGAATTAGTCAACACAGTACCTGTCCGGGCCCGTACATGTCCGTACGGGCCAACCCTTTTAGAGGCTGCGCCCCGGTGGGCCCCGCATGACCTTCCGACGCGTGTCCATTTCGACCCGGATCTTCTCAAGGCGTAGTTCCGTCCTGACGTGGATCAACCGCCGCCCCGTCCTCGTGGCCAAGGTCGGGGACGCCGTATATGCGATGGATGCGGTCTGCGCCCATATGGGCTGCGCACTCCTCACGGAGGTGAGCGGCCCCCAGGTTACGTGTCCCGCTCACGAGGCGGTCTGGGACATCCGGACGGGCGCGCTCGTGGCGGAGCCGAAGGTCAAGCCCGAGATGCCATGCGAGGAGGAAGGCCTGAAGGCGCCCCTGCGGACGTACCCGGCCCGCGAGAACGAAGGCTTCGTCGAGATCGACATCTAGTAGGCGGGAGCGACCAAGTCGGGAAGGGTCGACTGCGTCCGGAGAGGTTCCCCGCGAGAAGGGCCTGGAAAAAGGGAAGGTGTGGCCCGAGGGGGCCACGGTGAACGCATGCGATGATTCGCACGTCGGGAGGGCGGCTCAGTGGACGACGGCCGCGGCCTTCGCGCCGACGGCCTTCGCCACGCCCGCCACGGCGGCTCCGATTCCGCCGCCTGCCGCGCCGCCTACGAGGGCCGACGCGACCGTGCTCACCACACTGTACCCAGGCGCGCTGCCCGGGATGTGCTGCAGGGCGACCGTCAGTCCCGGGATGTCCCCGTGGGCCGCGGACACCGCGCCGAGCGTCACCGCACCGGCGGCTGCGCCGACGGCAGCGGCGATGGGGATGGAGATCAGGTTCTTCACCTCCAACGGTGCCGTGGCCCCAGGGGGTTAAAGCCTTTCTTGTACGATTCGCGAAGGGCGAATTAGGCCTACCTTAAGCTTTGCGAAGGGTCCGGAAGGCGCGGATCAGATCGGCGTGCCCGTGCTCATGACGAGATCCCGGAACGCCTTGATGATCGCTTTCGTCACCGGCCCCGGCTTCCCGTCGCCGATCTGGCGGCCGTCGAGTTCGACCACCGGGCCAATCTCCGCTGCGGTTCCCGTGAGGAACGCCTCGTCCGCGGCCCAGACGTCGTAGAGGGCGAAGAGCCGCTCCTCCGCCTTCAGGCCGAGCTGCGGCGCCAGCTCCAGGACCGTCTCGCGCGTCACGCCGGGGAGATTCGTGCTCGACCAGGGGGTCGTGACCGTGTGGTTCTTGACGATGAAGAAGTTCTCCGCGCTCGCCTCGGACACGTATCCGTGGATGTCCAGGAGGAGGGCCTCGTCCGCCCCGTACTGGTTCGCCTCGACCTTCGCCATGATGTTGTTCAGGTAGTTCAGGGACTTGATCGACGGGCTCAGGCTCTGGGGCGGGACGCGACGGTAGGAGGACGTCGTCATCTTGAGCCCCTTCTCGCTCTTCCCGTAGAGGTTGATCTGGGGCTGGGCGATGATCACGACGCTCGGCCCGCGCTTGCACTTCCGCGGATCCAGGCCAAGGTCGCCGGGGCCGCGGGTGATCACGGGCCGGATGTAGCCCTCCCTGATGTCGTTCTTGCGGCACGTCTCGAGGATGAGGTTCGCCATCTCCTCCTTCGTGTGCGGGATCTTGAGGTCGATGGCCTTCGCGCTGTGGAACAGGCGGTTGACGTGCTGATCGAGCTTGAAGATCCGGCCGTTGTAGGCGCGGATTCCCTCGAAGACGCCGTCTCCGTAGAGGAGACCGTGGTCGAAGACGCTCAGCTTCGCTTCGGATTGAGGGTAGAACTTGCCGTCGACGTAGACCATCGGTTCCATTCCGCAGACCCCAACGCGGCGTGCATGCCCGCCGGTCCTAAAAGCGTTTTCCCGTTCTGCGGCGTTTCAGCGGAACGTCTCCCCGGTCAGGCGTTCAAAGAGACCGACGTAGAGATGGGACACCTGTTTCACGACGTCGTCCGGGAGAGCAGGGATGTCCGGCTCGGGCCTCTTCGCGGCGCGGGCGTCCATGAGGGCCTTGTGGTATCCGGTGCTGCGGTAGTACTGACGCACGAACTCCTTGCTCAGCTCCACATGCTCCCCCTTCGCGTAGGCGTCGGCATCCCACCAGCGGTCCTCGTCCGCGGTCCCGAACGTGTCCAGGAGCATGAGGTGGCGCTCCTTGTCCATCCCGAACTCCTTCTTGCCGTCCACGTGGATCAGACCGCGTCCCTTGACGTCCGCGTTGATCCTGGCGTCGATTTTGAGGACCGCAGAAACGAGGTCGTCGTACTCGCGTTCGGAGAGCTTGGAGATCTCCAGCGCCTCCTTGCGCGTGAGTTCGCGGTCCACCTTCTCTAGCTTCGTCGTCACCTCGACGAACGGCTCGGGGAAGGGCTCGCCGTAGGCGGGCACGTGGCCCTTGGGGAAGCCGACGTCCTCCGGGCGCACCTTGCCCGCTTTCATGCGGTCGTGCATAGAGCCGGCGACGTAGTAGCGGGCGATGACCTCGAGCGGGATCAGGAAGTTCGTCGTCCTCGGCGTGATCCGGTCGTAGTCCGGGATCACCTGGACGCGCTTCACGCGCATCTTGTTGGGGCCGCTCAGGCGGAGGAAGTGCGTCCCGATCCCCAGGTCCTTCACGACCTGGAACCAGTGGGCCGACGTCCGGCAGAGGGTCTCGCCCTTGTTCGGGATGAGGCTCGGGATGATCTTGTCGAAGACGCTGATCTGGTCCGTGAAGACGAACTCGAGCTCGTCCTCGGAGACCTCGTAGACCTCCTTGACCTTGCCCTTCCGAAGGAACTTCACAGGCTCCTCCCCGGCGGCGGGCAGAAGGAACGGGTCTTCTTAGGCGTTGTGGTGCCGCTTCCCAAGTGGGCGGGCCGTCGAGCAGCCCCTTGAGGTCTCCAGCGTCCATCCGGACGATCAGGGTGTCCGAGATGGGGGTGCGCTTCACACCGGAGATGTTCATCGCCTACTACGTGGCCCAGCGCGGCATCGCCAAGGAGGACATCGGGGTCGCCCCCGTGTGCGTCCTCGCCTGGTCCGACAGGGTCCTGCGAAACCTGGTCGACCGGTTGGGGGCGAGGCGCGCCGAACACTGGATGTACCCGGAGTCGAACCCGCTGTACTGTGGGGCCGCGGAAGGCCATCCCGTGTCCGTGCTGGACGCCCCCATCGGAGCTCCCGGGACCGTGATGATGATGGAGGAGATGATTGCCTGCGGCGCCCGGGTCTTCGTGGGCGTGGGTCTTGCGGGGAGCCTTCAGCCCACCGCTCCCGTGGGGACGATCCTCCTCCCGACCGACTGTCGCCGGGAGGAGGGCACATCCGCCCACTATCTCCGAGACGACGACATCGTGGAGGCCGCTCCTCGCCTCGTCGGGCCGCTGCGGGACGCTTTCGAACGGCACGACATCCGTGTGGTCTCCGGCCCTCACTGGACGACGGATGCCCCCTACCGCGAGCTCGTATCGAAGATCGAGGCCTACCGTCGCCAGGGGGTCGTCAGCGTCGACATGGAGACGTCGGCGATGTATGCCCTGGGGAAGTTCCGCGGCGTCGAAGTGTGCAACGTGCTCGTTGTGAGCGATGAATTGTGGCGAGCGTGGAAGCCCGCATTCCGTTCCTCTCGGCTGGAGGAAGCCGCGGAACGGGTCGCATCGGTCCTTGTCAAGTGCCTGGGCCAGGGGCTCGCCTAGGGATTGCCGCGGTACTCGATGCGCTCTGCGACTTCGTCCGCAAGCTCCCCGTCGAAGTACTTCTTCAGGAGGTGCAGGCCGAGGTCGATGGACGCGGACACACCGCCTGCGGTCGTGATCAGGTCGTCCTCCACGACGCGGTCCTCGACGACCGTGGCCACGT
>CAZJIP010000202.1:0-3870 GCA_964546105.1 uncultured Methanomassiliicoccales archaeon
GGTACTTCTCCTTCAGGAGGCGGATGTAGTTCCAGACCGCGGTGCGCGTCTGGACGTCGAGCCCGAGCGTCGGCTCGTCGAGGAAGAGGACCTTCGGCCGGTTGACCAGGCCAATCGCGAGTTCGAGCCGGCGGCGCATACCGCCGCTGTAGGTGTCCACGGTCCGGTCTGCCGCGTCCTTGAGCTGAACGAGCTCCAGGAGCTCCACCGCGCGCGCCCGGGCCTCGGCCTTGGGGACTTCGTAAAGGCTTGCGACGAGCATGATGTTCTCCCTCCCCGTCAGGTCCTCATCCGCCGTGTACTCCTGCGGCACGAGGCCGATGGACCGCCGGACCTCGAGGGGTTCGTGCTGGACGTCATGACCGTTCACCTTCGCGGCGCCTCCATTGGGCCTCAGTACGGTCGTCAGCATGTTGATCGTCGTTGTCTTCCCGGCCCCGTTGGGACCGAGGAACCCGAAGACCTCGCCTTCTCGAACGTGGAAGCTTATGTGGTTGACCGCGGTTAGCTCGCCGAACTGCTTGGTCAGGTCCGACACTTCGATGATGTTCTCGTCCATGGGTTCGCACCTCCGTTCATTGCGCCAGGATTTTGATGATTCGCTCGCGCATCTCGAGCATGAGGGTCCGGAGCTCCTTCGCCTGCTGCGGGGTGACATGGCGTATGTTCGTCGCAATCAGACGCCCCGTGTTCCGAAGCTCCTGAAACATCGCGGCGCGCTCGGGGCCGAGGGCTTTGTGAACCGCGTCGAAGTGCGCTTTCAGCTCGGCCCGGAAGGTCCTTAGGTACGCCTGCCCTTTGGCGGTGATCCGGTACGTCTTGCGGCGCTCCTCACCCGTCACCGTGACGTACCCTTTCCCCAGGAGAGATCGCAGGGCGGGGTAAATGGATCCGGGGCTAGGCTTGTAAAATCCCTGGAAGCGCTCTTCGAGGGCCTTCATGATTTCGTACCCGTGCATCGGTTTCTCTTGGAGGGCCGAGAGGACCAGACCCGCGAAGTCGCCGCGCGCGAGGAAGTGGAACGAACCACCGAAGTTCTCCTTAGGCATCATCGGCCCACACGAAATATCGCGATATATTTAAGCATTCCCACGCGAATCCGACATGTCTAGATTTCGACACAGAGCTCCGCGGGAGTCCTTGCGGCCACCCCCTCCCGCGGCTCCGCTACACAGGGCTCTCCCCCGCAGGACCCGTCTGGAGCGGTCCCGACGTTCCCGCCGGAGGGAGACGAGGGCAGCGCGCCTTCTTTGCGGCTGCACTTGTCGAATGGAAAGCCTTCCGATTCGTCTCCTCCCAGTTGGACATAGGCAGTCCGATGAATCTGGAATACCGATGGGGCTACGCGGCTGAGCCATGCATGACGCTCAAGCCCCACCGGATCGCGACTTGGCTGAGGCGTTGCCTGGAAACGCGGGCGATCCCCCGGGTCGGATGACCTCTCGCGGGTCGCCCGGGCGCACGCCGACGGAGAGGAGAGCGCCGACGCCTCTTACAAGCAATCGTATCGGCGGACGGGGGCCGCTCGCCCTATAACAGCGACACCGAAACCCCGAAGCGCGGCACGGGGGGAATCATCCGGGAAAACGCAGCATACGCCGCAGAGCGCCGGAGCTTGAAGGACAAATTACCGGAGTTGCGGGGAGAGAACTGGCGAGGATAACATGGGAGTTACGGAGGCTGGCGGAGTGAGCATCTCCTCAAGAAAGGAGCGGGAAGAGGCGCGCGGGCGCCTAATCCGCCGAAGCTTAGCTTGGCTCTTGTTGGTCCTATTCGGCATCGCCGGAATCCCGTCTCTGCATTTCAACACCGACGTCCTAGCGATGATCTTGGCCGCAGCGTGGGACCTCAGGCACTTCGCCTGGGTCGCGTTCGGCGCCTCGGCGTCGTTTCTCTCCTTCATCCTCGCGCTCTATGCCTACGGCTTGGGTAACCGGGCATTCCCAGGAAGGGCCCCCGAGGAGAGCGCGGCCTAGAGCCGCTCGGTGCCCCCGCAACGGCCTCGAGCGGTTCCGGGTGCCATCTCGCGCCTTTAGCTCCGTTGACCGAACGCGCGGAAAAGGGCAGCGACTCGGCCGAGTCTCGAATGGATACCCTCCGTGGCGGAACCCCGAACGTCATCGCCCTCGCGGGGCATGAGGGAGCCGCGTCCACGCGACGGAGTTGATACGGCAAGCGCAGCCATGGAAGGCCAGAGCAATCTGGCCGGTGCACCTTGAGCTAAAGATGGCACCGCTCCTTGCGGCCTGTTTTGACCTCCGCGCGTGGGCATAGCCGCGAACGACTTCCCGCGGCATGCTACGTGGACGGCTCTCTCATGATTCATACTGCCCATCTAGGCCATGGTTTCTGCAGCTGACGCATCCTCAGGTGTGTCATTGCTCAAGTGTTAACGGCGAGTCTGATGGGACCGGTGAAGGCTACGCCTGGGCGATGTCGTTCGCACCTCCCGCCGAGGGGAAGTCGCGATGAGCTGGGAGAACGAAGACAAAGGGAAGGGCTGGACCCGCAGGGACTGGCTGAAGGCGGACAGGGATGTCCTCGTGGACGGGAGGCCCAATCCACGATGGTACGAATATTGCGGCTGGAACCGCAGGAGGCCCCGGGGCGCCGGACGGTTCGTTCCGCGCTCAAGCGGGCACCGCCGATCTCGTCTCGATGCGGTTCTCCACGCATCCGGAGAAACCTTGCCGATGAACCTTGACTCGAAAGGCGTGGGACGAGGCCAAGAGCAGGACAAGGATTGCGAGGTCTTTGCGCGACCCCCCAGAGACGGGGCGCTTGCGAACACATGGTCCCTCGTCAACGTGAGGACGGGTCGGGATGGGGGGCGGGTTTCGGGCTTGCCTCGGGACGGGGCGCGTTGTTGGCACACCGGAGGGATTCGCGACGGTGCGGTCACATCCCATGCGGCGGGCAGCGATGAAAGGCTGCGGAAGAGGAAAGAAGCGACCTCAAGAAGCAGAGACGCGCTCCGGGTGGAGGAACTTCATGACGACCGGACGCGCGCAGCCTTGGAGGCTCTCCCCATGCGGCGTGGAATCCGCGAACTCCCGTCTCGCGGTCTGCGAAGGTGAGGTGTGATACCTTTTGAAATCCCAGGGACACCACGGAACGTCAACGCTTGCGATTCTGCTCTCCTCCACAACCTTCGGGCTCAATTCGCTCAGTTTCCCCGCCGCCTTTTCCTTCGTCGCGGGGGACCTGGGGGAGAGCATCTCGGCCCTTGGGTTCATCACGGCGGGCTTCCTCGTGGGCGAGGGCATCGCCCAGATCCCTGCGGGCCTTGCGGCCGCGAGGTACGGACGGAGGAATACCGCGGCTACCGGGGCGCTTGTCGCATCGGCCGCGGTTTTGTGGACGGGGTTCGCTTCCTCGGCAGCGGACCTCGTGGCACTGCGATTTCTCGCAGGCCTTGGGATCGGCCTGGCGAGCGCGCCTGCGATCAGTCTAGTGGCAGGATACCAAAGGACGGGTTCCGGCGGATTCGCCGTGGGCCTGTTCAGCGCCTTCGGGGTCCTTGGAAGCGTCCTGGCGCTCGTCGGGGATGGTACCGCCTCCTCGTACGTAGGCTGGAGGCCGGTCATGGTGTCCAACGGGATTGCGGGAATCGTAGCGGCCGTCCTGCTCCTCCTCGTCTTGCCCCCGGAGGCGAGCCGTTTCTCCGAACGGAACCAACCCCGCGGGCCGCAGATACGAGCCGTCCTCCGGGACCGACGCCTCCTCATCCTGGGCTTGGCCCTACTCGGGATTCAGGGGACGGCCGCATTGTGCGCGAACTTCATGGTTTACTACCTCGAAAGCCAATTTGCGGTGCTCCCCGCGATCGCCGGCATCGTGACCGGGTTGGTCCCCCTCCTCAGCCTCCCG
>CAZJIP010000203.1:0-3846 GCA_964546105.1 uncultured Methanomassiliicoccales archaeon
CGAAGTTGATCTTCGCGGCCTCGTTGAATTCGTAGCCGCCCTCGGGCTGGTACTTGTTGTATCCGCGGACCGCCACGACGGGGATGTTCCTGGAGATCTGGATGCGATCCCGCACGCGCGTGACCTTGGACTGCACGTTCCGGTTCTGATTCGCCGCGGCGGCCGCGGTGAGCGCGAACAGGGCACCCCCGAGGATCTTGCCGCCGGTCGTCTCAGATCGCATCTGGGCGACGCCGGTCCCCCGGGTCCCCTGGTAGTCGGCCACGATCGTGGTCGGGACGACCCAGTACGGGACGAACCGCAGGACCGTGTTGCCGAGGTCGGACCGTTCCGCGACCTTGCGGCGCAGGACGCCCTTGTTCAGCCACTCCCCGCCCGCGTTGAGGGCCTGCTCTTGGCCGATCGCGCTCGCGAGCATGAAGTGCTTCTGGATGAGCTGGGCCGCCCCACCCGCGCCCATCGTCGTAACCGCGCCGCAGTAGGCGCAGACGACGAGGGCGAGACCTGCGGAGGGCTTCAGGGGCGCGCCGCATGAGTTGCACCGCAGGTTCTGCGGCAGGGGAGGCGGCGCGGCCGGCGGGACCGGCACCTGGGGCGTGTATGCCTGGGCGGCGGGAGTCCCCGGGGCCGGCACGCCGGGCGCCGCGGGGGCGCCGGCCGGCTGAGGGATCACGCCTTGCGGGGCACCGCAGAAATTGCAAAATACGGAACCGTCGGGGAGCTGCCGACCGCACTTGTTACAGAACAGGGAGAGACCTCCTGGACCGCGCTCATGTCATCGCCTCCGTACTTAAGAATACCGCGGTGAAATTCAAAGTTGCGACTCTGGGAGGACTCTGGCCCGGTGGTGGACGCCGAGACGCCCTCCCCGCGGCCTGAGACTCGCGGCCGATACCCAGACCACAAGGCTATATCCCGGGGAACAAGTTGGCCGCGAAGGCGGCCCCCACGACCGGACCGCCGGGGTGAGGCGATCGGAGTCGTGGACTGGACGACCGGGTTCCTGCAGCGGTTCCTTGGACTGGAACGCGCGGACGTGAGCAACCTCGCCGCCCTCTACTTCGCCACGTTCATCATGCGTGCCGCGGCCTTCGCGGGTGTCGCGGTCATGCAGGACGTCATCCTGCCGGGCCAGGCGAACGCGTTCTGGCACGGACTCCTGTTCGCCGTGTATCCGGTCGCCGAAATCGCGACGGTCGGGTATTTCGGCGCCCAGTGCGACGAGCACGGACGGAAGCGGATCCTGATCTTCGCCCACGTGATCACGGCGGCCGCAGTCCTCCTGTTCATCGTGAGCATCGGCTCCTACGTCCTGGAAGCCGCGAAGGGCTACCTGGCCGCCGTATTCTTCACCATGTTCGGCATCGGCGCGGGCGCCAAGGTTTCGTCTACGCTCGCCATGGTGAACGACCACAGCTCCTTGCGGAACCGCGCCCAGCTCATGGCCGTCTTCGACCTGGTCACGTTCGGCGGACTGGCGGGCGGGTTCGGTGCTGGCTTCCTCGCGCTCTCGGCCCTGCGCTGGAGCCCGGACAGCGTCCTCCTGGTCGCCGGCGCGGGCGTCGTCGTCTCCGTCCTCCTCGTGTGGTTCTACGTCCAGGACGCCAAGTTCGTCCCCGCCCCGCCCCTGGGGACCCTCGGGTTGCTCAAGCAGGTCTTCCGGAACAAGGACATCATCCGCCTCCTCCCGGTGTACATCCCCGTCGTCGCCCTGTACGGCTACGTCCTCACGTTCACGGACCAGATCATCGCCGGGCGCGGGAGTGCGCCCATTCCGATGATGACCCTGATCGTGATCGTCCTGGCGTTCGGGGTCCCGTTGGCGGTCTCGCTCGTCGCCTTCGGCCGCTGGTCGGACGTCGCGCGGCTTCGGAGGCCCTTCATGCTCATCGGCCTCGGATGCTTTGGGGGTCTCGCCATCTTGTTCTCCCTGGCGACGCAGCCCAGCGGCGGCATGGACCCGACCTATCTGTATCGGGTCTGGCCGGCCATCGCCGCTCTCTCGTTCGGCGCGGGGACCTTCCCGCCGGCGGCCCTCGCCTACCTCGGCGACGTGATCCACCGGGACGTCTCCGGCACGAGCTTCGGCATCTACTCCCTGATCTTCGGGTCGGGCCTCATCGTCGGTCCGATCATGGGCGGCGCCCTGACCGTGACCTACGGCCCCGTGGCCTTCGCCATGATCGCCCTGAGCCTCATCGCCGTCTCCGCGGTCGCCGTGCTGTTCCTGCGGGAGCCCGGACGGAACCACGCGGTCGCGGAGCCCGTGGCCGCGCCCGCGGACCCGCCGCTGCCTAAGTGATTCGATCCCGATTTGGCCCGGTCAAGGCTATGTACGCGGCCGCCGTTCGGGGACCCGAATGAACCGGCGGCTCGACCCGTTGGCCTATATCCCGGGAGAGCTCCGGTCCAAGACGGTCACGCACCTCGTGGCCATCGTGGCCATCGTCGTGGGCGGAACCGTGGTCTTCGCCGTGGTCGACGGCCAATCCCTGGGCTCCAGCTTCTACTTCATCGTCATGGTCTTGACGCTCATCGGAGCCGCGAATCCGAACACGTTCGCGGGGGAACTCGTCGGCGTCGTCGTGG
Source organism: uncultured Methanomassiliicoccales archaeon (assembly GCA_964546105.1). Taxonomy (GTDB): domain Archaea; phylum Thermoplasmatota; class Thermoplasmata; order RBG-16-68-12; family RBG-16-68-12; genus RBG-16-68-12. The sequence goes on from CAZJIP010000203.1 coordinate 2,590, forward strand.
CCGTCCTCTCCGTGGGCGTCATCCTCTCCTTCATGACCCAGATCTTGGGCCCCGCGGCCCTCACGGCGTACTGGGAAGGCCACCGGGTCCGGAAGGCGAGTCGCATGAAGAACCACATCGTCCTGTGCGGATACTCAGACACCGCCCGCGTACTGCTGAAGAACCTCCCGAAGGAGCAGGTCCTCGTCGTCGTGAAGGACAAGGCCACCGTCGACGTTCTTTCGGTGCAGGGCGCCGCCGCGATGCAGGGGGACTACGAGACCGTCGACGTCCTGCGGAAGGCCGGCGTCGCCGAGAGCCGCGCGGTCATCGCGGCCTCCCTAGAGGACTCCGAGAACGCGTTCATCTGCCTCACGTCGAAGCAGATCGCGCGCCAGGTCCCCGTGTACGCCACGGTCTCGTCCCAGGAGAACCTGGAGAAGCTTCGCGAAGTCAAAGCAGACCACATCATCTCGCCCGCCCTGCTGAGCGCGGAGGCCATCCTGAAGAGCCTGGGGAGCCCTCCGCCCACCGTCGCATAAATCCGCGGCCGTTCGCCGTCGCGATTCCTGCGGCGCCGGATTGAAGTAGGGACGCGGCCCACCCGGTTCTCAGATGCCCGATCCGGAGGGCGGCGGACCGCTCGGCTTGGATGCGGAGACCCTGCTGGCCGCCGGCGGCTTCGTCCTTGTCTTGGCCCTGATCGTCATTTTCATGACGATCTCCTTGACGCCCATGCTGGCCTACATCTGTATCCCGGGCGGCGTCCTTCCCGCGGCGATTGCCCTCCTGTTCGGCGTGATTGAGTGGCACCGCGAGAAACCGCTCAAGGAGTTCGCTGCATGGGTGCAGACATACCGTCGGATCCGGATGGACGACCTCGCGCGGAAGGTGGGGAAGACGCCCATGGAGGCGGAGCGCCTCCTGTCCCACGCGATCGAGCTGCACTACGTGGCGGGCGTGGTGGACCGCGCCACGGACAAGTTCGTCCTCGCCAGCGCGGAGAAGCAGCAGGTCTTCGTGGAGCGCGGCGCCCACTGCGGCGGCGTGGTGAACCCCTGGGCCTTCCCGGAGGAGCGCTTCCCGTGTCCCTACTGCAGCGTGGCGGTCGAGGCGCCTTCCGCGACCACGAGTGCGCCTCCGGGCGCGGCGTGACGGCTGCGTCTCGCCATCCTTATATAGCTCCTGCAAATTAGGACGCACTCCACCCTACGAGGAAGCAGCTTGGCACGGGGATTGTTCGCGGCACGGAAGCTCAAGGACGAGCGGCAGACGCAC
>CAZJIP010000204.1:0-3756 GCA_964546105.1 uncultured Methanomassiliicoccales archaeon
CGGACGAGGTCCTCATGCGCTCCATCAAGGGCCTGACGGAGATCATCACGAAGCCGGGTCTCGTGAACCTCGACTTCAACGACGTGAAGACGATCATGAAGGGAGGCGGCGTCGCCATGATCGGCCTGGGCGAGAGCCAGGCGATGGGCGAGAACCGCGCGGTCGAGGCGATTGAGGAAGCGATCAACAGCCCGCTCCTCGAGGTCGACGTGTCGTCGGCCCATGGCGTCCTGATCAACGTGACCGGCGGGAACGACATGACCATCGCGGAGGCGGAGCGCGTCGCGGAGGTCGTCCAGGGCAAGGTCTCGCCGACGGCCCGGATCATCTGGGGCGCCACCGTGGACCCGACCCTCGAGCACACCCTGCGGGTCATGCTCGTGGCCACGGGCGTGCGGTCCAAGCAGATCGTCGGCCGCCGCGACCCCGCCGAGGAACGCGCGAGGGTGGGCGTGGACGTCATCCGCTGAGGGCGATTTCCTCCGAGAAAACGGAATGCCGGGTGGCGCCAACGCCACCCCGGAACCTTTATTAGCGCCCCATCTTTACGTGCCCTTCGCGGCTGCTTCGCCTTGCATCTCGCGTAGCCGGAGGCCCAAACATGGACTCCATTGTTAGGGAAGTCGTCACCCGAGCGGCGGAGGAGCCGCGGGTTCCCGAGTCGCCCACGGCGGCGATCGGGATGGGGACCGAGGATGCCGAACTCGAGCGCATCCTCGCGAGCCTACGCACGAACATCAAGATCGTCGGCATCGGCGGGGGCGGCTGCAACACGATCGACCGTCTCGTCGAAGGCGGCATCGTCGGCGCGGAGCTCTACGCGTGCAACACGGACGCCCAGCACCTGCTCATCATCCGCGCACCCCACAAGCTCCTCCTCGGGCGGCGGACGACGCGCGGCCTGGGGGCCGGGGCGCTGCCCCAGGTCGGCGAGGAGGCCGCGCGGGAGGCGAACGACGAACTGCGGTCCGTGATCCAGGGCGCGGACATGGTCTTCCTGACTTGCGGCCTAGGCGGCGGCACGGGCACGGGCGGAGCGCCCGTGATTGCCCAGCTCGCCAAGGAGGCAGGCGCCCTGACCATCGCGATCACCACGTTCCCGTTCAAGGCGGAGGGCGCCATCCGCGCGGAGAACGCGGAGTACGGCCTCGAGAAGCTTCGAAACTTCGCGGACACCGTGGTGGTCATCCCGAACGACAAACTCCTTGAACTTGTGCCGCGTCTAGCCTTGAATGCGGCCTTCAAGGTCGCGGACGACGTGCTCATGCGCGCGATCAAGGGCATCACGGAAGTCATCACGAAGCCCGGGCTCGTGAACCTGGACTTCAACGACATCAAGACGATCATGAAGGGCGGCGGCGTCGCCATGATCGGCCTCGGCGAATCGGACTCGGAGAACCGGGCCGAGGAGGCCATCGAGGAGGCGATTAACTCGCCCCTCATCGACGTGGACATCAGCGCCGCGACCGGCGCCCTCGTGAACGTGACGGGGGGCGTGGACATGAGCGTCTCCGAGGCGGAGAAAGTCGCGGAGATCGTCCAGGGACGGATCAGCAACAACGCCCGGATCATCTGGGGCGCCGCGATCGACCAGACCCTGGAGCACAAGCTCCGCGTCATGCTCATCCTGACCGGGGTGCGATCGAAGCAGATCCTCGGACCCGGGGAGCACGTCCGTGGCCCCGCGGCGGGCGTGGATATCGTGCGGTGAGGGACTCAAGACCATGGCCGAGATCATCGAGAAGGGTTGGGAGGTCCAACGGCGCATCGAGGAGCGCCTCAAGCGAATGGGCAAGGGCAAGTACGGGCGCATCCTCAAGATGGCCCGCAAGCCCACCTCGGACGAGTTCAGCAAGGTCATCATCATCACGGGCCTAGGCCTGCTCGCCGTGGGCGCGCTCGGGTTCGCGATTTACTTCGTCATGCGGTTCGGAGGCTCGTTCTTCACGAACCTCTTCGGCTGATCGGAAGACATCGGGGGAGACCATGGGACTGCTCGACGACCTGTCCAAGGGCACGGAGAAGAAGCCCGAGCCCAAGCCCGAGGAGCGCCCTCCCGCGGGCCACCGCGGCGTGAAGCTGGAACTCCAGGAGGAGAAGGTCTCCCTCACCGCGGGCCAGGTCAAGGAGTACCCCGTGATCCTGACCAACACGGGCACGGACGACGACACGATCCGGATCAAGGTGGACCTCGTCTACGGCTCCGAGCTCCCGGACCCCCCCGAGTGGGGCATCAAGCTCTGGGGCGTCGAGGAGAAGGCGTGGGACGTGACCTTCACCAAGGTCACGGAGAAGGAGTTCATGCTCATCCCCGAGGGCCAGCGCGAGATCACCCTGTCCATCACCTGCCCCAAGGGCGCCCGGTTCGGGGACCGCCTGAACGTGATCCTAAACGGCATCTCCAAGAGCGACCCCACGGCGACCGACGTGAAGACGCTGAGCTTCACGGCGCGGCAGGCCGTCCTCGCGGTCAAGTGCTCCATCGGCCACGAGCGCGCCGTCGCGGACTCCATCTACGCCCGCGCGAAAGCCAAGGACGTCGGGATCTTCGCGATCCTCGTGCCCGCGAACCTCCGCGGCTATGTGTTCGTCGAGAGCATGAACCCGGACCGCCTCGAGGAGGTCGTCCGCGGCGTGCGCCGCGCGCGCGGCGTCGTCAAGGGCGAGGGCGAGAAGGCGGGGATCAGCTTCTCGGACATCGATCTCTACCTGACGCCGAAGCCCGTGGTCAGCGGCATCATGGAGGGCGACATCGTCGAGCTCGTCGCGGGACCGTTCAAGGGCGAGAAGGCCCGCGTCCAGAAGATCGACGAGACCAAGGAGGAGATCACCGTGGAGCTGTTCGAGGCCATGGTCCGCATCCCCGTGACGGTCCGCGGCGACCATGTCCGCGTCCTCCAGAAGGAGAAGGAAGAGCGGAAGGAGTCGTAGGGCTTCGCGCTTCATCCGTCCTTTTTCGAGTACCTCGTACGCATTCTCTAAGCCAAACCTTGAATCCCTCATCGAGATTGTGTCTCGCGTCCTCCCTGCAGGGACGAGTATCCTCACGGAGTTGGCCTCCATGGACGCGAAGTACTACATCGGATTGGACGAGACCTACGGTGCGCACAACTACCACCCGCTGCCCGTCGTCATCTCGAAGGCCAAGGGCGTGTGGGTGTGGGACGTCGAAGGCAAGAAGTACATCGACATGCTGAGCTCGTACTCGGCGATCAACCAGGGCCACCTGCACCCGCGGATCGTGAAGGCCGCGAAGGACCAGATGAACAAGGTCACCCTGACGTCGCGTGCCTTCTGCAACGACCGGATGGGGCCGTTCCTGAAGAAGCTCTGCGAGGTCACGGGCATGGACGTGGCCCTGCCCATGAACACGGGCGCGGAGGCCGTCGAGACGTCCATCAAGGTCGCGCGCCGATGGGCCCACCAGACGAAGGGCATCCCGGAGGACGAGGGCGACATCATCGTCATGGAGAACAACTTCCACGGGCGCACGACGACCATCATCAGCTTCACGAGTGACCCCGACTCGAAGCGCGGGTTTGGCCCCTTCACGCCGGGGTTCGTCATGGTCCCCTACAACGACGTCCGCGCGGTGGAGAAGGCCATCACCCCGAAGACGATCGGGATCCTAGTCGAACCAATCCAGGGCGAGGCCGGAATCAACGTCCCTTCGCCGGGCTACCTCAAGGAGCTGCGCCGCCTCTGCGACGAGCACAACATCCTGCTCATCCTGGACGAGATCCAGACCGGGTGGGC
>CAZJIP010000205.1:0-3737 GCA_964546105.1 uncultured Methanomassiliicoccales archaeon
GGCAGAGCGAGGAAGACAAGGTCCGCAAGAGCCAGCGCAAGGTCACGCCGTAGGCTTCTCCAAGTAGGCCTTCAGGGGCACCCAGTAGTAGTCGATCCATCCCTGGCGGAGGCTCTCCGTCAGGCGGTCCGGGACCTTGCTGTGGACGAACATGAGCCGGGTCCCCTTCCCCTTCTTCGAGAAGTGGAACATGATTTGGGAGTCCGGGTCGCTTTCCCTGAAGTCGGTCGTCCGCCACGACTGGACGATTACCTTGTCCTTCTCGATTCGCAGGTTCCGGCCGACGATGTAGCCGTCCCCCGCGGTCATCTTCCCGCCGACCTTCCGGCTGATGTTCGCCTTCTCCCCGGTGAATGCCGCGTGCTTCTTCGAGTCCATGAGGGCTTCGAACACGGCGTGCGGCGGCGCGTCGACGAGGACGGTCTGGCGGATCGTGGCGGCCATGGGTGCGGCATCGGCCTGCGGGGACCTTGAACCTTCTCCCGATGGCCGTGTCACCGGACGCAGAACTCGTTGCCCTCGAGCTCCGTCATGACGACCCAGTACTCGTGCTCGTCGCGCTCGGTCCGGAGCGGAGTGGCCCCGAGCCCCCGGAGGCGGCTCCCTTTGGGGTCCCGCGAGCACGTCGGTCCGGGAAGGGGACCTTCCCGCCGCCGCTCGTGTTCACGTCCAAGTGGACCCGGTTCTTCGCGGGCTTTGGCGTGTCCATCTTCTGGAAGTAGATCCGCGGATCCTTCTCCTCCGGATCCACGATGGCGCTCGCGGAGTTCCATTCCTTCCGGGGAACGTGGTTCGCGGTGAGGAAGGCCTCCCAGGTGGCGTATCCGGCGGGTGGGCGCTCCATCTCGTAGTGAAGGACCTCGGCCCAGAATCTCGCGAGGCGGTCCGGATCGGAACCGTCGAAAACGACTTGGATGGTCGCGGCCATGGGAGGACTCCTCCTCTGTGCGCCGAGAATCCGTCCCACCCAGCAAGCTTGCGCAAGGTGGACCGAACCCGTCCCTCAGACGAACTTGTAGATGTTCGCCGGGAGCTGCCCGCCCGACTGGTGGATCTCCTGCTCCATCTCCTCGAGCATGAGGATCCGCTGGATCGTGGGCGGGTGGGTGGCGAAAAGCTCGTTCGCGCGGCGCCAGTGGCTCTTCTTCTCGGCCTCGAGCGCCTTCTGGAGCTCGTACCGGTCGATTTGCCCGTCACGGTTCAGGTCGTAGGCCTGCATCCGTTGGCGCAGGTCCTCGTAGTCCTCGCGGGCCTTGACGGGGTCCCCGATGAAGAACGCCCGCAGGCCGGACGGCTCCGCGTCGGGCCGCGCGAGGCTCAGCCCGTAAGTGATCTTGGTCAGGGCGGACGCTAGGAGGTGCGGGTCCTTCGTCGCGGCACCGCTGTACGCGTCCGCGTACGATTCCCGCGTCCGGGAGAGATAGAGGACCAGGAGCTGGGTGACGAGGTAGATGAGGTAGGAGAGGATGGCCACTGCGATGGCCGCGAGGATGGCGGCCCCTGCGTTCCGGTCGCGGCCGCGTCCCCCGTAGCGGATCGCGTCGAAGCCGAGCCGCGCCAGGACATACGCTAGGAGGGGAACCGCGGAGACCCAGGTCATGATGGTCACGTCGCGGTGGCGGAGATGCCCGATCTCGTGCGCCAGGACCGCGCGGACCTCGTCCTGGTTCAGCTGCTCCAGGAGCGGCCGCGTGACGACGAGTTCTGCGGAGCCGACCGTCCGGCCGAAGACGAACGCGTTCGGGTCGGTGCTCGCGCTGACCCAGATGTGCCGCGGCGGAGGCACGCTCGCCTGCCCCGCAAGCTCCTGCACGGTCTGCCAGAGCCAGGGGTTCGTCTGCGGTGTGACCTCGATGCGGCGCCGAGTAGCCCATCGGACGATCGCGGGCGAGATGGCCCACTGGAGGAGCATGAACAGGAACGCGAGGACCACGACGATTACGAGCGCCCCGGGGAAATCCGTGAATTGGAGGAAGAAGTCCACGACCACGAGGACGAACAGCAGGAGCAGGGCGAGGACCGCGTAGACCAGGAGGATCGTCAGATCGCTGCCGCGGCGGAGGGCACCGAGGGAACCCATCGAAACGCCTATAGGTGGGCTCTTCATGAGTCTTCCGTTGGCATGCCCGAGCTCGTCGAGTCGATCAACTGCCCGCATTGCGGTGGTCCGCTGAACCTGACCACAGGCGAGGTCATCGTCACATGCCCGTACTGCGGCTCCGCGGTCCGCATCCGGAGCGACAAACCCTTCCTGCTCCGCCACTCCATGCTCCCCGCGCGCTTCGACCGCGACGGCGCGGCGCGGCAGATCCAGGGATGGATGGAGGGCGGCGTCATGAAGCCGGACGATCTGCGGCGCGCCTCCCGGATCACGTCCCTGGACGGCCTCTATCTGCCCTTCTACGTCTTCGAAGTGGACGCGGACACCGCGTACCAGGGCGTCCTCACGCGCACGGGGACGAACGAGCGGCGAAGCGGGAACCTCGTGCGGAACTACTTCTGGAAGGTCCTCGGACGCCGCAGTGGGGAGTACGCGGTCGCGGACTACCACATCCCGCTCTCCCTGAAGATCCCCTTCGACACGACCCAGATGCTCCGAAATGCCCGCATGCTCAACGCGGAGGTCGACGAGGACGAGGCGGGCCGGATCGCCCAGGAGGAGGTCGACGCCCACCAGCGGGAGCTCCTCAAGGACCTCGTGGACGTCCTGGAGAACGCGAGCACGAAGGTCGCCGTGAAGGACTCCGAGTTCCTCCACGCGCCCCTGTGGTTCGCGACCTATGCGTACCACGGGAAGAACTACAGCGTCGTGGTGGACGCCGCCTCGGGGGACATCGTGAAGGGCGACATTCCGATGCCGAGCGGCGGTCTCGGCGAGTTCCTCAAGGACTCCACGCACGGGATCTTCCGGCGCTGAGCCCCGTCAGTCCTCGGTCTGCTCGGAGTCCTCGTAGTCGGCGAGGTAGGCCCCGCAGTTCGGGCACATCTCCTCGTCGGGGTCGACCTCCCAACCGCACTCAGGGCAGTGTTCCATCCCCCGCCTCGGACCCCATAGGTCCGTCCACCACCTATAAACTAATGGCTTCGAGGTCCCGCGGACCGGCTTGCGCTGGCCATCGCCAGTGCCGCCAAGGGTCTACCGAGCAGGTTGCGATCGGGCGTAGTAGGCCCAGAGGAACAGGAGGCCGACTAGGGCCACGAAGCCGCCCATGGACGTCAACCACTCGTACAGCTGAGCCGTGGCGTGGAGATTCTGGCATGCCTGGGAGGTGTCCGAGCAGTAGCCGAGCGCGTAGACCTGGTAGATGAAGAAGACCGCGACGAGCGCGCCGAGGGCCAGGAGGGCGACGGCAAGCATCCCATAGCGTTCGCGGAGCGTGGCCGATCCCTCCGGGGGACCCTGATTCGCCCGGGAGCCGATGAAGATATGGCACTTATTTCCCTGAAAACATTCGCGAATGCCGCCTTGCCGTCGTCCGCCCCCGAGAAATCCGCGGCTCAGTAGTCGTCCAGCGTGGTGGGTCCCTTCCGGCGCGGTGCTGGCCGCGCCGAGGGCTGCTCCTGCTTCGCGGCGCGCTCCGCCGCCAGCTCGTGCTTCGCCTCGAGGAGCCTCTCGGGCGCCGCGGTCACGAACGTCTCGCCGCCGGGCTCGCCGACGAAGATCTTCTGCTTCAGGTCGCGGCGGAGGCGGTCGAGCTCCTGGTGCATCTTGCGCTCCTTGCGCTTCGCGCTGTAGA
>CAZJIP010000206.1:0-3728 GCA_964546105.1 uncultured Methanomassiliicoccales archaeon
AGCGCGGGATGACCTCGGACACGATGCCCATGGCGGGCAGGATCATGATGTAGACGGCGGGGTGGGAGTAGAACCAGAACAGGTTCTGCCACATGATCGGGTCGCCGCCACTGATCTGGGTCAGGAAGTGCGTGATCCCGTGGCGGTCTAGGAGGAGGACGAAGGCCCCTGCGGCGAGCACGGGGGTGGCGACCAGGGTGATTGCCGCCGTGGCCACGATGGACCAGGCGAACAGGGAGAGGTTCTTCAGCGTCACCCCGGGCGCGCGATGCCGCAGGGCGGTGACCAGGAAGTTGATGGCGCCTGCGGTCGAGGAGATCCCCAGGAGCTGGAGGCCGATGATCCACATGTCGACCCCGGTGCCGCTGTCGAACGCGGACAGGGGCGTGTACCCGGACCACCCGACGTTCGCGACCCCGAGCCACATGATCGTCCCCGCGACGGGGATGAGCCAGAAGCTCAGGGCGTTGATCCGGGGGAACGCCATGTCGCGGGCCCCGATGAGGGGTGGGAGCATGAGGTTCCCGAACCCCGCGAGGATGGGAATCGCCACGAGGAAGACCATCGTGGTCCCGTGCATCGTGAACAGTTGCGAGTACGTGTTCGCGTCCACGATCGTGGGACCGGGGTAGGCGAGCTCCGTGCGGATGAGCTCCGCGAGCAGGCCGCCCATGAAGAAGAAGATGAGCGAGTTGACGAGGTACATGATGCCGATTTCGTGGTGGTTCGTGGTGTAGATCCACCGGAGGATGCCCACGCGCTCGTGCCGGACCTCCTCCTCCACGCCGTGACGGATGACCACCTCGCCCGCCATCGCTCGACCCCAAGATGTTGCCGGCCAAGTTAGGTCGGCCGAAACCGCAACCTCGGCGTCGTTGAAAAAGGTTTCCACATTGTCCGGGACGGCGTGGCGCGCCTCGACGACGTACGACGGAGTTCGTACCTCTCCGTCGGAGGAGAAAACGAATTCGGCGCACCTAACAATTCGGGAAACCGCAAACGCTTTAGAGCACCGTGGTTTACGCGCCGCCGATGCACGGCGTGCGCCGGCTTGGCCTTCTCGCCGTCCTCTCGCTCTCCTCGCTCCTCGTAGCGGCGGCGAGCGCCTCTGCTGCGCCCGCCTCCACGAGCATGGCGGAGATCGACAACCTGTTCTGGATCGTGGCGATCCTGGCCTTGGCCATCGGGGTCTTCGTGGGCGCGGTCCTGCTCATCACGATCCTGAAGTTCCGGATCCGGAAGGGGCACACCGAGCCGAACCCGAACCTCAAGACGTCGAACCACACGCTCGAGGCCGCGTGGACGATTGCGCCCGCCCTAATCCTCCTCGTCCTGGGCATCCTGGCGTTCGAGACGCTCACGTTCACGGACACGGTCCCGAAGAACCCGGACGTCACGGTGACGGCGATCGGCCATCAGTGGTTCTGGGAATTCTGGACGAACTACACGAACGGTCCCTCGATTCACACGGTCGGGAACCTCACCCTGAGGTCCAACCTGACCGTCCGCCTCTTCGTCGTGTCTGTGGATGTGGCCCATTCCCTGTTCATCCCCGCGCTGGGCGTCCACCTGGACGCCATCCCGGGCCACCTCAACGAGTTGTGGTTCAAGCCCACGTTGCCCGGGGACTACCTCATGGAATGCACCCTATTCTGCGGGCTCAACCACTACACGATGGTGGGGACACTTGCCGTCACGAGTTGAGGCCGCGGCGCTCGCGGTCGCATTAATCGTCATAGGGATGTCCGCCTTGGTCGCGCCCGCCCAGGCCTCGCCGCCGGACGTCCCCGTCGTGCGGACGGGCACCGTCGTCAACTACACGCTGTACGGGTCCGCGCTGACCGGATGGGGGTTCGATACGAACGCCACGAACCCGGGGCCCCACCTCACGGTCCAGTACGGGGACACGGTCCAGCTGACGCTAATCTCGCTCGACGGCGCGGGCGTGGACCACAACTGGTTCATCGACTACGACAACAGCAGCGCGCCGTCCCCGGGCGAGCCCAGCTCGCCCACGTTCACCGCAGGCAACTCGATCGTCTGGACCTTCGTCCCGAACCGCATCGGGACGTTCGTGTACCGCTGCGAGGTGCACCCCAGCAGCATGATGGGACTGATCACGATCAAGGCCCCCACCCACTACACCCTGTACGGGGACGCTCTCACGGGCTGGGGATTCAATGCGACGAACCTTTCCGCGCCCGGGCCGACCCTCATCGTCCAGGAGGGCGTGAACGTCACGCTCACCCTTTACGCGGTGGACGGGACCTTCCACACCTGGTTCATCGACCTCGACAACAGCTCCAGCGTGACCGGGGGGGAAACGGAGTCTCCCAGGTTCGGCGGGAGTGGGAATCCGAACCCGCTGAACTACACGTTCAATGCGACCCGAGCGGGCACCTTCGCCTACCGGTGCGGCGTCCACCTGACGTCCATGTGGGGCATGATCGTCGTGATCGGAACCTCGACGGGCCGCGGACCCAGCGGGTTCCCCCTCGGGCTCATCCCCGGCATCATGGTGGCGGTCATCGTGGGCGTCCTGATCCTGGCCGCCGTGTACCAGGTCCGGGCGACCCGCACCGTGCGCCTGAAGAAGTGACGCGCTGCGGTCAATCTCTGGCTCCTGGCCCTCGGCTTCGGGCTGTTGCCCTTCTCCCTTCTGCTCCTCGGCGTGGTCGCGTTCCTCGGGTTCGCCCACGCGGACGCCACGATCCTCGAAGGCAACGCATACCTGCGGTACGAGGCCTCTCCCGAAGCGAGCGCCGCAGACGGGCTCGTCCTGGGCGAGGCCTATGCGGGTCCCCTGACCCCGGGGTACACACTGACCGCGGTGCGGGTCGGAGGCACGCTCCTCCATCGGTTCGCGGAAGGCGCGCTCATCGCCGCACCTGCCATCATGGCATCCGTGAAGCCGACAAGATGGCTTCCCCTCCTGCTCGTCGGGCTTCTCACGATTCCTTCGCCCTATGTACCGGACGCCATCCACAGCGGGACTCCGACGGCGGGAGCCGTCGCCTTGGACCAAGGAGTCTCCGTGTTCATGGCCGGGGTCGAGGCGGGGTTCGCAGGCCTGCTCCTCTTCCTCGCCCTCATCCCCCGGGTCGCGGCGGCCAAGGACGGCCGCTGGGCCGTCTGGGCTGGCCTCGCGTTCACGACAATGCTCCTGATCCACTTCCTCGTGGAATGAGGTTCAGCTCGGGGCGCCCTCGGGCCGCGGCTTGGGGGTGGGCGGCAGCAGGGAGACCACCGCGAGCACAAGGGCCGAAGCAAAGGTCGCGGTCCCCAGTGCGAGGTGCGCCGTCACGATGTCGGGCGAGAGGGCGGACTGCACCGTGACCTTGCCCAACAGGACCTGAGCCACGAGGAGCACCATGCTCGCCACGGAGAGGAACAGGATCCTCGACTCGCGGCGGTACCACAGGAGCGCCAGCACGAGCGTGGCGAGGATCAGGACGGACGTCGCGAAGGCGACCACGCGATGGGTGAACTCCCTCGCGACCGCGGCGTTGTTCAGGTTGGGCGGGATGATGCCGCCGGGGCAGAACGGCCAGCTGGCGCCGCAGGCCATGCCGGACTCCGTGGCCGTCAGGTTGCCGCCTACGACGATCGTGAGGTACACCGCGAGGGCCGCTGCCATCGCGATGACCTGGAAGACGCGCCGTCGATTCATCCGAGGTTCCTCCCCGCCCGAGGCAGACCCTTCACCGCCATAAATCCTTCGCGTAGCG
>CAZJIP010000207.1:0-3686 GCA_964546105.1 uncultured Methanomassiliicoccales archaeon
GAGAGCCTGACTACAACGCCGTGCGACAACTACACCGCCGCCCTGCAGGGCAGCCTTCTGGTGTCCGCGCCGACTGCTTATCTGCCCGTCCTCGTCGTGGCGGGCATCGCGGGTACCGCGGCGGTGGCGGTGGCCGCGGTTCAGTCGGGCATCGGCAGACGCCGGACCACGTCGTGATAGTCGCGGTAGGGCGTCTGGCAGGGAGCTCCGTCCGCGTAGAGGAGGACGTTCTCTCCCGGGTCCGCATTGCTGATCGCCAGGATTGTGGAGGAAACGGTCCCTCCGCCCACGGCGTGGTTGCAGAGGCTGACGCCGCCACCCGACGCGTGCATGCGGAGCGTGGACTGGAAGGTCCGGATGGCATCGTTGACTGTGCGCGTGGGCGCCTTCGCCAGGAGGTTGCGGACGGTCTCGTCCTTCGGGTCTCCCTCCGCATTCCCGCCCTCGTTAGTGAACACGTTGAGGCCTTCGCGGCCGCGGCTCACGGACACCTGGCCGTCGTACCGGAAGAACCGAAGATCGCGTCGCGTGCCCACCAGGATATTGAAGAAGTTGTATTCGCGCTCGCGGGTCTCCCGTTGGAGGAGGAGATCCGCCGCGGGAATCGTGGGAGTGCGCAACGCGTCCAGCAGGAGGAGACCGCGGGATCGCGCGGAGGCCGACACCCGTCCGCGGCGGTTCGAAAGCGCGGCGAAGAGGCCGTTCCCGCTCGCGCCCACCCAAGTGCCGCCCGCTTGGCGGTCGCGGGGAGCTACGATGGGCGGCGTGCCTTCGATCAGGGTCGGCGGCTCCGAGGGCCTTGTGGAGGATTCGTCGCGGTTCATCCCTAGGACGACGTCGTAGTGGTCCACGGCGCGCCAGAGCAGGATCAGGGTGCACATGGGATGGCCTCAGGAGGACTGTTCGAGGTCGTAGGCCCGCATCTGGGCCACCCGAGCCACGTCGGGACGGCCCGCCTTGGAGGCGGATTCCATCGCCCGCTTGTACGCCTGGATCGTGGCCGCGCGCAGGTCGGCATCGTTTGAGGCTGCGGCCTGCTCGCTCATCGCCTCCGCGGTGTCGAAGAAATACTTGGATGCGACGAGGTGGTCTCCGAGGGCCTGGAAGAAGGCGCCGGCGAACAGCCCTTCGTGCGTGAGCCCCTCGGCCCCGCCGGAGAAGTTCTCCTTGAGCACCGCGGCATACTCTTTCGCGACGTCCTTAAGGGAGGCGTCGCCTTGGAGGTCCTGGACGGCATTGCGGTACTCGACCAGCGAAAGGTATTGACGCTCATCGCGCGCCATGGCGTCGTCCTTCAACGCTAGGTAGCCTTGGCCCGCCTTGCGACGCCAGGCGCCCGCTTCCCGGAGGCGGCCGAGCTTCTCGTGGCAGCGGGCGAGCGCCTGGAAGATCCCGATGCGGTCCAACTCGGAGCCGGACTCCGTGAGCCTCGCATAGTGCTCGAGAGCGCGGGCAAAGTCACCGCGCGCCTCGGCATCGATCGCGTCGACGAGGTCGGACATCGGCGAGGCACAACCCGGCCGCCCTTATGAAAAGTGCGCTCCGCTCAATGCCATGGTGTGCTCAAGCGGAGTCCGCGCCCCAGACGGCCTCCTTGTCCATCGCCCACGCCGGATACTCCTCGCCCGCGAGGAAGTGCCGGCCGTAGAGGTCTGCGAGCCGTTCGTACCGCGCCCCGCCCGTCTTGGCGATTTCGAGGAGGAGCGCCACGGTGGCGGCGTCCGCGATTCGTGTCATCGCGGATTTGGCGCCCCAGGTGGCCTCCGCGGGTCCGGTCTTCGTCAGGAAATCGATCGCATCCCGGGCCGCTTGGCTTGCGAGACGCGGGATCTCGCCTTTCGCCGGATCGAGCCGCGGGATCACGTCCTCCAGGAACGGCTCGTGGGCGCGGTGCTTCTGGACGCTCTCGAGGAAGTCGAGCGCCTGGATGTTGCTCGGTCCCTCCCAGATCGGCGTGATGAGCGCCTCGCGGTGCCACCGCGCGACCGCGTACTCTTCCAGGAATCCGAGACCGCCAAAGAGCTCCATGGCCAAGGACGTCATGGCCGCGGCATGCTCCGCGGTGCGATTCTTCGCCAGATGGATCAGGAACCGCGCGTAGTGGTAGGCGGGCGAGTACGGCCTCCGCTCGTTCCACACGCGGTCGAACTGATCCACCGCGCGGAAGGCGAGGGCCAATCCTCCTGCGGCGCGCACGGCCAGGTCCGTGAGGTCCCGGCGAATCAGGGGATGCTCCCGGAGCCGCTTCCCGAAAGCCTCCCGTCGTCGTACTCGCTCCAGGACCTCCAGATGGGCCTTCTTCGCGGTGGCCATGGCGCCGACCGCGTTGGCGAGTCGCGAGACGTTGAGGATCTCGAGAGTCATGTAGACGCCGTCCTCCTCGCGACCCACGAGGTGCGCCTCGCTCCCGTTCAGATCCACCTCGCCCGTGGGCACGGCCCGCGTGGCGCTCTTGTCCTTCAGGCGGCGGACCGTGAAGTTCAGCTTTTCCGTTCGGTCGAGGCGGGGAAGGAGGAAGAGCGCGAGGCCCTTGGCTCCGGTCCGGGCGCCCTCGGGTCGTGCGGTGACCAGGGCGTAGTCCGCGAGGCCGGCCCCGCTCGCGAAGTACTTCTCCCCCGTGAGCCGCCAGACATCGTCGTCCTTCCGGGCGACCGTGACGTTCGCTCCCAGGTCGCTGCCTCCCTGGATCTCGGTCATCCAAGTGGCCCCGAAGGCATCGCCGCGGAGCATCTCCTCCTTCCAGGAGGCGAAGGCCGAAGCGTACTTGTGGATACCATAGACGGTCTGGTTCGTGATGGTTAGGATGCAGTAGAGGCCGGGATCGCCGAGGAGGTATCCCAGGGCGAAATGGTGGTGCCAGCTCCCGCCCTCGTACGGAGGGCGGTTGATGTGCGCCGCGGCCCTCAACACGACGCGCTCGGCGGGACTCAGCCGCGCGCGATCCACCCGCTTCCCATCGAGGTCGTGGGTGACGAGCACGGGGGCGGCGTCATGGTCGACGTGGTACACGGTCTCGTACACGTCCTCGCCGGCGAACTGCCCGAACCGGTGCAGCTCGTCGCGGTGCCCCGCGAAGTCGCGCCAGAAGGTACCGAGGACGGCCGCCAGATCCGGATCGCGGTCGAAATGGTTCGTGCCGTAGGCGTACGAAATCTCCTTCATCTCACCGGGTCCCCCACACCGTGCTCCGAGAAGGGGGCCCGCCACTCATTAGTGTTGTGGGCTCTCGTGGATTCCCGCGGCGGGCGACCTCAGATTTCCGCCCACTTCCCGTAGCCCTCCCACACGCGGACGTGGACGGGGAACTTGAGGGCGTCCTGGAGGCGCTTGGAGATGAGCTCCGCGATGTTCTCGACCGTCGGATAATTGAGGAACGTATTCCAGTCCTTATGATCATATTCCGCGAGCACCGCCCGAGTGGTCTTCTTGAGCTCGGCGAAGTCCAGGAGCATCCCGCCCTTGTGCTCCCCCTCGATGAAGACGTCGACCCGGTACGTGTGGCCGTGGAAGGAACCGCATCGCTCGTGCCCGGGGAGGTGGTGTGCGCAGTCGATGTACTCCGTGATGCCGAGCTTCATGTCCCGGTCCAAGGGCCGGACGGCCATAAAGCTTGCCCGATGCGCGGCACGGGTCCCGCGGCTGCCCGAGCCGGGGGACTCCTTCGCGGACCGCGGGCGGTCACACGG
>CAZJIP010000208.1:0-3667 GCA_964546105.1 uncultured Methanomassiliicoccales archaeon
TCGTTCCAGAGGCTCACGGAGACCTCCTGGCCCTCGTCGTCGACGGCCTTCGCGTCGCAGACCTTCCCCGTCGCGCCCGAGCGGCTCGTGAAGTCCCGGGCCGAGCCCTTCTCCTTGATGACGACCTCGAGGACGTCCACCTTGGCTTCCGCCCGCAGATCACGGACTTTCATCGAACCCGGGGCGTTCCATCCCGCCGCAGGGAATAAGGGTTTCCTCCGCGATGCGCGCCGCGGACGTGGCAGTTCCCTCCCGTGGAGAGACGAGGTTCGTCGAGGCGAAACAAGGGTTCTTCACTTGCCTCGATATCGCACGGCCGTTTTCTTTTTCGCGCGCAGATTAGACTTATAACGACCGAGGCCGATATCGCGGAAGTCGATTGCCTTGAATCGTATCAAGGTCGTTAGCGAAGTCGCGGAGCTCGTCCCGATCCTCCGCGCCGTCGATTCCGACGTCAAGAGCAAGGTGTTCAAGGAGGTCACGACGAACTGGCAGACGGCCAAGCAGATCGAGGACAAGTTCGGCGCTCAAGGCCTGGACGCCCTGCGGTTCTTCGAGAAGATGAAGCTCGTGGAGACGAAGTGGCAGACGGGTCCCGGTGCGACTCCCGAGAAGGCCTACCACGCCTTCTACTCGTCCTTCCACATCAACGCCACGGCGCCCGTGCAGGAGATCTCCGACGTCCTCCACGCCGCGATGATGCCCGACGCGGACTACGACAAGATTGAGGCCTCCGTATACAACATGGTGGGCCCCGAGGGCAAGTTCTCCGGGGACATCGCGGACGCCCTCAAGGTGACCCAGACCATGCTCAAGGCCCTCGTGAAGCGCTCGCCCCGCCTGGACTTCCGCGGCCACCGCATCATCCGGTTCGAGGACTAGCGGCGCGGCCCAGCATCCGAGGCGCCCGTCGATTCCATTCCGGCCGCCGCAAAGAAGGAAATGGGGTGCTCCCGACGGGAGCACCGTTCTCCTGCGAAACGTCGGATCCTTTCAGCCAAACACCGTGAGCGGAGAGACCACGCGGACCAGCGGCACCCGGAGGGGGCTCACGGACCGCGGCGCGACACGTCGCCTACGCCTGGGCCATGCCCAGCGGATTCCATACCGCGGACGCGGCGCGGTGGTCTCCCTCGGCGCCACATGCGGGCCGACGGCGCCGGATCCGCGCATGAGACCGACCGCACGGACATCCGCTAGAATCCAGTCCAGACTTCCGTTCCATTCGCGCTTCGCGTATCCCGAGAGACCGTTCCCGCGCGACTCCCGCGGGCTGGCCAACCATGTCGACACTGGAGGCTGCATTGTCATTCTCCTGTTTGTTCGAGTTAATTCCCTATTGCTTAGAGCCAAACGAGATCAAGGGGGCCGAGGACAGCGCCCCGTCGTCCATGAAGTGCGGCGTCCGTCGCCGCTGCCGGAAGAAGGCCACGCGGGCCCAGCGGCCGCACGCACAGGAGGAATCGGCGCCTGCGCTTCTCATGCGCGAGGGACCCGTACCTGGGATTCTCGGATTGTGCCCTGCCGGAAACGGTGCGGTCCCGAAGGCATCGGTCGGTCCGAGCGCTCTGCGACCGGGAGGCCGAGAAGGACCGCGAGCACCACGACCAAGGCCACGGAGAGACGCGCGACCATGCTAACCGGCCGCCGTCGACACGGCTCGGGGGTATAACCTTTGTTCGAACGTCCCTCGAATCGCATTGACAATCGCTCGAGGTCGCCGCAGACGGGCGAGTCCACCGAAGGAACTAAGGCGCGTCTCGGATTCCCTCGAAGGAACGAGGCATGCATGATCACCGTCCTCCGACTCGGACACCGTCCTGCGCGGGACAAGCGGGTGACGACCCACGTCGCCCTGACCGCCCGTGCCTTCGGCGCGCAGAAGGTCCTCGTGGATGCGAAGGATCCGCCGCTCGAGAAGACCGTCCAGGACCTCGTGCGGCGGTTCGGAGGTCCCTTCGTCATCGAGACGGGCGTCGCGTGGCGCCGCATCCTCCGGGAATTCGCGGGGACCAAGGTGCACCTCACCATGTACGGGCTCCGGCTGGACGAGGTGCTCTCGAGGATACCGCGGGACGACCTGCTGGTGATTGTCGGCGCCGAGAAGGTGCCCGCGGAGGTCTACCGCCTCGCCGACCTCAACGTGGCCATCGGGAACCAGCCTCACTCCGAGGTTGCCGCGCTCGCCGTATTCCTCGACCGCCTCCTGGCAGGCGAGGGGCTCCGGCGGGAGTTCGCCGGTCGTCTGCGAATCCGACCCAGCGCCCGCGGCAAGGACGTCGTCGACGAGACGCGGTAGGCAGAGAAGGTTTATGGCGGTGGTGGCCGAATCGGAAGACGTGCGCATCGTCCGGCTGGCCGCCTCCTTGGTGATCTTCCTGCTCGCGGCCGCGCCCTTGACGGTCTCGGGCGCTGCGGTGGACCGTCCTTCCTGGACCGTCGGCGACTTCTGGACCTACCGCACGAATACGACGCTCACACCAGGTCTGAACCTCACGGGGACCGCGACCTCCACGCTGGCAGGCACGCAGGCCGTGGACATGGGCGGGACCGTCGTGAATGCGTACCGCGTCGTCCTGTCAGGCTCAGGGACCGCGTCCGGAACCGTGTCCACGCCGAGCGGCAACGTCTCGGTCCGGGGAGACTGGATCGTCACGGGAGAGGAGCGACTCGAGCCGACGAATCTGCATGTGGTCTACAGCCTGCTCGACCTCTCCGTCAACGGGACCTACCTGAATCTCGTGCCCTTCTCGATTCGAGTCCAGAACACGACCACCTTCGATGTCTTGGCAGACGGCTGGCAATATCCGCTGCCCGTCGGCGGGAACGGGAGCCTCGCGGTGGCCTACGACTTCACCCAGGACGTGTACGGGATGGGCGGCACGACGTTCCGCGAGAACGGCACGGGGCAGTGGGACCTCCGCTTCTCCCTAGGCGCTTCGACGTCCGTCGCGACGCCGGCCGGAACCTTAACCGCCTATCCCGCGGTGGAGATCTGGCCCGACGGGAGCTCGGAGCGATCGTGGTATGCTCCCCAGGTGGGCAACGATGTGCGGACGGAGACCTTCGACGCGGGAGGAAACCGGACCTCCGAGACGACGCTGGTCGCCTACCGCTACCAGGCCCTCGAGACCCCGACCTTCCTCGGGTTGACGCTCCCACAGTGGATCATGGTGGTCGCCGTGGTGGTCGTCGTGGCGGCGGCCGTCTGGTTCCGAAGATCCCGCAGGAAGAAGACCCAGGCTCCTCCGTTGAACGAGGCCTCCCCCGAGGTCACATCAGGTCCTCGAGGTCCGTAAACACGTCGGGCAGCTGGATCTTCAGCGTGTGCCGCGTCGTCTTGGGCGTATACAGCATCCCGGCGCGGCCCCGCTCGACGACGTCCTCCTTGCGGACCCCTTTCTCCTTCGCGGTGGGCCAGAGTCCGAGATCGACGACGTCGGAGAAGTAATCGACCAGGTACACGGGGACGCGGCGGCAGCCGAGCCTCCGCAGGGCCTCGAACCGGTGGTGTCCGTCCAGGATCACGTACACCTTGTCGGCCACGAGGATCGGCTTCTTGACGTAGCCGTCCTCCTTGATTTCCCGCATCACACGCTCGAGGAGGGCAGGCTGGATCTCCTCGTGGCAATGCAACAGCTCGATGTCGAGGAGCTCGAAGCGAGCG
>CAZJIP010000209.1:0-3562 GCA_964546105.1 uncultured Methanomassiliicoccales archaeon
AGGCGGAGGCCATGAAGGTCACGAAGGGCCGTAAGGTCGTCGTGCACTACCGCGGGACCCTGGACGGCGGCGAGGAGTTCGACTCCAGCGAGGGCCGTGAAGCCCTCGAGGTGGTCATCGGAGACGAGCAGCTCATCCCCGGGTTCGAGAAGGCACTCCTCGGCATGGAGGCGGGCCAGAAGAAGAGGGTGACCCTGGATCCCGAGGACGCGTACGGCGCCTACGAGGACGCGCTCGTGATCGAAGGACCGCGGAGCGCCTTCCCCGAGGGGGCGCTCCAGGTCGGACAGAGCTACACGGTCCACCTGCGCGGCGGCGAGGAGGCGGTGGGTCGCGTGCTCCGGATCGGCGAGGACACGGTGGCCCTGGACTTCAACCACCCGCTGGCCGGGAAGCAGCTCACCTTCGACCTGCACGTGATTTCCGTGACCTGACCGCCCGCCGCGCCCCGGCATGCTTCGTGAAGAGGTCGGACTTCCCCGTCATCCGCTCCACGTAGGCCTTGTCCAGGTCGTAGACGAGCGGCTCTTGGTCGCTGTACCGGCCGCGGACCCAGGCGCGGGACTGCACGCCGAGCTGCGTGCGCTCGCAGACGGCCCAGTCCTGGCGGTTGATCTCGTCCCACATGTCCACGGCGTCGCTCGGATCGAAGTCCGGTTGCGCCATGGTCTCCGGGTCGAAGTACCACTCGCACTCGATCTTGGAATGGGAGGGGCTCAGGGGCCAGTCTCGGTGGATCATCAGGTAGTCCGGGTGCATGCTGAAGAACAGGTTCGGGAAGACGACCCAGTAGTAGATCCGCTTCCGGTCCTCCTCGGTCATCCCCTTGAGCGGAGGCCGCTTCGTGTAACCGGACACGGTCATGGAGGTGTAGTCGCCCGCGAAGGTCTGGAATCCCCCGTTGACGGTCGACACGCCCTTGCCCTTGGCCATCCAGGCGTCGTTGTCGCCCGTGAAGTAGGGCGTCACCCGGTTCAGGCCGGGATGGATCGGGGCGCAGTGGTAGCATTCAGAATAGTTCTCCGCGAGGATCTTCCAGTTCGCGGCCACCTCGTAGACGTGCCTCGCCCCGAGGCGCAGGCCGGCGACGTCCCATCGTGCGGTCCGCGCGATAAGGGGTGCGATCTCCTCCTGGAGCGGCCGCGCCTTGGGATTCAGATTGGCCCAGAGGAACCCGCCCCAGAGGTCCGTCTTCACGGGGTAGAGGCCGAAGTCCTCCTTGTCGAAGTCCTCCAGTTCGTCCGTGTGCGGCGCGCCGACGAGCCGCCCCTCCGTGGAGTAGGCCCACGCGTGGTAGGGACAGACGATGGAGCGGAGCTTCTCGCCCCGCTCGTCCGTGACGATCCGCGTGCCGCGGTGGCGGCACACGTTGTAGAAGCCGCGGACCGCGCCGTCGCTGCCGCGGATGAACAGCAGGCTCTCCGTCCCGATCTCCCGGGTGAAGAAGTCCCCCGGGTTCGGGATCTGGGACACGTGCCCCACGTTGAGCCAATGGCGGAAGAAGAGCTTCTCCATCTCCTGCTGGAACACCCCCTCGTCGACGTAGACCGTGCCGGGAGGGGTCCTGGCGGAGAGATGTTCATCTCCGGGTCGGGCTCGCGGGTTGTTACTGAGCTGAACTCGCGCCATAGGACTCCTTATGGAGAGGGCGGGCCGAAATTAAGAGCTTTCGGTGGACCGAAAGTTGCCGCACGCGCGACCCAACCGGGTCCGCGGCGGGCGTTTCGCCAATGCGGCCGGTGCGCGACGGGGCTACCTTTGTCTCTACCTTCGGGACCGCCGTCCCTTCCGTCCACCGTGGCGAAACCGCTTCTCCTTGGGACGCGAGTCCTTGGGCGGCCGCTCCTTGCGCTTCACGGAGGGAGAAGGTCGGCGGGGCTAGATGAACCCGCTCACGCGGACGGCGCGGGCTCGGTCGGTTTCGCGGCCGGATGGTGATGCAACCGCTCGAGCTCGTGGACCACCGCCTCGAACTCCTTCTTCGCCTCCATTTCCGCGAGCACGGTCAGCATCCGGATCCACATGGACGGATACACGACAAGCCACACGGCGGAGGCTACCAAGATAGTCAGCACGGAGCTCGGGAGGAGGGTGCCCAGTCCCACATACCCTAGCACGCTGTGCAGGACCACCTGGCTGGCGATACTCGACGCCGCGAGGAAGGCGAGGAGCCGCAGCCGCTTCACCCACTTGTCGTGCATCGTTGTCTGGGCGATGCGGTAGAGGTCGTGGTACCAGTACATGAGGCGCATCCAGAGAGCCATGGCAGGAGGGCGACGGTCTCGCTGCAATAAAGCATTCTCGGTATCCCTAAAATCGTCTTCGTCGGCCCGCATGAAAGAGCATAAGGCCACTGTCGCATCCCGTTTCCCCATGGCGCCCACGTCGGAACCCGCCAGCCCGCCCTTCCCCGTCCTGCAGACGGAACGTCTCGTCCTGCGGGAAATCACGGTGGACGACGCGGAATTCTGGATGCGCAACTTCTCCGATCCCGAGGTGGTCGAGCTGACGGCCTGGGAGCCGCCCCGGGACCTAGAGGCGGCGAAGGAGGAGATTGTCCGGTTCTGCGCGCGTCCGTTCCAGGAGGCCACCGGGGTCCGTTGGGGCATCGCTTTCCGCGGGAGCTCCGACCTCATCGGCACCCTGGGCTATCACCAGTGGGTCCGGGAAGGTGCGCACCGCGCGCGTATGGGATACGACCTGCTCCGCGAGCACCGACGGAAGAGAATTATGACCGAGGCCATGCGCGCCGCCCTCATGTACGGCTTCACGACGATGGATTTGCACCGCATCGAGGTCCTCATCGACCCCGCCAACACTGCCTCCATCCGGCTCGTGGAGGGACTGGGTTTCCGCCGGGACGGCACGCTCCGCGAGAACACGTACTTCCGCGGTCGCTTCATCGACGACGTGGTCTTCTCTCTCCTGCGGCAAGAGTGGCCCGTGGCGGGCGAGGCTAACCATTAAGGACGCGGTTTTCCTGTCGCGGCACGTGCAGCTGGACCCTGGCATCGCCGTGGGGGAAGGTCCCCTCGTGTACTGCCCGGCGGAGGACTCCTTGCTCCTGCTCCAGTCCATCTCCCTGGATCCCGGTGAGCGGTTCCTGGAGGTGGGCACCGGGACCGGGCTCATCGCCCTCCACGCCGCGCGTCGCGGTCGCGCCTTCGCTACGGACGCGAACCGCGAGGCCGTTCGACTCGCGTGGGCCAATGCGCGCCGGAACGAGCTGCCCTTGGGCGTGGTCCTCACGCACCTCATGGCCGGCCTGCGTGGCCCCTTCGACGTGGTCGCGTTCAACCCGCCCTATCTCGAAGGTCCGCCGCAGGACGACCTGGACCGTGCATGGCAGGGAGGCCACCAGGGCTCCGACGTCTCGCTGCGTTTTCTCGCGGACCTAGGACGCGTCCTGTCGCTGAAGGGCCGGGCCTATCTCCTTCTGAGTCGGGCCAACGAGGCGGCGTGGCGCGCCGCGGAGGAGCGCTTCCGCGTCCGCGTGGTCGCGACGAAGCGTCTCTTCTTCGAGGAGCTCGAGGTGCTCGAGCTCACGCGCCGAGGTCCTTGA
>CAZJIP010000210.1:0-3542 GCA_964546105.1 uncultured Methanomassiliicoccales archaeon
TTCGTCCCCCCCGCGCGGCGGTAGTCTAGCTGGTTAGGACATGAGCTTGCCAAGCTCATAGCGCGGGTTCAAATCCCGCCCGTCGCACTCCCTTCTCGTCCTCCCCTCCCGGGTCTGTGCGGCCTAAAGCGGCGGCGCGCTCACGAGGTACGCGATCACGAAACCCGCGATTGCGGACACGATCCCGATGATGAGCATCTGGGTCCCGCTGCGGTATGGCCGTCCAATCGTGATCCTACCCTTGTACCATCCGATCACGAATAGGGTGATCGCGGCGACCACCAGGGATCCGATCATCCCTGCGATAATGTCCTGGGGGAACAGCAGGAACGGAACCAGGGGGATGAGGGATCCGAAGACCGCCGCGAAGCCGACCAGGACCGCGCTCTTCCGGGCCTGGTTCTCCTCTAGGGGAGCGAGCTGGAGCTCGTGCGCCATCATGAACTCGAGCCACGCCTTGGGCTTGGAGCAGATATGGTTCACCGCGTCATCGAGCTCGCGCCCCTCGAAGCCCCAGCGCTGGAAGACGTCCCGGACCTCCTGGCGCTCTACTTCGGGCACGTCGAGCATCTCCTTCTCCTCGCGCGCGAGCTCCCCGAGGTAGTGGTCGCGGCGGGCCAGGGTCGACGTGTAGGCCACCGCGCCCATGGAGATGGATTCGCCGAACGTGGCCGCGAGTCCTCCCGCCACGATCACGCGGAAGGCCACGCTGGCCGATCCGTACTGCTGCAGGGCCGCCGCGGCGACGCCCAGGAGGACCGCGAGCACGTTCACGATGCCATCCTGGCTCCCCAGGATGAAGTCGGACAGGAGACCCGAGCGGACATGCCGCTCGTTCGTGGCCGCCGCGGAGTTCTTGCGCCGCCACGCAAAGAGCTGGGCCATGATGTTACGCTCGGGTTGAGTGCGGAGGGTCCGATTTAGGGATTGCGTCCTTACTTGGGACCCTGTGCGCATTTTCGGATATCGGGGCCGTAACCGAAATATTTATCCGACGGGCCCCACGCCCACGAGGTAGGCGATCGCGAAGCCCGCCACCGCGGACAGGATCCCGATGATGAGCATCTCGAGCCCGCTCCGCGCGGGACGGCCCACGGTGCTCTTCGCCTTGTACCAGCCGATGACGAAGAGGGCCACCGCGGCGACCATCACGGAGGCGGCCATGCCCAGGAGGACGTCCGAGGGGAAGACCAGGAAGGGGAGGAGCGGGATGATCGAACCGAAGATCGTCGCGAATCCCACGAGCAGGGCGCTGCGGCGCGCCTGCGCATTCTCCACGGGGGACAGGCCGAGCTCGTAGGCCATCATGAACTCGAGCCACGCTTTCGGATTTGCGACGATCTGGTCCGTGACCTCCTCGAGCTTCGCGCCTTGGAATCCCCAGCTCTCGAAGACGTCGCGCACCTCGATCCGTTCGATGTCCGGGAGGTCCCGCATCTCGCGCTCCTCCCGCTCCCGCTCTTTCAGATAGTGGTCCCGGCGCGCGAGGGTCGTCGTGTAGGCCACGGCGCCCATGGAGATGGACTCTGCGAAGGTCGCGGCGAGCGCCCCGGCCACGACGATCCGGAACGGATCCCTGAGCTGGTTCGCCAGGGCCTGCTGGTGCGCCGCGATCGCGATCCCCAGGATCACGCCGAGGACGTTCACGAGCCCGTCCTGGCTACCGAGGATGAAATCCGTAAGGAGGCCAGGCCGCGCGTGCTGCTCGCCCGCGATGTCCTCCGCCTGCCTCCGCCAGAACGCGAACCGGATCGACATGGGCGCACCAGGCGTCCCCAAGGGGCCGCGTCATTTAGCCATTGCGTCCTCGGAATCCGAGCCCCCGGGGCAATTTCGAACCTTCTCGGGAAGGTATTTCAAGGGCACCTGAGATGCCGCGGCCGGCCATGCCAGATTCCCCCCGGGCATCCCCCTTGGCCGAGCTGGAACTCGCCCTGTCCTCCTCGCGCCAAGATCGCGTGGCCGAGGAAGCGATCCGCGCCTTCCGTGCGCACACCCCTCCGATGGAGATCCTCCGCGTGGCGTCGCGGGCTGCCGCGGTCCGCTACGATCCCGGTTCGGGGCTCCCGCCCCACGGTCTTGCGACTCTGGCCGCCGTGGCCGCCCTCCAGGTGGCTCTGGATCCGGTCGACGTCCCGCTCGCGGTCCTCCAGGCCCTGGCCCTCGCGTCTTCGGAGAAGAAGCTGGCGGCCCCGCAGCGGCCCGGCCCTCTCGTGGCCGGGGAGGTGTCGCACCTCGGGCGATCCGCGCTGCTCGCCGCGCGGGCGGGATCCGCCGAGGAGGCGGAGTACCTGCTCCTCGGGATCGTGGAAGAGGGCTGGGAGCGGCGGATGGCGGGCGACGTGCTCTTCCGCGCCGCCCTCGAGGACCTCGGGGACGCGGGTCACAAGCTCCTCATGTCCGTCCAGCTCTGGCGTCTCGCCCGCGCGCTGGGTTTCCGCGACGCCCGCACGATCCTGCGTCCCGCGGTCCAGTACCTCATGAAGGGGGAGCGCAATCGGAAGCCCTACGAGGCCGCGATGGCCGTGCTCGGTAAGGAGTGGGTGGACCTCGACTCCCTCGCATCCGGGGGACGGCCCCTGGACGACGCGGGCCGCACGCGCCTCGCCACCCTCCTGGCCTCCTCCTCGGACGAGGCCTGCGTGGCGTCCGTGCTCGCCCTGCTGCGGGACGGCTACGCGGCAGCCTCGCTCGCCGAGGGCATCGGCATCGAGGCGGCCAAGCGCCTCCTGGCGGCAGAAGGCTACCACTTGGAGCTGGCCCACGGCCTCCTGTACGCCCGCGCCGCGCGCTTCGTCCTCGAGTTCAGCCGATCCAGCGAGCGGCTGACCGCGGTGTTCCAGGCGGCTCTCCGGGTGCGGTCGCCGGCGCCTCACCTTCCCTCGGTCGCGGTGCCCGAGCCCTCGGACGAGGACGACTCCCTCCGTCGGATCCGCGCGGACCTCGCGAGCCGGCGGCCGCGGGAGGCCGCGGCCCACGTCCGCGTGCACTTGGTCCGCGGGCATGCGGCGAAACCTCTCCTCGCGGTCCTGGCCCGCGCCGCGTCCCTCGATTCCTCCCTGGCGAACCAGGGCCACAACCTGCTCCTCGCGGATGCCTGCGTGGATGAGTACGCGGTCACGAAGGCGCCCGAGTTCCTCATGGCCCTCGCGAAGTCCGTGGCCGCGTCCCCGAAGGACCTCGCCGGGTCCGAGGCGTGGGCGCACGCGCTCACGCCGTGATCACTTCTTCCCGAGTTGCTCGCCGACCAAGGCGAAGTGGGCTAGGAGGGCCTCGATCTGGATGCGCTCGTTGCTTCCCTCGACGAGGCGGAAGTCCGTCTCGCCGACG
Organism: uncultured Methanomassiliicoccales archaeon; assembly: GCA_964546105.1. Classification (GTDB taxonomy): domain Archaea; phylum Thermoplasmatota; class Thermoplasmata; order RBG-16-68-12; family RBG-16-68-12; genus RBG-16-68-12. The sequence continues at coordinate 3,331 of CAZJIP010000210.1, forward strand.
CGGTCCAGGAGCCGCACCTTGACCTCGTCGGGCACGTTCAAGTCGAAGATGGCTCGATGCAGCTGCCGCACCACATCCTCGCCGGAGACGCCGTACTCGATCAGGAGTTTGTCCAGGACCTCGCGCGCCTTCAGGAACTCGCCCGCGAGGGCGCGCTCGATGATCTTCTTGACCTCCTCGGGTCGGATCGTGCTCGCGACCTTGTAGAGCGC
>CAZJIP010000211.1:0-3509 GCA_964546105.1 uncultured Methanomassiliicoccales archaeon
TCAAGTTCTGGGCCGAGCGCCCGGACGGCCTCGGGATCCCGAGCCACCCCACCTATACCTGCGGGCCGCTCTGACGGCGGCCCGTCCCCTCTTTTTCGCCGCGGAGGCGCGCCCTCGATTCCGAAGACCTGATGACCCCGACGGTCATCCTGGGCCGCCGGACACGAAGGCCAAGAGGGGACTCCCTGGCGTACGGGAACTGGGTTAGCCGCGACGGGAAGCTCATCTTCCTCGAGAAGACCGTGCGGACCGTGCCGTACGGCTTCCTGAGCGTGGCCTTCTCTTTGTACCTGCAGTATCTCGGTTTCTCGTTCTTCCAGATCGGCGTCGTCCTGACGCTGACGATCCTGAGCAGCGCCCTCTACACTTTCGTAATCAGTTTCCTCGCGGACCGTATCGGCAGACGCCGGACGCTCGTGTTCTTCGCGCTCACGGACTTCCTCGCGGGTGCGCTCCTCTTTGGATCGACGGACTGGTGGGCGCCCGTCCTGGCGGGGATTGTCGGCAACATGACCGTGGGCGCGGGCGAGGTCGGACCTTTCCTCTCGCTGGAGCAGGCGATGCTCCCACGGACCTGCACCGCTGACCGTAGGACGTTCGCCTTCAGCATCTACAACTTCGTGGGCTACGGGGCATCCGCGGTGGGAGCGGGACTCGCCGGCCTCGCCTCCACGCCGTCGCCGGACCAGCTCCGCCCCTTCTTCCTCGGGTACCTAGCCTCCGGACTCCTCGGGGCGTTCCTCTACTCCCGGCTATCGAGGCAGGTGGAGACCGAGGCGGCGCCGGCGAAGCGTGCCGTCCTTTCCCCGGAAGCTCGACCTATTGTGTACCGCCTCTCCGCCCTGTTCGCCATCGATTCGTTCGGGGGCGGCTTCATCGGGGGGAACATCCTCTCGCTGTACTTCGCCTACCGCTTCGGGCTGAACCTGGGGTCCCTCGGGTTGATTTTCCTGGCCACGCAGGTGGTGACGGCGCTGTCCTTCTTCCTCGCCGCGAGGATTGCGCGAAGGATCGGCCTCCTCCGGACCATGGTCTTCAGCCACATCCCTTCGAACGTCTTCCTAATCGGAGTGGCCTTCGCGCCGACCGCCGTGACCGCCGTGGCGCTCCTCCTGTGCCGCCAGTCCCTCTCCCAGATGGACGTGCCCACGCGCCAGTCGTACGTCATGGCCATTGTGCAGGAATCGGACCGGACCCCCGCCGCGGGATTCACGAGCACGACGAGGACCGTGACCTCGTCCATCAGTCCCTCCATCGCGGGCTACGCGCTCGAGAACCTCTGGATCGGAATACCCCTCGTCGCGGCAGGGATGTTGAAGCTTCTCTACGACGGGCTCATCTTCCTCAGCTTCCGGACGGTTCATCCGCCGGAAGAGAGGCGGGGCAAGATGTCCTGAGCCAAGTCGAGGGACAGGGCTCCCGACTCGGCATCAACCTTTTGTACCCCACCGGGGGTCAGTGACCGACGAGGAGTTCCCGATGAAGTGGATCACGCGAGAGAAGGCCAAGGTAGACCGGATCGCCTGCCCGTGGCTGATTCGCCGGTTCGTGGACCCGCAGGCGGAGTTCCTGTTCGTCCCCGCGGACCAAGTTCTGGCGGTCGCCAAACGGGAGGATGCCGTCCCGTTCGACACGCCCGGGGCGGAACTCCATCACTTCAAGGAGAACGACGACGAGCGCTGCAGCTTCGACGCGATCATCAGGAAATACAAGCTGAAGGATCCCGCGCTCCTCGACATGGCCGAGATCGTCCGCACCGCGGACGCCCGCCCCGGAAATCCGAGACCCGAGGGTGCGGGTCTGGAGGCCATGGCCCTGGGATTCCGGGCCAACGCGAAGGACGACCACGACAACATGCGCCTCCAGTTCCCCGCGTACGACGCACTCTACGCCTACTGCAAGCTGAAGGTCGAGGGCCGCGGGAAGCTGGAGCACACGGTGCGGTGAGCCCGAAACGCTGAACGGCCGCAGGGCCGGCCGGGCGGGGTGCCCGACGGAACCTACGCCGACGGTGGCTCGCTTCCGGGGTGGTCCCCCTGGGCGAACGCCGACATGGCGGCTTGCCGCTTCTCCGCCTTCTCCTTGGCGCTCATGGGAATCCGCATGGAGAGCGTCCACAGGTGCCCAAAGGGGTCCCGCAGCTGGCCGTACCGCTCGCCCCAGAACATGTTGTCCAGGGGCATCGCGACCATGGCTCCCGCGGCGAGGGCCTGCGCCCACAGCCTGTCCACGTCCTTCGCGTAGACGTGGAGCATGACCGTGGTCGTGCCCGCGTTCGCGGGCGCACGAAACTGGGACCCCGGGAACTCATCCGCCATCATGATCGTGGTGTCCCCAATCTTCATCATCGCGTGCATGAGCCTGCCATCGGCCGTGGGCTCTCGCGACAGCTCCTTCGCGCCGAAGGCCTGCTTGTAGAACTCGAGCGCCTGGGCCGCGCCCGCGATGGCCAGGTATGGGGTGACGGTCCGCATGCCCGGCGGAATGGGATTCGTCCTCGGTGTGTGCTTCCTCCGTGCCGAACGCTTCGTCTTCTTGGCCATGTCGATCCCGGCGCGCTCACAGGCGGGTCGGACTCATAAGGGTGCGGTGCGGCCCTCGGGTCCCAGCGCCGCGTCAAGGCGGTAGGCGCAGGCTCCGCTCGAGAAGGGCCGTCTCCCTTTCCGCCAGGTCATCGGGCGCGATGGAGACCAGCAGGATGGCGCGTGATTGCAGGACCACCTCGTGCACTCGCTCAATGCAGAGGAGTGTGTCCCGGAACCCATTGTTCGCGATCAGATCCTGTAGGCCGTCCACCAGGATGACCCCGTGCCCCTGGTTGTCGTACACGAATCGCTCGATGGTGCGGATCAGGGAGGCCAGGGCGGTGGGGTTGTGGAGGTCTTCCCCCGGTGAGAAGCTGAGTCCGATGACCCGTGCGCTCGCCAGGCCCGCCTCGCGCCGAACCTGGTCCCGCGGCCGGCCCGTAAGGATGAGGGATGGCATCTTCTGGGCTGCGAGCGCCCGGAACAGGGAGAGGCTTCGCTCGTGCCGGGCTTCCTTCACCAAGTACGACTGGCCCTCCTCGATGCCCGGCGGCACGGAAGGTCGGGGCAGCGTCGTGGGCGGCACGGCCTCCCGGGACATTTCCACGGTCCGGATGCGTCCTTGGAGACCCTGGTCGCCGGGGTTCCGGCGGAGGGCCTCGCCGTACGACCGCAGGGCATCCTCGTTGCGGCCCATCTTGGCGAGGACGTCACCCCGGGCCATCCATACATCCCAGTCGGTTGCCGCGACGGTCACCAGGAGATCGAAGGACGCCAGGGCGCCGTCCAGGTCGCCCCGCGCCTGGAGAATCTGGCCTCGGGCCAGGAGGGCCGCAGCGTTCCGCGGCTCCTTAGCCAAGACGACCTCCAGGTCATCCAGCGCGTCCTTCGGTTTCCCCGCGCGGCGGGATGCTACCGCGCGACCCAAGCGCGCAGTCCGGGTAGCAGGCTTCGTCCCAAGGATTCGGTCCAACAGGGCGATGG
>CAZJIP010000212.1:0-3476 GCA_964546105.1 uncultured Methanomassiliicoccales archaeon
CAAGCGCCAGGGCCGCTTCAAGCACCTGAAGGAGGACCAGATCGCGGCCATCGGGGAGTGGGGCAAGGACAAGTGGGAGCGCGATCGCGCCCGCGCGAAGGCCCTCGGGCCGAAGCCCAAGGTGCCCGCCGTGGCCATCACGAGATGATTGGGGTCACGGGGCGGGCGGCCGGCGGCGCCGACGCCGCACGATGAGCACGACGATGAGCGCCGCGATGATGAGGACCACGAGCAGGGACAGCCCGGCCACCGCGAGCGCGTTCGGGCCGAAGCTCGCGGCCGCGGTCGCGGGACCGTTCACCGCGACCGTCGTCGCGGCAGAGGGGCCTCCCGCACTCCCGGACCAGCCCGTGAAAGACTGGGTCCACGAGGACGGCTGGGCCGTAACCGTCACCGTCGTGCCCACGGGCACGTACAGCATGACCGAGGTTCCCGCGGGGACCGTGCCCGACACGGTCCCGTAGGCGTACGCCACGGAGCCGCCCGCGCCCGCGATGATCGTGAGGCCCGCATCGAACGTCGCCGTGACGTTCATGGGTCCCTGCATCGGGATCGAGAGGCTCGGTGTGCTCCCGGAAGCGTCCCCCGACCAGCCCGCGAACTGCCAGCCCGCGGGCGCGGAGGCGGAGAGCGCGAGGGTCGAGCCGGCGTCGTACCATCCCGAGGCCGTGACGTAGGCCGAGAGGTCCCCGGGGCTCGCGGTGACGGACAGGTAGAATTGCTCACGGTAGACGACGGAGAAGGTCTGCGGCACGGTGATCGTGCCATTACCGTTGGACCCGGGGCCCCACCGCACGCCCGCCGCGGGGTTCGCGAGGGTGGCGTCGTAGGTGTACGTCGAGGGGGAATCCACCCAGACCGTCGCGTTGGCCGTCGCCGACGACAGGACGCCGAGCGAGGAGTACAGGACCTGGGGCGGCTCCGCCGAGGTGGTCCCGACGATTGTGTAATCGAAGGTCACGAGGACTTGGTGGTAGTACGCGACGTTGAGGTCGAGCACCGCGGACACGGTGCCGTTCGCACCGGAGGACGCCATCCACCGTTCCGTGCCTGTAGAGCCTCCGAGCCGCTCCGGATACCGGTAGGCGGTGCCCGCGTCCAAGTAGAACGTGCCCGGTATCGCGAGGGGGACCGATGCGCCAAACAGGGTCGCGTTCACCGCAGGCGGCGCGCTATAGCCGGAGCCGCCGAGGACCTTGAAATCGAGGGTCGCCCGATACTGATGGAAGTACGTGAACGCCTGGGTTACGGAGGTGCTCGCGAATCCCGAGGTCACCGGAGCGCCCGAAGACGCGTTCGCGGCCCAGATCTCGCCCGCCACGATCGAGGAACCGAGGAGCGAGGTGCTGACCGACCATGCGCTCGCGGGATCCGCGAGGACGGTCGTGGGCGATGTCCCGAAGGTGGCCTGGGCGGCCACGCCCCCGTGGACGAAGGAGACCGTGGGACTACCGTATCCGCTCCCGCCGCCGACCAGCTCGTAGGAAAGGGTGAGCTGGGCCTTGACCGAGGCGGAGAAGACGTGGGTCGACCAGCCACTGCCCGTCCCCCGCTCGCCCACAAGCCATACGACGCTCTCGTTCGCGGGATCGAGGCTCGCGCCGAAGTAGTCTCCGTACCGGCACACGGTTTTGGAACAGTACGAGGTCTCCGCACCGGTGCCGGCCACCACGACCTGCGGCGTCTGGTACGTGTTCGCGGAGTCGCCGAATAGGCGGCCCGTGGTCATGATCCCGGGGTAATCCGTGGATGAGGAGTAGCCGAAGACCACGGCAAGGCCGCCGGAGCCGTCGACCCGCAGAGCGGGATAGAACACGTCCTTCCCGGCCACGTTGATGTCGAAGTCCTGCAGGACGGTCCCCGAACTCGTGTCGATCTGGACCAAGCGGATGCACGCGCGGGAGTTGTCCGTGAGGCAGGCCGCATCGAAGCCGAGCCAGAGCTTGCCCGAGGACCACACCGCGTCGCTGATCCGGATGTCCGAGGTGTCCAGCAGATTCCGCGTGCCGAGCTGCGGCGCCGAGGGCGGGATGGCCGCGGTTGGCATGGACAGGCTGGTGACGGTGACCTGTACCGTGCTCGGCGGCGTGCCCGACACAGCGAAGAGATGGAGCGTGTTGGACGTAATCGCACTACCGGGCCAGTACGTCGAGACCATGTAGTTCGCGGCACTCGTGCCCTCGACCTGTACAGGGTGAATGGATCCTTCCAGGGGGTTGATCCCCGAGTCGTAGATCCGGGGGGACGCGGCCCCGTTCACGAGGTCCGACTTGTTGATGACCCAATACTCCGCACCCTGGTAGGGAGTCACGCAGGTCGACGGGCTCGTCTGGGTGAACACGTTGACCGAGACGATCACGGTCGATGTGCCGACCCCCAGGATGGGCTGGTCCAAGCAGTTGCCCGTCGCGGCGCTCGGGACCGAATAGAGACGCCAGGCGCCCGTGGCGTCCGCAGACGTCGACACGGCGAGCGGGACCTTCGTGGTGGTCACGTCGGTGACCGTTGCGAACCACCGCCCGCTCGCGGCGTCGTACTGGACCTTGGGGTCCGAGATGAAGTCGCCGCCCGCCTTGAAGAGGGTCGACAGGTCCGTGAGGTTGAGGAGCGCGCCCTGCTTCGAGTAGACGGCCATCTGGAGGTTGACCATCTCCACGACCTGGCTCGGACCTGCGGACACGATTGGGTCCGGGGGAACGGGACCTCCCGCGAGGGCCCGAAGGCCCTCCCACCCCGCCAGGGTCTCCGGCGACGCGGCGGACACCGTGGGGACCGGAGCCGTCGATGCGGGCGAGGAAGTGGTGGAGGGCAACGGGGTCAAGGGCGTCGGACTCGCGGCGGAGCTCGGCACGGCGGTGGGCTCCATCTTCGACGCGCGAACGACCGACGGATCGAGCCGCTGGGTGGCGGCACGCCCTTCGACCAATGCGGAAGGCGCGGGGAACGCGGATGCGACCGCAGGCGCGACGAGCGCGACGATCACCGCACAAGCGAGGAAGACGCGCCTCGAAGCCACCATAGCGGGCCATCCACCGGGTAGGTTCAACCCCACGCCTCCCGAGGGGCATAAGCCTATCTGCGGAGCTTAGCCGGAAGGGAAACGCCCCTGTGGGGCAGCGTCCCGTAAACGGGTTTTAAACCCATCTCATTTCGGGCTCTCAAGAGTTGCCGGGTGTCGTTCAGCACTACCGCAGGCAGGACCGCCAGGATGGCGCCCAAGATCAGGACGCCGACCGCGGAGGTCGCCAGGGTCGTCTCATTGAGGACCACGAACTACGGCCTGCCGCTTCCCGAGTAACCCGGGTAAGGAAAAGTTGAAGGAGGGGGCCGAAGCCCCCTCAATGGCGCGGCTACGTCGGAATCGGTTTGTCCCCCACGACTACCCCATTCGCGACGAAGTTGTATGGTGCCGTGACGCGCGGGTCGTATACCTTGTAGTTGTCCGTGAGGATCTGCAGGCTCGTCACGTTCACCCA
>CAZJIP010000213.1:0-3435 GCA_964546105.1 uncultured Methanomassiliicoccales archaeon
GGCTGCCCCATCGACAAGCCCCGCAACCTGGCGAAGAGCGTCACCGTCGAGTGACCCCGTCCCGCGGCACGGCCGCCAGGCCCGCCGCGCCGGGCTCCGGGATCGGCTGCTCCCCGATCGTGGTCACGTACGTCCCGAGGAGAATGAGGGCGCCGCCCGCGAGCGTGAATACGTCGAGCACCTCCCCGAACAGGAAGACCGCGAGGAGGGCTGCGACAACGATCTCTAGGAGGATCAGCAGGCTCGAGACGGTCGGCGAGATCGTGCGGAGGCTCAGTGTGTACAGAAGCATGGGCAGGAAGGTCGGAATGAGTCCGAGGTAGGCCACCACGCTCCAGGAAAGCACCGAGGAAGGAAGCCCAACTGGGACGAGGAGGAGCGGTACCATCGCAAACACGGTCGTTGTGGCCAAGACGGTCGCCGTGAGGGCGATGTAGTCGCCGCCTCGATCCACCTCCGCCTTCACGCCGACCACGTAGAACGCCCACACGACTCCAGAGCCGAACACGAGGGCATCGCCCAGGAATTCGCCGCCGAGGAGGGACGCCGGGTTCAGCTTCGTGGCGAGGACTACGACCCCGCCAACCCCGAGGAGGATTCCAAGGGTTCGCGGGCTTGTCACGCGCTCCTTATACAAGACGGCCATGAGGATCGCGATGAAGACGATGTTCACGTTGACCAGGAGGGCGGTCTTCGAGGCGGTGGTGTACACGAGGCCCACGTTCTGCAGGTTGAAGGCGAGGGCGTTCAGGAGACCCAGGAGCCAGACGAGCGGATCCCGCAGGAAGCTCCAGTCGAGCCGATGTAGCGCGGCCAGGATCACGAACCCCAGGAGCGTGCCGATGCCGAGCCGCGCCGCCGTGATGAACAACGGGTCGACCGCATCGACGACGAACTTCGTGGCCGGGAACGCGGTCCCCCAGAAGACGCTGGCCAGGATCACAAAGACGTAGTCACGGCCGCGAGCGTCCATCGGTCGCGGCGAGGAGCCGGACCCACTTCAGGTTTTCCACCCCGAGAGGACAAAATCATCATCCGTGATAATGACAGAATCCAAGTTCATGCTCCGCCACGTGGGTGCAGGGGTCGGTGAAGATGGAGGGGCCCCTGGGCGCGGCCTTGCTCTGCGACCGTCACGCATTCGAGCTGACGCAGTTCTCCCACGTCTACCTCCAGCCCGTGGCCCTCACGTTCGAGCGGCGCGAGGAGGGCCAGCCCCTCCTAGACCGAATCCTGCGGTCCCTCGAGGGCTGCCCCCAGTGCCGGCGGCGCGGCGGAGGCAGGGCACCGAATCGGATCACTCTGACCTCTCCGGGCGAGGAAGGGTCCGGGGTCCTCGTCCGCCTCACGTGCACTCATGCGGACGGCGGTCCCTGGCAGTGCAGCTACGACGGCAACGTGAAACGGAAACTCCTCCTCCTGGGGGACGCGTCCGCGGAGAAGACGGACCTCGTCCGGCCCCTCGTCTACGACGCGATCTCGGACGCCTGCCGGGAGAGCGTCGGAGCCAAGGTCATGACACACCACGAGACCGTGAGTCTGCCCGAAGATGCTGCGGACTTCCATGTGGTGTTCACCGTGTGGGACATCGCAGGCCACCGGTTCACGGACAAGAGGCGGATGCGCGCGTACTTCCACGGCGCGAGGGCCGTGATGGCCGTCTGCGACCTCTCCCGCGAGAGGACGGTGCACGAGCTGGGGTACTGGCTGTCCGTGGCCGACCGCGTCCTGGGAAAGCACGCCACGATCGTCCTAGCCCGGAGGCGCGAGACGCCCGACGCGCTGGCCATCAGCGAGGCGCGGCTCCGCGAGGTGGTCCAGCTTTACCGTGCAACCCTGGTCCTCCTCCCGCCGAAGGACGGCCACCCGGTGGAGCATGTGTTCCACGCCCTCGGAGAGGACGCGATCCGCGAGGTCTTCGGGGCGGGGTGGCGCACCCGCATGTACGCGTGATCGAGCCCACCTGAGAACGAATGCGAGAGAATCGAAAGGGTTTGGTCGGATCCCCGCGGCCCAGCTATCGCAGTACTGCGACAACCTCACCTTGCCGCGGGCTCATGGGGCCTGCGAAGCGACCCGAAGTCCGTGTGCGTGCTCTGCGCGAGCTCGAGCCGTGCGCCGCAGGTGCGACCGCGGAGATCGAGAGGTGCCGCGCACGCTGGCGGCGGCAACTCGCGAGCCCCTGAGCCGCAGTGGAGCAGAAGATGATGCGGCCCTCCATCTATTCCACGAGGGCGTTTAGCCGCCGGAAGCCCTCTTGATACCACTCCGGGTTCCCTAGCTCGCGGCCGAAGATGATACCGTAGAACGGGACGGTATTTGCATAGAACCGGGCGCGGTCCAGCATCCCAGCGTCCTTTAGACCGCGGTAGCCCTCGAGGACCGCCTGAGCCATGGTCTGTCCCAGATCCGCTAGTATCCCCGTGAAGTCGAACGCGGGGTCCCCGATGGAAGCGTCGCCCCAGTCGAGAATCCCTGTAATCCGTCCCGGGGAACCGTCGCACAGCACGTGCTCCATCCCGAGATCGCGATGGAGCAGGACGGGCGCGAACCGGAAATGGCCCGGATCCGCCAGGAAGTCTTCGCAGAGATCCGTGGCCCACCGGCGCTCCCGGCCACTGAGGCGAGGGAACGCCTCTCGCTGAATCCACCGGAAGAAATCCTCGTACTCGCGACGCCACGCGATCGCGTCCCCTCCAGGCACGCCGAGGTCGCGCGACCGGTCAACCGGAAACCGGTGCAGCGCGGTCAGGAAGTCTGCGAGCTGCGCGGCGAGAGGTGCCCGGTTCGATCCCGCGATCGCCTCGCGCGTGATCGGCCGGCCGGGAATTCGGCGGTAGCCCACGACGATACGGGGCGGATCGTCGCCCCGCCAGACGTAGTCGAATCGCGGCACCGCGACAGGGAGCGTCGGCGCGAGCTCGGGAAGCAAGGTCGCTTCCTTCCGCAGGGTCTTCTCGTTCTCCGCGCGGCGCGGGACGCGGAAGAGCCACTCGCCGTTCACGAGCAGCATGTAGTGGTCCCACCCACCAGGAATCGGCTCGCAACGCTCCACCCGGACGCCGGGGAACCGCGACTGCACGAGCCCGCGATAGTAGGCCATCGAGGCTTCGTCGGACACCGCGCCCATATCCTCAGGGAGCCTCAAGCCGGTTGTCCTCTCCTCAGAAACGTTTATGGCGGAAGCCCTTCTTCGGCCCGCGTCACGATGTTCGAGCGACCCCGCGGGACGAACGACTGGGCCCCCGAGGACATGGCCAAACGCCGGTACGTCCAGGCCGCGTTCGTCCGCGTGGCGGAGGCCTTCGGCTTCCGGGAGCTCCAGACCCCGCACTTTGCGCCCCTGGACCCGTTCGCCGCGCAGCCCGGCCCCCGCGCCGCCGAGGCGCTCTACGCGTTCAAGGCCAAGGGGGGCGCCACCCTCGCGCTTCTACC
>CAZJIP010000214.1:0-3423 GCA_964546105.1 uncultured Methanomassiliicoccales archaeon
CACGAGCTCGGGCGACTGTCTGTCGTTGCCGACGTCACGTCGCCTTATCGAGCCTTCAACAGATAGAAGCGAGTGCTATATGAGTCTTTCGACCACACCCTCCGGATGCGCGCAGAGGGCCGCGTCAGCAGTAGACGTACCACCGCGAATCGACCATGTCACCCTCGAGAACGTCGTTCACGGCGCGGAGCGGGATGAGGGGCATCGCGAAGCTGCCCGGACCGTGCACGAGCTCCATGCCCGGGAAGAGGACACCGTTGTGGGGATTCGTGTTTGCGGTAAGCAGGAGCGGGTCGTACTGCGTGCCGTGGCAGATGCAGTAGACCGGATCCTGACTGTAGACCTCGTAGGTGGGCGGCGGCACCGAGTAGTCCCTCTCCGGAGGCGGATTCGTGACCACATGCCACCCGGGGTAGCAGCAGAGGTGCGTGCAGCGGTCGAATCCCGCGACGATCCGGATGTCGCGCTCGGGATCGTCGTAGTAGAGCGCGAGGCCGCGGGTCAAGGACCACGGGAGGGGACTGGGTAAGGAATAGTACGTGTCCACCCGCGGCACCCGGATCACCAGCACGGGATATCCGGTGCCTGGGACGAGCGCGCCCGATTCGTCGAAGAGCCCACGCCAGACCGCGGTGGCCCCTGTCCAGACGTTGAAGTCCGTGACCTGGACCGGGTTGTTGGCCTTGTCGTTCCACCACTGCGTGGTCGGAAATGCCGTGTACGTCAACGTGTCGGAGAGTGAGGCGTAGGAGAGCTTGGGAGGCGGCAGGAACTCCCGGAGGATGAGTGCACTGCCTCCCGTGGCGGCCGCGCCGGCGGCGAAGGCGGCGCCGGTCAGGCCCATGCGGACCCAGTCGCGTCGCGTGATCCCCGGCTTCGGTGCCTCCGTGGACTCCCCGGCTACCGGCATCCCCTCGTCGAGCCGCGTGAGATTTCGGTGACCTAATTGGCCGCGCCCGGCTCTTGAACCTGTGGTACGTACGGACCGTGTCGCCCGCGGGCACAGCGGTCAGCTCCCGGCGCGGAGGCGTTCTAGGATTTGGAGCGCGTCCTCCGCGGTTTCCACGTTGAAGCGGGCCGTGGACGCGCTCAGCCCGATCCGCACCGAGTGGCTGTCCGGTGGCAGCACGCTGAACAGGCTCTCGTCCGTCCAGTCGTCCCCCAAGGCGAGGATGAAGTCCCAGGGCTCCTGCGCAAGGTGGGTCTGGAAGAAGGTCCCCTTGCTCACCTTGCTGCTCCGGACCTCGACGGCCCGGTTCCCGATGAACACCACGAGCTCCAGGTTTGCGGTCAGGTTCGTCAGCGTGTCGATGAGCTCCCGCGCTGCCAACGTGCCCGTGTTGAGATCCACCCGCCGATAATGCCAGACCAGGGAGGTCTCCTTTTCCTCGATCATCGAGCCCGGGATCCGGTTCACGAATCGCTGGAGGATGGGCCGGAGGCGGTCCTTCCAGCGCACGTCGATGGGCGTGGTCGCCTCCCACTGGTCCTTGCCCGGTTGCCGCATCCAGGCGCCGTTCTCCGCGACGAGGGTCATCCAGAGCCCGTCGAACCAGACCGCGAGGTCGTCCTTCTTCCGGCCGCTGATCAGCACGACCCGGTTCCCGGGCGCCTTGCACAGGGCGCGGAGGAGATCGACGGCGCGGGCCGAGGGCACCGCCTGGGCCGGGTCCACCGTGAACGGGACCAGCGTGCCGTCGTAGTCCAGGAGGAGAAGCCGCCGGCGGCCCTTCACGTAGGCGGCGACCAGGGCCTCGCGGTCCGTCCGGGTCAGGATACGCACGGCGAGGGAGCGGGACAGGGCCACGGCCTCCTCGAGCCGCTCCAGGAAGTGGCCCGCCCACCGCAACACGTCGTACTGCTCCAAGCGAGACCGCATGAGCCGGTTCCGGCGGACCTGCTCCGCCTCGGGCATCTCGAGGGCCCGGCGGAGGGCGTCCGCCACGTCCGTCGCGCTGTTCGGGTTCACGATGAGGGCCTCATGGAGCTCCCGCGCGGCCCCGGCCATCTCGCTCAGGACCAGGGCGCCGTGGAAGTCGTCCTTGGCCGCGAGGTACTCCTTGGCCACGAGGTTCATCCCGTCCCGCAGGGGCGTGATCAGCGCGACGTCCGCGGCCCGGTAGAGGGCCACGAGTTCCTCGAAGTCCAGGTAGCGGTACATGTAGCGGATTGGCGTCCACTCGAACGTGCCGTAGCGGCTGTTGATCTCGCCGCACAGGCGGTCGATCTCCCGCTTCTCCTCCGCGTACCGGTCCACGATCTCCCGCGAAGGGACCACGACGAGCTGGTAGACGAACCGGCCGCGCCACCCGGGCTTCGCCTCCAGGAGGGCAGCGATCCCGCGGAGGGCCTGGGGGATGCCCTTCGTGTAATCGAGGCGGGACAGGGAGAACATGAGCCTCGAGGTGCCGAGGCCTTCCCGGAGACGGGCGACGCGGTCCGGCATGCCCGGACCCTGGACGGCCGTCGCGATGCGGCGGAAGTCCACGCCCATGGGGAAGACGTCCACCTGGACGACGCGGTGGCCCACGACGAGCTGCCCGAGCTCGTTGTCCAGGCCCACGAGCCGCCGCACGCAGTTCAGGAAGGCTTGCGCGTCGTCGAACGTGTGGAAACCGATGAGGTCCGCCCCAAGGAGGGCCTCGACGATTTCGCGGCACCACGGCAGCTGGCGGAGGTCGCCATAGGGAGGGAAGGGGATGTGGAGGAAGAACCCGATCTTCGCGTCGGGCCGCTTCTCCCGCAGGTACTTGGGCACGAGCATGAGGTGGTAGTCGTGGACCCAGACCACCTCATCGGGCTTCGCGAGGGCCGCGACGCGGTCCGCAAACGTGCGGTTCGCCCGGCGGTAGCCGTCCCAGTCCTCGCTGTCGTACCGGGCGTACGACGGGATGGAGTGGAAGAGGGGCCACAGGGTGCGGTTCGAGAACCCCGAGTAGTACCGGCGGACCAGGTCCCGCGACAGGAACACGGGGTGGCAATGGAACTCCGTGCGGAGCTTGCGGTCCACCGAGCGCCGGGCGGACCCCGGCATCTCCCCGGGCCACCCGACCCAGCGCGCGTCGTGTTCCCGGTAGAAGGCGTCCAGACCCACCGCGAGGCCGCCCGCGGAGGGCTGGGCCTCGAGCCGCCCGCGCCGACGGGTCACGGTGACCGGGAGCCGATTCGAGACCAGAATCACAGCTTCGCCCCCCATGAGTTCCGCAGGGAAGTGGATATCGACTCCACGCTCATGGATGTGCTTTTGGTATTTTAGCCCGAAGAGGACGTCCTCATGGTGCACAGGAGGACCTCGGCCGAAAACGTTTATAGCGGCATCCCGATGGGCGCGCGCCTGCGGGGATCGCCTAGCCTGGTAGGGCGCTGGATTGCTAATCCAGTGCGCTCTGCGCCCGGGGGTTCAAATCCCCCTCCCCGCGCGCG
>CAZJIP010000215.1:0-3318 GCA_964546105.1 uncultured Methanomassiliicoccales archaeon
CAGTCCCGGACGACGAACTCCTCGATGCGGTCCTTCGCCTTCTCCCGCGCCTCGTGGTGCTTCTTCAGGAACGGCTGGACGAAGCCCCAGAGCTCCTGCTTGCATTCGCCGCAGAGGCGCTCGCCCGAGCGGCAGGTGCGCTCGACCTCCGCGAGATGCGCGTCGTCCGGATCGAAGATGAACTGGTAGAAGTTGAAGATGGGGCAGATCGTCGGATTCGCGCCGAGGCGCCGCTGCTCTGCCACGGTCGCGCGGCCTCCTGTGAACGCGTTGGTCAGCTTCTTGTGCGCTGCCTTCTCCGTGTCCGTGGTGAAGATGCTCGACTCCGGGATGGACGCGGACATCTTGGCGTCGGGCCCCTGGAGGCTCATGAGGAGCTTGTTGTGAATCAGCGCGGGCTTGGGGAACCCCATCCTCGGTGCCACGTCCCGCGCGACGCGGAAATGGGGGTCCTGGTCGATCCCGCACGGGATCAGGACGGGAACCTCCTTCTTCGCCATGACGCTCGGGAGGAACGCGGGGGCGGCCTGGATGCTCGTGTAGAAGATCTCTCCGATGTTGTTCGAGTTCGTGAATCCGAAGACCGCCTGGGTCGTGGAGAACGTGATGCGCTTCGCGGCCTCCACGGCGATCGGATAGAGGTGGTGGATGTACTCCGTGTCGACGAGAATCCGCGTGAGCTTGGGGTCGAAGCCCATGGCGATGATGTCGAGGATGTTCTCGTAGCCCACCTTCGTGGCCTGCTCGAGGTCGTCGAAGTCCTTAAACAGGAACTTCTCGTCGTCCGTGATCTGGAAGTAGAGCGTCGCCCGGAACTTCTCCTGGAGCCAGCGGGTGAAGAACCAAGGAAGCATGTGCCCGATGTGGATGCCGCTCGAGGGCCCGCGGCCCGTGTACAGCGCGAACGGATGGCCCTTCTCCATCTCGTCCAGAATCCATGTGAGGTCACGGTGGCTGTAGAAGATTCCGCGCCGCAGCATGAAGTGCAGGTCGCCCGCACGGCGCCGAATCCGCTCGAGGATCTCCGGCGTGATGCGCTCCGTCCCGAACTGGGTGATTAGGCGGTCGTAGTCGATGGCCCCCTTGACTTCCCAGGGGGTGACGACGAATTCGTCGGGCATTTGCGCGGAGTATCCAGGGCCCGTAGATAAACCCATTCCATCTTGTGCGGGCTTGCGGAACGGCTCAGCTCTTCGCGCTCACGCGGACCTGGATCGCGTGCCGCGCGAGGAGCGCGAAGGCCACGCCCAGGACGTCCACGAGGATGAAGATCGGGTCGATGAGCGCGGCAGCGAGACCGAGCAGCGCAAGGCCGAAGCACAGGCCGACGAGGAGCGCCCCGTTGTCCCGGCCCTCCTTCCAGATCTCCCCCTTGATGATCTGACGGCGGTAGCTAGGCAGCCCCACGAATAGGGTCGGCGAGTACCGGTAGAGATTCGCGAACCCCGTCCACGCGAAGGCCGACGCGGCCATGTACCCGATTCCGACCCAGAAGAACACCTGGGCCAGGATGTCCCGGAGCGGCTGGTGGAGGAGCGGACCTAGGACGAGACCGAGGGCGGCGAAAAAGACCACCACGAAGAGATACATCTTCAGGAAGCCGCGGAGACCTGGATCCATCCAGACCTCGTCATCCCATCCCACCGGATAAGGATTGAGCGTCGCGTTGCGGCCGTCATACCATGATCGCGTGGCGTGCCCGCATGTCCGCCTCGTTCTGCTGGAGACGTTCCATAACCTGGGCCACGATCCCGTCCAGCAGGATGAGGCAGGCGTCCTCGAACAGGGTGCCCAGCGGCGCCAGCCGCGGCTGCTCGGGACCTCCGTTCGCCTGGAGGAGGAGCACCACGTTGCTCGCGTGGGCCAGCTTGGATCCGCGCACGGCCGTGACGGAGACCACCCGGGCGCCCACGCGCCGCGCGATGTTCGCGACTTGGTTCGCGCTCATGGTCGCGCCTGTGTTGGACACGATGAGGACCGCATCCCCATCGTGCACGACGGGCGTGATCGTCTCGCCGATGAAGTAGCAGTCGATGCCCAGCTGCACGAGACGCATGGCAAAGGCCCGCGCCGCGAGCCCGCTGCGCCCGACCCCGTACACGAAGACATGCTTGGCCGAGGACACGATGTCCACGGTCTCCGCGATCTCCCGCGAGCGGTCCACCGCGAGGACCCGCCCCAGGTGCCCGAGCAGGAACGCGTAGGCGTCCGCCGCCGCGCCCTTCGCCGGCGTGACCGCGTTCACCGGTTCCGCGCCTCCCGCTCGGATCGCTCAGGCCGCTCCGGCTTCTCCTCCTTCTCCGGCTTCGTGGGCCGGATCAGGCGCTTCGCGAGGACACGCTCCAGGATAACCTTCATGTACATGGCGTCGTGCTCGAGGAGCGGCGACGAGGACACGATGGTCAGGTCGTAGTCCTCGTCGAGGAGGCACTCGGCCAAGGGCTCGAACCGCAGGTCGCCCTTTTTGATCGGAGTGTACCGCAGCTCGTTCCCGTCCGCGTGCTCCACGCCGGAGAAGTGCGTGTGCAGGTGTCCGTTGGAGACCTTCTCGACCTTCCCCAGGACATCGTCGAAGTCTTCGGGGCGCTTGAACAGCCCGTATCCGCGGGCGTGCACGTGAGCGAAGTTGAGCACCGGGTAGATGCCCTTCACGTTCTTGGCGAACCGGAGGATCTCGTCCAGGCTGCCGACGACCTCCTGGCGTCCGCTCGCCTCGATCCCGATTCGCGAACGGATCTTGGCCTTGCGGTACCAGTCCCGCAGGGTCCGCAGGTTCTTCTGGATCGCATCGAGCGCAACTTTGTGGTCCACGCCGCCGAACATCCCCAGGTGCGTGATCACCATGGGTGCACCCATGGCCTCTGCGAGCATCCCGGCCCACATGACGCTCTGCATGCTCCGCTGGGCCAGGCCGTCCGCGTCCGCGAGGTCCATGTAATACGGCGTGTGCAGGGAGAGCTCGATGTCCAACTCCCGCGCGAGAATCCCGAGCTCCTCGAGCTCGATGTAGTCCCGCGCGACCCCCGAGGCGAGGCTGTACAGCACGTCCCCCTTCTGGATCTTCTCGTTCAGGCTGGAGATGAGGACCTCCTTCCGTTCCTCCCGCCGGCCGATTTGGACCACGAGCTCCCCGGGAACCTGCTTGGGCGTGAGGCCGAGGTCCTCTTCGCCCGCGTACCGCTCGTTCAGATTCACGCGGACGAGCTGGACCTCCATGGCGGTCAGCCCGAGGTTGTGAATGTCCTCGATCCCGTCCCGCAGGGTGCGGCCCTTGCAAGACAACGGGATTCCCGAGGGGCCAAATCGAATCATGAAGAC
>CAZJIP010000216.1:0-3311 GCA_964546105.1 uncultured Methanomassiliicoccales archaeon
CCATGTCCTGAAGGTGGCCCCAGTAGACCAGGTTCTTGTAGCCTGTCATCAGCGGATACGCGCCCGACTTCTCGGGCATGTAGCCCACGTCGCCG
Source organism: uncultured Methanomassiliicoccales archaeon (assembly GCA_964546105.1). Classification (GTDB taxonomy): domain Archaea; phylum Thermoplasmatota; class Thermoplasmata; order RBG-16-68-12; family RBG-16-68-12; genus RBG-16-68-12. The sequence continues at coordinate 96 of CAZJIP010000216.1, forward strand.
CGGACCCCCATGGGATCCCGCGCGATGTCGTGGCCGTTCACGATGGCCGTCCCGCCGGACGGCGTCAGCGTGGTCGCGAGGATCCGGAGGGTGGTCGTCTTGCCGGCGCCGTTCGGGCCCAGGAAGCCGAAGACCTCGCCTTTCGGTACGTCGAAATCGACGCCCTGTAGGGCGTCTACGCTGCTCCGGAAGCCTGCGTAGCGCTTGCGAAGGCCCTGAACCTGGATGGCTGGTGACGCCGACGTACGCATCCCTCGCGCGGTGGGGTCCCTGGACCCGCCTGGGGCCGGACTGGCGGTTTGCAGGCTTAAAGCCTCCGCACCTGTTCTCTGCGCCGCGTCCGCCCGGAACGCGCAGGGTTGGGCCACGAGGCCGTCTCCTGCCCGCCTCGATACTCTGCCGTGCGTGGTGTGCCATTTACCTGCAGTAAGCACTGTCAATACCCATGTGCCAAATCTCGCGGGGACGGGTAGGTCGAGCGACTCCAAGGCAGATCAAGCGCGTCCCCGCGGGAGCGCGGCGACTCCGCTGCGGCTCCGCGAGCGACGACGCGCGGCTCGGGGGACCACCGTGTACGCGGAGAACGAGCGGCTCGTGTCGGCCAAGGCGGGGGAAACCCTGCTCCTCCTCGGCAACGAGGCGATTGCCCGGGCGGCCATCGAGGCCGGCGTGGACCTCGCGGCCACGTATCCCGGCACGCCGTCCTCCGAGATCGGCCTCGTCCTCGATGACGTGGCCAGGGAAGCGGGCCTCCAGTTCCAGTACGCGGTCAACGAGAAGGTGGCCATGGAGGTCGGCGCCTCCGCCGCGATCGGCGGCCTGAAGTCCCTCGTCTTCATGAAGCACGTGGGCATCAACGTGGCCGCGGACGTCCTGATGACCCTGGCCTACACGGGTGTGCGGGGCGCCATGGTCGTCGTGACGGCGGACGATCCCGGATGCCACTCGAGCCAGAACGAGCAGGACAACCGGATCTTCGCGAGGTTCGCGAACCTGCCGCTCCTGGAGCCGGCCACCGCCCAGGAATGCCTGGAATTCACCAAGTTCGCCTTCGAGCTCTCCGCCTTCCTCGAGTTGCCTGTGGTCGTGCGGACCACGACGCGGGTGAGCCACGCCCGGGGCCCCGTGACCTTAGGCGAGCGCATCCCTCCCAAGGGCACAGCCCACTTCGACCGCGAGCCGAACCGGTTCGTCATGCTCCCCGCGAACGCGCGCGAGGGCCACAAGCGCGTCCTGCAGAAGATGCGCCTCGCGGAGGGGATCTCCGAGTCCACGCCGTTCAACCGCGTTGAGGAGCTCGGGAAGACGGGCGACATCGGGATCATCGCGTCCGGACCGGCGTACCTGTACCTCATGGAGTTCGCGGACGACCTCCTGGGCAAGGTCCTCAAGCTCGGCCTCACGAACCCGCTGCCCAAGTCCAAGCTCACCCAGTTCCTCCGGGGCGTCAAGCGGGTCGTGGTCTTCGAGGAGCTCGAGCCCTACTTGGAGGACCAGGTCCGCGCCCTCGCGAACGAGTTCGACATCCGCGTGGACGTGTACGGCAAGGCGCAAGGCCTCCTCCCGCGGACGGGTGAGCTCGACCCGGATCTGGTCGCGGAGGCCCTCGTCCGCTTGGACATGCTCGATTCCAAGACGGTCCAGCGCCTGCGCGAGACGAAGCTCCCGAAGGTCCCCGTCCGCCCGCCCGTCCTCTGCCCGGGCTGCGGCCACCGCGGCGTCGCCTACGCCGCGCGGCAAGCGTCCCGCCGCCAAGATGTCCTCTTCCCCGTGGACATCGGCTGCTACAGCCTCGTCGAGTACCCGCCCACGGCGACGGGGGACATCCTCCTGTGCATGGGCTCCTCCATCGGCACCGCGGCGGGCCTCGCCGCGACCACGGACAAGAAGGTCCTCGCGTTCATCGGCGACTCCACGTTCTACCACGCGGGCATCCCCGCCCTGATCCACGCGGTGCACCAGGGCCTCACGATGACCGTGTGCATCATGGACAACGGCACCACGGCCATGACGGGCCACCAGCCGCATCCTGGAGTCGCGGAGAAAGGCCATCCCGCGGTGGACATGGAGGGGCTGGTCCGCGCGTGCGGCGTCTCCAGCGTGGAGACGTACGACGCGTACGACGTCAAGGCGCTCACCAGGGCGTTCCGCCACGCGCTGGACCGCGTAGGCGTGAGCGTGATCATCGCCCGCCACGAGTGTCGCCTCCTCGAGCTGCGGGACCTGAAGGCCAAGGGCGAGACTCCCGTCCTCTACGAGGTCATCCCCGAGAAGTGCACGAAGTGCGGTTTCTGCATCGACGCGTTTGCCTGCCCCGCGCTCGTCCGCCTCGAGGACGAGAGCGTGATGATCGATGCGGCCCTGTGCAACGGTTGCGGCGTCTGCGCGGATGTGTGCCCGCCCAAGGCCATTGTCCGTTCCAAGGGGGCGAGCCCGTGAAGGGGACGAGCATCGTGATCGGGGGCGTTGGCGGGCAGGGCGTGATCCTGACGGCCCGGATCCTCTCCGAGGCGGCGATGACCCATGGCCTCAAGGTCCAGATGTCCGAGGTCCACGGCATGAGCCAGCGCTACGGCTCCGTGGTCTCCACGGTCCGCATGGGGAACGTACAGAGCTCCATGGTCAAGAAGGGCGAGGCCGACGCGATCGTCGGGTTCGAGCCGCTCGAGAGCGTGCGCATGCTCCCCTACGCCCAGCGCAAGACGATCGTGATCACGGCCCTGACCCCGATCCGCCCGCTACTCGTGGTCCTGGGGAAGGACTCCTACCCGCCCCTCGAGGAACTCCATCGCACGCTGCGGGAGAAGGCGGGTCGCGTCCTGGCCATCGACGCGGACCGCATCGCGCGCTCCGTGGGCGATCCCGTGGTTGCGAACAGCGTCCTCCTCGGGGCGCTCTTGGGCACCAAGGTTGTGCCCGTGCCGCTGGAGCGGGTGCGGCGCACCTTGGCGGATCACGTGCCCGGCAAGCTGCTTGCGGCGAACCTAGAAGCCCTGGACATCGGTTATGGGATCGCGGTCCAGGACGAGTACTCCATCCAATTCGCGTAGGTGACATCATGACGGCGAAGGCAACGGACATGGTCGGTCGGGCCGTGGGACCCGGGATCCTCTTGATCCTGCTCACGGTCCTGATCAGCGGCGTCTCGAACTTTGTGAACTTCTATGCGGTCAAGGGGACCAACTCGGACGCGTTCATCGCCGTGCGGAACGCGGC
>CAZJIP010000217.1:0-3298 GCA_964546105.1 uncultured Methanomassiliicoccales archaeon
TCGTGTTCCTGGTGACCATCTGGATCCTGAACGTCACGTTCCTGCCCAAGATGGTGCAGGCCAGCGCCGCCCTTGCGAGCGCCACGGCCATCGGCAGTCCCTTGGCGACGAACCTTCCGGATGTCGTGTACCAGATCAAGATCGCGTTCTTCGTGGCGACCATCGTGCACGGGCTCGGCGACGGCATCCTCGCCGGCGTCCTGGACAACGGGAAGATCCCCACGGGTCTGCGCCACAGCTTCATCATGCTCCTGATCGCCCTGTTCGGCTTCCTGTTGATCTGAGGTGAGACGGTGTCCCAGTCCACGGATACGGAATACGCGGAGGAACTCGAGGACCTCGACACGAAGAAGGCCCAGGTGGCCGAGCGCGTGAAGCGCCTGGACCAGGAGAAGGCGGAAGCCGAGAAGATGCTCGCCCAGATCGAAGAGAAGCGCAAGCGTACCCTCTTCGCGGCCCTCGACTCGATCAAGAGGCGCTACTTCGGCCGCCTGCTCGGCGACAAAGGCATCAAGGTCAAAGCCCCCCGGGTGAGCGGCGTCGAGGAGGCCACCCTGGGCAAGATCACGACGATTCCCAAGATCGTCCAGCGCAACATGAACGAGATCGAGATCCAACCCATCCTGAAGAACTACTCCTACGTGCGCATCCTCTACGACACCCTCGCGAACGAGTACTTCTACGAGGTCATCGAGCCGAAACTCCTCGAGGAGGAGTCGGAGCTCTTGGACGTCCTCAAAGAGATCATCGTCGCGAATCTGGAGCTGATGGAGGACGCGGACAAGGCCGAGAAGGAAACGTACCTCCGCCGCATCGTGGACGGCCTCCTCCGCGAGCTCGGCGTCGAGCTCCACCCCGTGTCCAAGGAGCGGATCATGTACTTCATCCTCCGGGATTTCATGCGCTACGGGGCCATCGACGTCGTCATGACGGACATCCAGGTTGAGGATGTCTCGTGTGACGGCGTCCGGGTGCCGTTCTACATCTACCACCGCAAGTACGGTTCCATCCCATCCAATCTGAAGTTCGACTCCTCGGAGGAGCTCGACTCCTTCGTTGTGTGGCTGGCCCAGAAGTGCGGGAAACACATCTCCGTCGCGCAACCCATGCTCGACGCGACGATTCCGGATGGCTCGCGTCTCCAGGCCACCCTGGGCATGCATGTGACGAAGCGCGGTTCGTCCTTCACGATCCGGCGGTTCAGGGAGAACCCGTTCACGCCGCTCGACATGATCCGGTTCAAGACCCTGTCGCCCGAGATGGCTTCCTACCTATGGCTGGCCATTGAGAACGGACAGAGCATGCTCATCTGCGGCGGCACGGCGTCCGGGAAGACGACGACGCTGAACGCGATTCTCCTGTTCATCCCGCCCCAGATGAAGATTGTCTCCATCGAGGACACCCGGGAGCTGAACCTGCCGCACGAGAACTGGGTGCCGCTGCTCACGCGCGCCGGGTTTGGCGGCAAGAGCGTGGCCACGGGCAAGGCGGCCGGCGAAATCGACATGTTCGACCTGCTCACCGCGGCTCTGCGCCAGCGCCCGCAGTACATGATGGTCGGTGAGGTCCGAGGGTCTGAGGCGTTCGTCGTGTTCCAAGCCATGGCCACGGGGAAGTCCGCGTACACGACGTTCCACGCGGACGACGTCCAGGCGATGGTCCACCGCCTCGAGAACGACCCGATCAACCTGCCCCGGGCCCTCGTCGCCGCGCTGGACATCGTCCTGCTGCAGGCCCAGGTTAAGGTGGGAACGGACATGACCCGCCGCGTGAAGTCCATCGTGGAGATCGTGGGCACGGACCCCGAGTCCAACGAGCTGATCACGAACTCCGCGTATACGTGGAACCCCGCGGACGACACGTTCAACTACTCCGGCCACAGCTACGTCTACGAGAAGATCTCCCTGGCCCGGAACTGGAACCAGCGGCGCATGGAGCAGGAAGTGAAGCGCCGGCTGGACCTGTTCGAGTACATGAAGCGGACCGGGGTGCAGAACTACCGCGAAGTGGCCAAGATTGTGTCCTCCTACTACAAGGACCCCGAGGGCATGATCAAGATCGTGCGCGAGACCCTCGCGGCTCAGGGCGCCCAACCCGTCGCGGCCACCTGATTCGACGACGGGCCGCACCGACTCGCTCCGCCGCGGCAAGCCTCGTCCTCCGGCTGCAGGAGAGCGCCTCAGGCTGGCACATGCCTGCTCCACGGGGCAGTGACGGGGCCTCCCCTCAAGATCGCCTGGGCGGAGAGGTCGGGCCCTTGCGGTCGATGTGGCTAGAAGACCCTGCGAGCTTTCGGCGTCTTGGCTGCGGATACGGCTCGGGGCACGAGACCGTCGAGGCAAGCGCCGAGATGATTCGGTGCGCCTCCGCCCAGCCCGCGGTGCGCCACCCGGGGTGCCTGCGGACCCGGTGACCGGTGGCTGAAGCACTGGGAGCGGCCGGGGCACCGACGTGGATCACGGTACACGGACTTGCCCGCCCTCAAGTCCCGCGGCAACCCTGCGTCCTCACCACCGCACGAGGAGTCGGACGGCAGATGGGAGCAGGAAGACTAGGGTCACGACGAGGCGACGCAGGAGACGGACGTAGGTTCCGGGGCCGGACACTGAGCCGTGATGGATGATGGATGCCAAGCCCGTTCCGGTATCGTTCGGCCCCAGGCGAACCGACGGACGGCGCTCCCGCTCGCCGGAGGAAAATGGAGAAGGAAAGGGAAAGGAGGAAGGCGAGCTCAGAGCTCGTCTCCCTGGTTCTCGTCGCCGGACTGCTGCTGGTCCGTGCCTTCCTGCTCGCCCTCGCCCATGGGTCGCTTGATGACCTTCTTCTGGACCACGGGGGCGGGGGTCACGGGCTTCCGGATCACGCGGCGGGGCATGGTGTCCGGACCACCTGCGGCCTGCGTGCCTCCCTGGCCCTGGTCGCCGGAGGGCGGGGGCGCCTGTCCCGGAGGTGCCTGGTGCGGGCGTGCGGGCGGCGCCATGCCGCCGGTTCCGGCCCCGCCCGAGGGCGGGCGCTGCTCCTTCATCAGGGAGCCGCACTTGTGGCACACGGTGGCCGTGACCGAGTTGAGGGTGCCGCAAACCGGGCACGGTCGGGAGCCCATCTTGCGCATCTCCTCTTCCTCGCGGAGCCAGTCCTCGAACGTCAGGAAGGTCGGCTGCTTGCGCCACCACTCCTGGAACTCCTTGTCCGAGAGGGCCCGTCCGAGCTGCCGGGAGGCGTCCTCCTTGAACTTCTGCACGACCTCGTCGTACTGGAGGCGCATCTTCTCCTGGTAGTCCGCCATCTCGACCTCGCC
>CAZJIP010000218.1:0-3252 GCA_964546105.1 uncultured Methanomassiliicoccales archaeon
GTCCTAGGCCGGTCACTTGCCCTTCCGTTCGTGGGCGAGGACACCCGGGCGGACGCGCTCCGCACCCTTGCCCTTGTACATCAGGCCGCGGCCCTTCTTGCCCGCGGACGTCAGGCCGCGGAACGCGCGGCCGCGGTTTGCGGGATCGCAGATCCAGTTGATTTTGGGGTCGTTCTGGATGGCGGGATGCTGCGGGTCCACGAGGATGACCTCGAAGTACTTGTGCATCCCGTCCTCGCCGACCCAGTAGGAGTTCAGGACCTCCAGGTTCGGGTAATGGCGCGCGGTCCGCTCTTCCGCGATCCGCTGGATGGACTTGGCCATGGTGATCTTCACGAGCCCGCGGCGCTTCGGGTGGCGCCCGCCCATGGGGCGCGGCCGTCGGCGGCCGCCTCGGCGCACGCGGGCGCGAACGACCACATAGCCCTGCTTCGCGCGGTATCCGAGCTCCCTCGCACGGTCGATCCGTGTGGGATGCTCGAGCCGGGCGAACGCCGGCCCGCGACGCCACTGGACCATGCGTTCGAAGTGCGTCTCCTCGACGACACCGCCCTTGGGCTTCTTCCAGGCCTGTTTCACATATCCGTACAAGTTGCGCGGGCGGACGGGCTTCTTCGGCTCCTCCTCGCCCGCGATGCTGAGCTCCGGCGCCGGAGCCTTCTCTTCCTCGGCCATGGGTCAAACCCCCTGGATTTGCGGATTCGCCCGAAGGTACATCTCCCGACCAGGGTCGCTGAAAGCGGCCGACCAAGGAGGGGGGTCTATTAAACGCTTTGCTAGCGGCGAGCTGCGAGTCGACGTCCGCTGCCACGCCGACCGTTCGCCCCGCGCTCGTACGACTGACGGATGAGCGCAAACGCGGGCTCGACCTCGTCCACGGACCGCACCTCGAAGCGGGACAGGAAGTAACCCCATCCCTGGGTGGGCGGGTTCGACTTCGCAAGGCGTTCCGGATCCCTCAGGCCACGTTTCGGCGGAAGGATGAACACCTGCACGCGCTCCTGCAGCGGCCGCATCTCCGCGAACGTCCGGCCGTGCCTTGTACTGCGCCAGCCAATCCAGTGTTCGCTCACCTTCTCCCGGATCTTGTCGCCGTGGGCATGGCCCAGGGCCTGGATCTTCCTCCGGAACTCGCCGACAATCTCCCGCGACTCATCGCTCGTACGAACCAGTGCGTCTTCCATAGATCGTCCCTCCTCGCGGCCCCGCGGGCCGTCGCATGAGGAAGAGGAACTTGAATCCCCGCAGGAGGAAGTTGTACCGCCGTGCACGGTGCTCCCACATGGGCGACGCGGACCGGTCGTTGTGCCGCAGGAGGACGACCGTGTCCAGGAACTCGAAGCGCGACGCGAGGACCGTCTGGAGGCGGAAGCCCACGGGCGTGTACGTCCCACCCTTGTACTCGTCGCTGATGATCCAAGCCAGGACGCCACCGGGCCGGAGCACGCGGAACGCCTCGTCGGCCACGCGGGCCATCTCCCGGTAGAAGCGACCGTCCCGGCAGGAAATCTTGCCGAGGCAGAGCGGATCGTCGCTGTAAACCAGGTTGTCCGAGTAGGGCGAGTCGATTACCGCCAACGTGGCAATGGCATCCGGGAGAGGCCAGCGGCGCGCATCGGCCCGAACGATGTCCCTCCGCCGTGGCGCGATGTCCAACGACACGGCCCGACGACCCAGGGAGCGGGCCACGTCCGCAATCGTGGCCGATCCTGCCATGGGGTCCACGATGAGGTCGCCCGGCCGGGTGTACCGCCGGACCAAGTTCAGGGCGGCCAGCGCGGGCGTCACGCCGTTGAAGGTGGCGTCCCCGTAGGCTGTGGTCCCGGCTCCCTGCTCTGGGAAGTCCCACGCGGTGTAGGGTTCGAGATCGGAGCACCCGAGCATGGCCCACGCCTCCCGGGAAACCAGGGCTTCCTCTTGGAACGCTTTCGAGGCGAGGGCCACGAGGAGACGGGACGCTGTCCCTCCCTATGAACGAGGTCGCGAGGGGGAGTGGGGTGAAAGTGGAAATCTACCTAGACCCCGGTGAATCACGCACGGGCGCCGCGCAGGAACCGTCGCAGGCGGCGGAGGTCCGGGTACGGGACGCCGCGGTCCTCGAGATGGAGGGCGGCGCAGGCGTTCCCGAGGCCGAGCGCCTCGTCGGGCGTCCCGCCGGAAAGCTTGGCGAACAGATACCCGGCATTGAAGACGTCACCGCACCCCGTGGGATTGTCGACGGGGACGCGGAACGCGGGGGCGGACTCCTGCTGGCCTTCGCGGAACCAGGTGGCGCCCTCGGCGCCGCGGTGGAGGACGACCTCCTTGACGCCGTGCTCCAGGATGCGCTCCGCGGCCCGCAAGGGATTGCGGATTCCCGCGACGGCACAGACCTCGACCTCGTTGCCGAAGAAGGTGTCCACGTGGGGGAGGCAGGCCCGCACCGCCTCGACCCGGGCCCGGGGCCAGCCCTTCGGGTCCGTCGAGATGTCGAGGGATGTGGTCGCGCCGGCTCGGTGCGCCTTCCGCAGGATCCGAGCCGTCGGCGCGCCCAGGAGGCCCGTGGCCCACCAGAACCCCGCGCGGTGCACGTGGGTAGCGGATTCCAGGAGGCCGGTCGCCACGTCGGTTTCCCGCAACGACGCATTCGCCCCGAGCGCGGTGAGCAGGGAGCGGCGGCCGTCGGACCACGTCATGGCAACCGTGGTTCCCGTCGCCCGCTTCGGATCGATTCGAAGATGCGCTTCCACTCGATGGTCCTTGTAGGCGCGGCGGAGGAGGTCCGCGCGGGAGTCCTTCCCCACCGCGGCCACGAGGTGGGTGCGCAACCCCAGAGACGCCATCTGGAGGGCGAAGTTCGTAGCGTTGCCGCCCGGGAGGAACGAGAACCCGGAGACCTCGGCTTGGACGTCTCCCGGGGGGAGGCCCGGAATCGGCGGCGACACGATGTCCACAATCGCGTCGCCCACGGCCAGGACCCGCGCGGGCTTCCGCGGCATGCCTACTCCTTCCAGAGGCCCTGGCGCTTGAGCTCCTCGACCACGAGCTTGTACTCCGCGGGCTTGCCGCACCGGGGGCAGAACAGGGAACCGTGCGCGTCCCGCGCGGGGTCGGCCCCCTCCCAGCCGCAGAAGCGGCAGACGGCCTCCTCCCAGGAGGTCAGAAGAAGTCCTCCAGGGTGAGCTTCTTCTCCGTCTTCGGGGGCGCGGCCTTCTTGGGCTTCTCCGAGAAGTTGTCGTGGAACAGGGTGGCCTGTTGCGTGCCGAGGTAGAG
>CAZJIP010000219.1:0-3236 GCA_964546105.1 uncultured Methanomassiliicoccales archaeon
CGATGATCTTCTTGACCTCCTCGGGTCGGATCGTGCTCGCGACCTTGTAGAGCGCGTCCGCGTCGATCGTCGAGCCCAAGGACGCTGCGACCTGGAGGGAGTTCACTGCGCGGCGCATGTCGCCCTCGGAGACATAGATGAGGGCCTCGAGCCCGTCCTCCGTGACCTTGAGCTTCTCCGCCTTCGCGATCCGCCCGAGGTACGCGCGGATCGCCTCGGGCTTCAGCGGCCGGAAGCGGAAGACCGCACACCGCGACTGGATCGGCTCGATGATCCGCGAGGAGTAGTTCGCGGACAGGATGAAGCGCGACGTCCGCGAGTACGTCTCCATGGTCCGCCGCAGGGCGGCCTGGGCGTCCGCGGTCAAGTTGTCCGCCTCGTCCAGGAAGATGAGTTTGAAATCCGTGCCGCCGAAGGGCGCAAGGCGGGCGATCTCCTTGATCTTCGTGCGGACCGTCTCGATGCCCCTCTCATCCGACGCGTTTAACTCCGCGTAGTTCTGCCGCCAGTCGTCGCCGAAGAGGTCGCGCGCGAGCGCCATGGCGCTCGTCGTCTTGCCCGTGCCCGCGGGGCCCGCGAACAGGAGATGGGGGAGGTTCTTGGACTCGCGGTAGGCCTTGAGCCGCTCCACGATCTCGTCCTGCCCGACGATCTCGTCGAGGGTCTTCGGCCGGTACTTCTCGACCCAGATCTCCTTCATGCCTGCCCCAACGCCGGCCGAATCCGGCGCGGCCGTAATAACCCTTTGCCGGGGAGGGCGGTGAATCAAAGGACCCCGTCGGGTCCGCGGTGTAATAGGTGGGCTTCAAGTGCTCGGGGGTATTCGGAGGCCCGAGCAGAGCATCGCCCACGCCGCGGCGGGCCAACCCCGCGCGTCTCTCGGGCGAAAGAGGCCTTCCATGCGGATCCTCGTCGTGGATGACGATCCCCAGCTCGCGGAGCTCCTTGCGGAGTTCCTGCGGGACGAGGGCCATGCCGTGGACATGGTCACGGACGGACGGGAGGCCCTCGGCCGGCTACAACCCGCGACGTACGACGTCGCCTTCATCGACTACGCCATGCCTGGACTCTCCGGGATGGACCTGCTCCGAGCGGCACGGGAGAGGGTCCCCGACACGGCCCTGGTCCTCATGACCGGATTCACGAGCGTCGATGTCGCAGTGGAGGCGATCAAGTCAGGCGCACGGGATTTCGTCGCGAAGCCTCTGGAACCCGCGGCCCTCGACCGTGTCCTCGAGAGCGTGCGCCGCGAGACGCGGGCGCCTGCCGTGGAATCCGAGACTTCTGCAGTGTCCGCGGAAGCGGGCCGCGGACCCGAGGTCCGAGCCGCGTTCCTGACGAACCGAGGCGGTCTCCTGCTCGCGTCCCGCGTCGTCCCAGGGGAGCGGATGGTGGATCGGGACCTCTTCGGCGCCACCCTGGACGTGATCCAGAACTTCATGCGGGTCTCGTTCCCCGCACTCCGCGGCGGATCCCTGAGGTCCATCCGCCAGGGCAACCGCACGCTCCTCCTCGAGCCGGGGGAGGAATCCCTCCTGACGATCCTCGTCCGCGGGGAGGAGACGGACGACCTCCGCCGGGCCATGCGATCCGCGTTGCGCGACTTCGAGGTGCAGAACCGCGGTCGCTTCGACTCGGGCGTCGTGAACGCGGAGGACTTCCTAGGCACGGAGGACCTCCTGTCCCGGGTCATGGCCGCGCCGGACCGGTCACAGGCGAAGACCAAACGCACCTAGGACCGCGTCGATGGGATTCAGGATCGTCGTCGTTTGCCCACCGGCGAAGAGGAGGCCGACGGCGCGGTTCGTCTCGTCGACAATCAGCGAGCCGCTGTCGCCGCCCCGGGAGGGGGTGTCGCTCACGATCTGTCCGCGGAAGACCGCGGTCTTCCCTCCGTAGTCCACTTCCACCACGGCGTCCAGGCCTGTGATCCGGCCCGCCGTCAGCCCGGTCGTGCGCCCGCTCTTCCGGACCCGCATCCCCAGGGCCGCGTCCAAAGTGCCCGCCACGGGTCCGATCTCCAGGATGTCCGGGGCCAAAAGGTCCGGACTCCGGGGAGCCGCGATGGCGGCGTCCACCCGGTTCGTCTTCTCGGAAGGGAGCCGTCGGAGACCCAGGCCGAGCGGCGCGAGGACAGGAGCCAGGGTGCGTTCGAAGAACCTTCCGAGGGTCCCCAGGTCGCGTTCCTTGAATTGGATGGGTACGAAGTCGGCCAGCGATCCGATCGCGTCCTCCGGTCGCCCGCCGTCGTAGGGTCCAGGCTGGAGGATGGGGTCGCCTGGTTCCGCGTCGTTGCTGTTCGCGAGGACGTGGTTGTTCGAGAGGATGACCGCCTCACCCGTGGCGCGGTGCGCGAGGATCCCCAGGGTCCCCGCGGTGACCTTCCCATGGGCGATGCTCACGCCGCCCGGGGCGGGACGCATCCGGCGCGTGTGGTCCACGGCCATGCGTTCCAGGAGTTTGAGCGCGCGGAACCGCCCCGTCTCGACCACGTCCGTGCGCACGCCGTCCAGGGCCTTGGGCACGCGGTCCCTGCGGCTCAGCTCGAGTTCGTCCTCCTTGCGGTCCACGTAGACGAGGATGCACGTCTCGTCCGTCTCCCGGCCGCGGACCGTCTTGCGGCCCACCGCGACGCCGACCACGTGGGCGCGGTCCAGGAGTGCCGCCTCGTGCAGGGCCTTCGCGGCGCGCACGCCCTCGTAGGCCATGGCCTCACTTCTCATGGTCGCGGAACGCGCTGATTTCCAAGAGGCCCTCGCCGAGCTTGCCGCCTGCGGCGATCCCCGCGACCCGGACGACCATGTTGGCCACGAAGCCGAGGAAGATGCCGATGCCGTAGTACGCGAGCAGGTCCTTCGCGTACAGCCACGAGATCAGGCTCACGCCGAACCCGATCACGAAGAACGCCGCGAAGGCGCCCCACTGCACCCTGTACCTGCGGACGGCGAAGAGGAGGAACCATCCGAGGACGGAGCCGAGGAGCAGGATGCCGACTTGGTTGATGTCGATGGCGATCCCTCTGAGTGTCTCGACGCAGCGGGGAGATGCGCATAAGGAGGATGCGCACGGTTCTCGTTGCTGGTGGGCAGGGTCCTCCGGACCGCCGATATCCGGCGCGGCGTTGCGGACCGCCGAAGCGGGTCCACCCCGCGCCGACCGCTTTCGCCGCGGCGAGGGTCTGCGAGAGAGGGAAACCCTCAAGTCCGCACGCGACCGTGTCCGGATTGGAGGGTTCC
>CAZJIP010000220.1:0-3204 GCA_964546105.1 uncultured Methanomassiliicoccales archaeon
CGGAGCGCGTACAGCCCCTCGAAGTCGCGCCAAGCGAGCTCCCGGATTTCCATGACGGTCTCGCCCTGCATCGACAATTCAGGGCTCGGATAAAGGTGTCGCGCGATCCGTCGCCGGCGGGTCGTGGGTTCACCGTCGCTGACTGGGGAGGACTGCCTCTTCCCACCCTCTGCGATCGGAGTTCACCCGGTCCCGAACTTGGACGGGTCTGGCAGGAGAATGGACCGGCTGGGGAACGAACCTGTCTGGGTTGGTGAGCGGTAGCGGTTCAGACGAGCGACGGCAGCAGTGACCGGAAGCGTCGGGAAGGGCATTTAGGTCCGCCCTATATCTGTAGTACGAAAACCATCTTACGCCGCACTCGGATACCACGCTGAGGGGGTCCCCCAGGGAGTGGAGGAGACGTTCGGACGGGACGTCCTTGATCGCGTGCACGCAAACCACGTCGGGCAGTTTCGGGCTGTGGCATCCATGGCTCCACGGGGAAGGTTCGAAGAGGACGCGGATGCCGCGTACGTCCGCACGGGGTTCCTAGATCTCAACATCGTTTTCGTCGCCCGGCGCTCCGCCGATCCCGACCTGATTGCGGACCATGCCCGGCGGTTCTTCGAAGGATGGACGGATCCTTGGAAGATTTTAGCCCTTCCCGAGGCGGTGGACGTGGCGCGGCGGGTCGCCGAGCGCCTCCACCTGACCCCTGATGAGCCCCTACCCCAGCTCATCCTGGACCCCCTGGAGCCTCCGTCGGCCCCCCTCCCCAAGGGCTTGACGCTCGACCGAGTCGAGGATCTCGCGACCTTCCGGAAGTTCTGGGCTACGGCCGCCGAGGGGTTTGGGATACCCATCTCGGCGTTTGGCGAGTTCCTGACCGAGGACCTCCTCCCTCGGGTGCTCGCCTTTCCTGGCTTGACGTATTACATCGCTTCCTTCGAAGGTCGACCCGCAGGCACGGTCAGCCGGTACGCGAGCCACGGAGTAGCAAACATCGACAATGTGACCACGCTGCAGGAGTTTCGCGGTCGCGGCATCGGAAGCATAATCAGCCTTCACGCGACCCAGGAAGGGGTCCACGAGGGGTGCACGACGGGTGGCACGCGAGCCACGAAGATGGGATTCCCGGTCTACCAGAAAGTCGGATTCCAGCACGCGTTCAGCTATGCGGTGTGGGCGTCGAAAGGAGCTCCACCGTGAGGGCGAGCCCAATGACGGTCATCTCAATCCGGTCCCGCGAGCCGGTGCGGAACCACGCCGTGGCCGATGTCGATCCCCTCCCGATGGCCCCGCACGGATCGGGTCGGAAACGCCCTGCGCTCCCGCACCTCTGTTGCGGCCGCCGACCGTGTCCCGCTCGGGCGTGGAGGTGACGGTGCCTGGAGCCCTCGGAGGGCTACGTCGGCGTCCTTGGCCTCCGGCTCTACTATCGCTCGCTCGGCAGGCCCGAGAGGGGGAGCGTGCTGGTTGTCCATGGGGGCATCGGCTGCTCGCACGACTACCTCCTTCCCCTCGCGGACTTGGTCCAGTTCGGGTACCGCGTCGTGTTTTACGACCAGGTCGGTTGTGGCAACTCGGAACGGCCGCGGGGCACCAAGCACTACACGCAACGCCGCGCCGTCGACGAAGTCGAGGGAATCCGGAAAGCCCTGCGACTTGGTAGAGTCCACCTCTTCGGCCACAGTTACGGAGGGGCCGTAGTGCTCGATGCGGCCCTGAAGTATCCGAAGAGCTGGAGGAGCCTCATCGTCTCGAGCGGTTTCGCGAACTTCGCTCTGTTCGAGTCGGAGCAGGCGCGCCTTTTCGCCGCCTTGCCGGAGGCGGTCCAGGAGACGATCACTCGGTACGAGGCCCGGGGCGACCTCGCGAATCCCAAGTACCTCGCGGCCATCGACGTCTGGTGGCGCAAGCACGGCTACCGACTACGCGTCTTCCCGTACGAACTCTACCTCAACGGTGAAAGGATGAGGGAGCACTCGACACGCCTACCGTTTGATACGATCCGTCACCGTCTGCAGGGGTGGGACATCACGGAGCAGCTCCCCGAGATCGACCTCCCCTGTCTCATCACCGCGGGTCAGTACGACACGATTACCCCGAAGTGCTTGGAGCTCATGCACCGAGGAATCGGCGGCTCGAAACTGGTCGTGTTCAAGGGTGCTTCCCACTCCCACATGTGGGAGAAGCGCGACGAGTTCGTGGAGGTCGTCCGCGGCTTTTTGGACCACGTCAGCGCCCGCTGATAGAGATAGAAACATGAGGTCCGTAGCCAAGTGGGGATGGACCGGCTGGGACTCGCGCCCTTCTGGGCTGAGAATCGGTAGCGGTTTCATGGAGGGGTAGGAGCGACTAGACTTCCATACTCCGTCGCCGCGATCGCTTTACTTATTCCCTGGCATGGAACGACGCGTCCGCCGCGGGACGGGAATCATCCTCGGTGTAACCCGCATATACTGCAGGTACGGGGGCCCGAACAGCGCGAGCAACTCGCGTTCTTCGAACGGCTCTACGACAAAGGCGAACCAGAGCCAAAGAAAGACGGCGCCGAGCAACGCCGCGGTGAGGTCGACGAGGAGCGCGATTGCCACGACCATGAGGCCGACGGCGAAGTAGAGTGGGTGACGGACGATCCGGTACGGTCCGACGACCACGAGGGGCTCCGTCCGACCATGGGCCTCTCCCAAGGGGACTCGTCGCCCGGCCTTCGCGATGCTCGCGTAGGTGGAGGCAAGGATGTCCCGCATCCGGCGGTACCGCAGAAGCCATCCAAAGAACGCGGCGCCTGCGATGAACAACGCCACCCCCGCGAGCCGAAACGCGGGATGTAGATTCATTTCCAAAGGCAGGCCGAAGACGGCCGTCACCGCGAAACCGATGAGATACATGCCGCCAACCACGCCAACGATCACAAGGACGATGAGCAGCCCCTGCACCCAGCCAATTGGGGGGATTGGCGCTGGATCGTCCATCTAGGTCCTCAATGGATGCGGACAGCAAGAAGGTTCCCAACGAGCGCATGAAGCCTCGTCTGATGCCATGAGCCCCTTCCGGGGCCGTGTGCCCTACTCGAACCTGACTATGAACCCTGTTGGAAGTGGACCGGCTGGGGAGTGAACCTATCAGGGTTGATAATGAGTGGTGTTTCTATGGAGGGGGCGAAGAAGAAAAGTCGACGCCCTATCGGGGCGGAAGGGCGTGCAGCGCCACGGTCCA
>CAZJIP010000221.1:0-3175 GCA_964546105.1 uncultured Methanomassiliicoccales archaeon
GGTGAAGTGGACGTTGATCTTGTTGAACCGCTTCCAGACCTTCCAGAAGTCCTCGATGAGCGTGCGGTTCAGCTCGAGGCGGACCTCGTTCTGCTCGCCGACGTCCTCGATGATCTCCTTCGTCTTCTTCTCGAGTTCCGCGTCGAGGGAAGAGAACCAGTCATCCCCCTTGCCCGCGGCCTTCTTCGCGGCCATGGCCAAGCCCTTCTCACCGGCGCCGAATCCTTCGTGACATTATATAGGTATTTGTCCAGGCCTCCGGAGCGGTTCGACTAATCCGCGCTCATCGCGACGGCCGCGTAGAAGGTGCGGAACGCCTCCCGGAAGTCCGGCGCGGTGAACTCGATTCTCGTGCCGCCGACCCGTTGCACGCCGGGGACCATGGACGCGAGGTCCGCGTGCGGGGTGCCGCGGAAGTCCACGGCCATGCCCACGGGCGTCTCCGCCTGGAGGAGGGACGCCTGGTCCACGTTGCGCAGGCCCTTCTCCGCCTCGCTGCGGATCAGGTCCGCCGCCCTCTTGGGATGTAGGTGCCGCGCAGCGCCCGCGCTAACAGCCTCCTTGACCTGGGCCGTGCGGACCCAGGGCAGCAGGGTCCTGGCTTCCGCGCACACGGCCGCGTCCCCGGTCACGAGGACCACGGGGACCTCGTAGAATCCCGCGAGGAACGCGTTGATGCCGGTCTCCCCGACCTCGCGGCCATGGACTTCCACGGAGCCGATGCGGTCTGTGAACGTGTGGTCCCGGATGGCCCTTGGCGTGCCGGCCATGGCGTGGAACCCGACGAACATCGCGGCCGCGAAGGATCCGTCCAGGTCCTGGAGCATGGAGAAGGACCGCGGGCGACCCCGCAGCAAGGTCGCGGCCTCGTGTAGCTCCTCGGGAATCAGGTTGTCGAAGTTCCAGTGGCTGTCCGCGACCACGATCTCCTGGGCGCCCGCGGCGAGGCACCCCTCGATGGCCGCGTTCGCCTCCCGCGTCATGCGGTGGCGGTTCGCCTCGTAGGCCTCGCCGCCGCGTTCCGGATTCGTCTCGAGTTCGCTCACGACGCCCGTGATCCCTTCCATGTCCACGGAGAGGAAGACCTTCAACGCGATCGCCCCGACGCCATGGAGATGGACGGTGCGGGCTTAACGATTCGCGGCGCGCGGTTCCCTTGGCGTTCTCGCCACACGTTTAAGCGGTGAATCGTCTAACGTTGCGGTGTGAAACGGGGTCTCCCCCCAGGAGGAGCTAGACCCCTGCCATGACGAAGAAGGCCGTGAAGAAGACGAAGAAGGGCAAGCATCACTAATCGTGTGCGGCCCTCTGACGTTGTGGAGGCGTCTCAGTTCTTTCCTTTCTTTTCTTCCCGTATCCTTTTCTCGAGGCGAGCGTGGACCACCTCGCTGACGACCTTTCCATCCACCCGGCCGCGTAGCTTCTCCATGGCCCGGCCCATGATTCCCTTCTCAGCGGCCGCGCCCCGGGCGCGGATCAGTTCGGCCGAGGCGTCCAGGACCTCGTCGACGATCCGTTCGACATCCTCCCGTGAGAGACCGCGCACGCCGACGGCTTCCAGGGCCCCGGAAGCGCGCACGCCCTTCTTCGCCATCTCCCGCAGCAGCTCGGGGATCGCTTCCTTGGCGAACCGTCCCGCCTTGAGGAGGGAGAAGAGTTCGCGGAGGTGGTCCTCGGGAATCCCGTCCACGTCGAACCCCTCGCGCCGTAGCTCGGAGTAGTGGTACAGGAGGATCGTGGCCACCAGGGTGGCCTCGCCGAACTCCTTCGCGATGAGCTCGAAGAGATCATCGCTCCCTTCTTGGACGAGCTGCCGGGCCTGCTGGTCGTGGATCCCGTACTCCCGGGCGAGACGCGGGACTCTCGCCTCCGGCCGCTCGGGAAGCCGCTCGCGGATTCGACGCAGCCGCTCCTCGTGCACCCGGAGCGGCGGGACGTCCGTCTCGGGATACATGCGGGCCTTGCCGGGGAGCGGGCGGCTGTACACGGTCGTGCCGTCGGGCCTCGGATCTCGGGTCTCCTCCGGCACCCCCTTCACGGCGTACCGCGCGCGGGGAAGCATCTCCTCGATGGCATTGAGGCACTTGGCCTCCTCGTCGGCTACGAGCACGAAAGCATCCGAGTCCCCGAGCTTCAGAGCGCCGCGGACCGAATCGACCTCGGCCTGCGTGACGCCGTACGCGGGCAGCTCGTCGGAGTGGAAGATGCCACCGACGCCGGCCACACGCGCATGGGCCGCGAGTTCTGGGCCGAGCTTTCCCTTCAGGAGCCCCGCAAACTTCGGCAGCGGCCACCCGTAGACCTTGCCGCCCTTCTTAATCGCCGATTGCACCACCTTGGATTGCGAGGCCGCGAAGAGGGATGAGAGGTCGGTGCCGCCCGGTGGAGCCTCTCCGCCTTCGCGTTTCTGCAGCTCCTTCGCCACGTCGATGAGCATGAGCTGTCGCTCGACCTCCTTCTGGACGAAGGTCTCGATGAGCCGCAGTTCTTGGACTCCTTTGATCTCGATGCGCGCACCGCCGCGGATGGAGACGTTCAGGTCCTCACGAATCGTGCCGATTCCGCGGATCACCTTCCGCGTCGCGCGGAGCAAGGAGCCGATGGCCAGGGCCACCTCGCGTGCTTCCCCGGGCGACGCGATGTCCGGCGTGGTCGATATCTCGGTGAGGGGTATGCCCAGCCGATCCAGGCGGTAGAAGATCTCATCCGCCTTCTCGCCGACCTTCCGCGCCGCATCCTCCTCCAGGAGGATTGTCGGCACGCCGATCCGCTTGCCGTTCACCTGAATCGCGCCATCCAGTGCGACGAGCGCGGACCGCTGGAAGCCCGCGGTGTTCGAGCCGTCGATCACAATCTTGCGCATGAAGTCGACCTCCCGCACGGGCTTCGCTCCCAGCAGGAGGGAGATTTCGAGCGCGATATCCAGCGCGTCCTCGTTGGGATGGTGGGGCGGCTCCTCGTCCGCCTCGACGAGGCAGGAGTTCGGCGTGGCCTCGTAGACGAATGTGAGATGACGTCGCGCTTCCTCGATCGCCGCGGCGTCCACCTCGCCGAGCTCGCTCTGCGTAGGCCGAAGGCGCCGCTGGAAGCGGATTCCGCTGTCCTCCTCCGCGAGGCGGGAGGCGCAGTCGCAGAACAGCTTGTGGGTCGCGAGCTGCTGGTGGATCTCGAGGCC
>CAZJIP010000222.1:0-3076 GCA_964546105.1 uncultured Methanomassiliicoccales archaeon
CGGGCTTCACGGAGAGCCACGCCCTCGCCCTGGACGTCGCCGCCCAGGGAGGCGGTGCGAAGGTCGCCCTGGACCTGGAAAAGGCGAACATCATCTCGAACAAGAACCTCCTCCCCTGGGACACGTCGCCCGTGAGGCCCTCGGGTGTCCGCCTGGGCACCCAGGAGCTCACCCGCCTCGGGATGAAGGAGCCCCAGATGCGCGAGGTCGCGAGCCTGTTCGCGCGCGTGGCCGTGAAGCAGGAGGCGCCCGAGAAGGTCGCCGAGGATGTCGCGGCCCTGCGGAAGGAGTTCAACACGGTCCACTTCTGCTTCACGCCCAACGCGGAGGCGCACAAGCGCTGGAGGATGGCCTGAGCCCCGACGCCTACGCGGAGAGGACCTGCCGCACGAGCTCGGCGAAGGCGTCCTCGACGCCCGCCCCCGTCTTCGCGCTGGTATAAGACCACGGATAGCCACGTTCGCGGCAGAACGCGTCGATCGTCTCCCGGTCTAGCTGGGCCTTGCCCTCGAGGTCCGATTTGTTCACGACGACGTACGTGGGCACGGTGCCCGCGACGGTCCGGATGGAGCGGGACCACGCATCGAGCTCCCGGAGGGTCTCCTCCCGCGTCAGGTCCGCGACGCCCAGGATCCCGTGGGCGCCGTGGTAGTACGCCTCCTTGAGGAGTTCCCGCAGGGTCGGCGTGCCCATGATGTCCCAGAGGATTAGGTTCACCTGGATCCGCCGTCCGTCCTTGGGATGGGCCACGACCAGGCTGCGCTTCGTGATCTTCGTCCCCAGGGTCGCCGTGTAGCGGTCGTCGTACTCGTCCAGCACGTAGCGCCGGATCAGGGAGGTCTTGCCGACGAGGGCCTCGCCGGCCATGCAGACCTTCATCTTGACCAGCTCGGGCGCGGCGGTCATGCCTCGGTCGCCTCCCCCCGCTGCCGCGCGGACTCCGCCTGACGAATCTCCCCCCGCATCCGGTGCAGCTTCTCCTTAAAGAACCAGGCGCCCGGGTAGTCCGGGTCGATCCGGAGGACGCGGTCTAGGATCGTGAGCCCCTCGTCGGGGTAGCCGTCCTGCGCGCGGAGGGCTGCGAGGACAAAGAGCGCGTCCACGTCGTTCGCGTCCTTCCGGAGCGCCTCGTTCACGAGGACGGAGGTCTCGGGCCGCCGCAGGGGAGGCGCCTCCTCCAGGTTCCGATCACCGCGTGCCCGCATGGTGTCCCGTCCCCTCCTGGATGGGATGGCAAAGACCCGGAATCCTAGGTGAGGATTCCATGCGCTCTCGTGCGAACGCTGCCCCTCGCCCCTCGCTGGAATCCCTCATGCGAGCTGCACCCTCCACGGCGAGCGGAACGCGCCGCTCAGCAAGCGGTTGAGGTCCTCGTCGACGCCCGCGAGCCGGGTCATGTTCCCGTCCCAGGCCATGAGGACGTCCCAGTACTTTGCCTCGATCGCGCGCACCGCGGCCAGGAGCTCCGGGATCACGTAGTCCACGTCGCCGTGGGAGATGATCGCGGCGAGGATCGTGAGTTCCCCGCGGACCACCGCGGCGCGCCGCCGGCCGAAGGCCACGGAATCCAGGGACGCCTCCCGGCGGAACGAGTCGCGCACGAACTCCTGGATCGCC
The DNA here is from genome assembly GCA_964546105.1 of uncultured Methanomassiliicoccales archaeon. GTDB lineage: Archaea > Thermoplasmatota > Thermoplasmata > RBG-16-68-12 > RBG-16-68-12 > RBG-16-68-12. The sequence goes on from CAZJIP010000222.1 coordinate 1,618, forward strand.
ACGAACATGGAGGCCACGATGTCGTCGTCCTTCCTCAGCTCGGGCTTGCGGCTCACGTGGCGGATCAGGAGGCCGCCCTTGGTCATGAAGAACGCCTCGTCGATCAGGATTTTCCGCTGGCCGACGTACAGCAGGACCACCAGGGTGGCCAGGATTGCGCCGAGTCCGATCGCGGCCCCTGCCACGAGGTTCGGCGTCGAGAGGACGTTCGCCTGCACGACGTAGATGGGGGAGGAGTCCGCTTGGATGGGGCCGATCGCGTGCCCGTTGAAGTCCTCGTAGGACAGCTCCACAGTCAAGCCGACCACGGTCCCCGCGCTCAGGTTCTCCGCGACGATCGTCTCGAGGTTCACGCTGAGGACCGCGGCAGGTGGCAAGCTGGGGAGCCGCGTAGTCAGGTTCTCGAGGAGGGATCCGGGCCGCAGCCCGGGATCCAGCCGGATCGTGACGGTCACGTTGAACGCGGTCCCCGTCCCGTTCGCCTCCTCCGCTTGGTTCACGGTCGCCTCGTTGGTTGCGTTGATCCAGAACCGGACAATCTCGCCGCCGCGGGCCGAGTCCACGGGCGAGGAGTCGATGTCCACAATGCGCACGACCGCACCCGCAATCCAGACGGACGTGTTCGTGCTCGCCGTGGCGATGCCGGAACCCGTCTGGGACGCAGTGTTCGCCAGGATCCGCTGGTACCGGCCGACGGTCGCGTTGGCCGTCACGTATGCGGGGACCCCCCAGGCGTAGCTCCCGGCGCGCAGGCCGATGCACTCCCATTCGAGAAACCAACCCGAGGCAACGAGGACGACGCATCCGGAGGGCTGCGTCCAGCCCGTAGGCCCCTGGACCAGGGAGTTCTGGTTCGGGTCCGTCGCCGTGTTGAAGCTCAGGTTCACCCAGGTCCGCTGGAACTGCCCATTGCCCGTCACGTTGAGCCAGACCGTGACGTTCAGGTCGTCCCCGCGGCCCACGACGCCGCGGTCCGCGCTCAGGGCGAGGCCGGCCTCGAGCGCGCTCCTCGTCACGTCGAACGACGCCCCAGTCCGCGGTCTCGGGACCGCCGCGAAGCTCGCGAGGACCAGGAGCCCGAGAATCAGGAGACCCGGGAGGAGCCGCATGGGATGGCCGTACCATCGGGAGCATCGCTCATGGACTTTGCGACCTCGTTATCGGGAGGCGTCGGGTCGCGGCGGACTTGGCTCGTGCGGCAAGCTTTATATCCGAAGGCCATTTTTGGCAAACCCCCGTCAGCCCGGCGCGAGAGGGTTGTCCTTGCTGGATGAGCTCCAGGTGAAACGCGAGAAGGAGAACCAGGAGGCGGAGCGCCATCGCCACCGGCGGGACGAGCTGAACGACAAGACGCGCCAATGGGTGGAGAAGCGGGACGAGCTCAACGCGCAGGTCCGCGCGCTCGTCGAGGAGGCCACGGGCCATCGGATCAAGCGGGACGAGCTGAACGCCCAGGTGC
>CAZJIP010000223.1:0-3033 GCA_964546105.1 uncultured Methanomassiliicoccales archaeon
TCGCGACGATTTTGATGGTCGCGATCACGGTGGTGCTGGCCGCGGTACTGTACGTGATGGTATCCGGCCTGATCGGCGGAACGACCACGCAGAGCAAGCCCCAGATCTCCTTCACGGTGAGCAAGATCACCAACGGGGTGGACGTGCTCGTCGCGGGTGCTCAGCCGGCGGTTGCCTACACGAACTTCAAGGTGAACATCCAGCAGAGCACCTTGTTCGGCTCGGCAGGCGCCGTTGTGCAGTCTCCGGCGAACACGACCGTCACCGTGTCGGGTGGGGGCACGTTCTACGTGCTCTGGCAGAACCCCGGTGGGTCGGGCAACATCGTCGGCGGTGACCACTTCATCGTGACCTACGGTGCCAACAAGCCGGTGTCCGGGACGTCCATGGGCCTGCTGATCATCTGGGCGGGCGACACCAGCACGATTGCGACGGCCACCTGGCAAGTGTAGACATTGCCTACGAGGGCCTACACGGCCCTCCCCTTACCCTTTTCAATCCCCCTTTTCCACCGCCCGACCGAATAGCCCGCGGGTTCGCTTCCTCGCAAAGACCCTCCCGCGGTCATTCGTATCGGTTTTTGATAAGCGTCCAATAACGCGCTAATGCCGACACCCGGGTCGAGACCCTAGGAAGCGACGGGAGGCCAACTCGTGACCCTCACCAAGAACTCGGACTCGGGACTAGTTCGGAGGAACGGCTACGCACGGGGGCTGTCAGCCCTTGCGCTGATCGTCGTGGCGTTCGCCCTGCTGACGTCGGGCGCCCTCGTAGCGCCCAGCGCCCTCAGCAAGGGCGCCGCGGCGAGCACGAACCTGGCTGCCTCGGCTTCGCCCCAGGCGCCGACGCCGCGCGACCTGACGTTCTACATGCACAACAACACGCTCGCCAAGGACGTCAGCGGCGTGTCGACCCCCTACATCTTTGACACCCTGCAGAAGTTCGGGAAGAACAACACGATCACGAACATCTTCGAGGCGAAGCAGGACTGGTATCTGTTCCCCGCCCTCGCGGGCAACCTGACCGTGAACGGCACGATCTCCATGCACATCTACACGAGCGTGAGCGGCACGAGCCCCTCGCAGAACCCCACGCTCACGGTGAGCGAGATCGCGGCGAACGGCACCACGATGTGGTCCGACAGCCATACCTTCGGGAACCTGCCGGCCTGGAACACACCCCATGACCTCGTCCTGAACCTCACGGGCGTGTACCACACGTTCCTCGCGGGCTCCACGATCCTCGTCGTGGTCGACGACCTCGTGGCCACGTCGCGGACGGTCACCCTCTGGTACAACGCGAGCTGGGTCCCGTCCCACCTGATCATCCAGTCGGACAGCTTCGCCCAGGTGGACAGCATGGCGTTCCTGAACTACCAGGGAACGCCGCGCGTCAACTTCGATCCCCTCGCGGCCAACAAGACCATTACAATCCGCGTGAACGTGACGGACCCCCTGGGCGGCTACGACATCGCCTGGGTCAACCTGACCCTCGTGCAGCCCGGCGGCGCCTCGGTCCTCACGATGGTGGCCATGGAGCAGACGGCGGGCACGCCCCTCTCCTACGTCTCCACGTACGAGCTGGAGTTCAACTACAGCGGGCATCCTGACGGCCGGTACAACGCGACCGCGAGCGTCTTGGACAACAGCGGGATGTACTACTTCAGCGAGTTCTACGCGACGGGGCCCCTCCTGGCCCAGTTCGCCTCCTTCTTCTACGTGGGCGGGCTGCCGCTGTACGTCAACGTGAAGGCCGTCGACTCGAAGGGGAACGCCCTCGTCGGCGCGGCGATCACCCTCCTGAGCGGCAACGTGGCCGAGGTGACCCAGTCCGCGGACGCGAACGGCGCGTCGAACTTCACCATGGCCATCGGCCTGTACGACCTGCGCGTGGTCTGGCAGGGGATCGACGTGGCGGACCAGGCGCTGAACGCCACGGCGAACGTCTCCGCCGCGAACCCCGTGGTCATCACCTGCGAGGTGTACTACCCCGTGTTCCACGCGGAGGATGCGCAGGGCGTCGCCCTCGCGGACGCCACCCTGCTCTTCATCCACCCGAACGGCGAGGAGATCGGCCCCTACCGCACGGATTCCTCCGGGAACGTGGAACTGTCCCAGGTCCCCGTGGGCACGTACGGCGTGAGCGCCTCCTGGCGTGGGATTGACGTCTTCTCGGGGAGCGAGGCGGTCAGCAGCAACGCGGTGATCACGTTCGAGACCGCGGTCTACGAGCTGACCGTGGTCGCCAAGGCGGGCAACGGCCAGGTCCTACCCGGCGCCTACGTGAGCGTGATCGACTCCAGCGGCCTCGTCTTCGACTCGAACATCACGGGGGCGGATGGGAGCGTCGTCCTGCGACTGCCGGCGGGGAACTACACGATCGAGGCGCGGTACATCACGGTCGACCAGGGGTCCCTCTACGACTCGGGACCGCGGTACCAGGCCATCGACGTCACGAGCTCCACGACCGCGACGATGACCTTCAGCGACTTCCCCATGCCCCTGACGAGCACCCTGGACTTCCTCTTCGCGCTCGTCTACGGGATCACGGTCGCGGTCCTGCTGGCGGTCCTCTTCCTCCTGTGGCGCCGCGGCAGGGCTGGCAAGCAGATTGCCCCGCCGACGGAACCTGAGAAGAAGGCCTGAGCGCGCAAGGGCCCGGGCCCGCCTCCCTTTTCGGGCGGGCCTGGACCCCTCTCTGATTTCCTTCCGCCTTGCCGAAGAAGGAACCGGATAGCCTAGGCCTGGGTCGTCCACTTGAGCTCCTCAATGGGGAGCGCGAGGGACGTGATCGTCTCGGACACATGGCCGAACTGGGTCACGAAGTCCGCCGCGGTGCTCGCGTCGGGGGCCTCGAAGATCACGACTGCATCGGGTTTGCCGAGCAAGGCGAGGAACTCGTGCACCATCACGTTGTTCGGAAGCCGCGGGCGCTTGAACAGGCGGGTGGCCTCCTCGAGCTGGCCCGGCATCACCTTGAGCTGCGCGACGAAGAGCATGGACTCACGACGCGAAGGCATCCGGCCTTCGCTAT
>CAZJIP010000224.1:0-2998 GCA_964546105.1 uncultured Methanomassiliicoccales archaeon
CACGAAGGCCTGGAGGGGGTCGCCCATGATTGCGCGGACGCTCGCGTTGGCCTCCACGGGGTGCGGGTGGTAGAACTGGGTGAGGACAATCCCGGTCAAGATAAGGACGGCGAATCCAAAGGCGGTGATCCCACCGAGCGTGTAGGCGAGGGTGTTCCCGTGCTCGGGGACCTTGTACGCGAGCTCATCGAGGCCCAAGCGCTCGTCGATCAGGCGCCAGAACCGGCTCCAGCGGGAGGCCGTGGGAGTCGGCTCGGCCATCAGGATGCCCCCTTTCGTCGGACGAATGTCGCCAGGATCGCGGTGACTCCGACGCCCATCACGCCTACCCCCACAAGACCTGGGACGGGGGAAATCTGCTCCATGAAGAGCTTCTGGATCTCGGCGGGGTTGTCCTGAGGTCGGAGGAAGTAGGAGCGGAGGAACCGAACCTGGCTCCCGGCGAGGGTCGAGGGCACCTTGGCCGACGTTTCGTTGAACGCCACAACCGTCGGCACGAGTTCCCCCGCCCGCAAATCCCACAGCGTGGAATTGGCGGCCAGCTGCACCTCCGCGGTGAGCCCGCCGTTCTGCCGCGTGATGCTCGACGCTCGGACGACGTCCGTGCCCGGGGTAGGCGACACGAGCACCGCTTCGTCGGAGACGTTCGCGGTGAACCGCACGACCGAATGGAAGGAGCCGTTCACTTCTCCCAGCACGACGAATCCCATTCCTTGCTCCAAGTCCGAAGAGAGCCCCAGGGCCACCCACCCGGGCGTTGGATCGGAGACGGCGACGAACACGGAGCTGCCGTCCCACAGCCAATCGACGCTGAGCCCGGTCGATGCGTCGGTCCACGCTCCGTAGGCACTGTATTCGCCGGGGAGGATCGCTCCGTCCACGGTGATTCCCGGATTGGGCGTGTAAGGGACGAGATCGACCATCGCGCGCTCGAACAGCTCGGACGCCGTGCCCGCATGGGCGCTGGCTCCGGGCGAGAAGGTGAGGCCGATCAAAAGCGCGAGCAAAAGGATTGCAGCGGTAGCCCCCCCGAGACCGATTTCATGACGCCCCATGGTTTCCGTCGCCTCTGCCTCGGGGCCGGGAGCCGTGGAGGGGTCAAAGGGGTTTCTGTTTCCACCTGCGCGGCGGACGGCCCAGTTCCCTGACATCTGTAAGGGAGATGGCACAAATAAGGCTGCGTATTCCGGGCGGCCGGTGTTCCCCATGGTTGCGGACCCGGTCTGCGGAATGCAGGTGGATGAGCGAAAGACGAAGTTCTCCTCGAGTCACGAGGGGCGGACGTTCTACTTCTGTTCGGCGAGCTGCAAGGCCACGTTCGACAAGGACCCCCATCGCTACGGGCACGGCCACTAGACCGCGGGTTCTGCGGACGGTCGCCTGGGAGTTCCCCCTCTGAAGTTGCCGTGCAGCAACCTCGGAGTGTGTTTGCCTTACGAGCGGGAACAGAATCTCATGAATACGGGCGCGCTCTTGTCCTTGCCCGGTGACTCTCTTGGCAGCGGGAACGGCCCTCGGAATCCTGATGGTCGCCTTGCTCGGAACGGGCGGAGGCATCGGAGCATACGCCATCGCGAATGGCGGCATAGGCGGTGCCATGAGCGGGAACGCCATGGCGCAGTGCGGGGCGATGAACGCGGAGTGCGCCCAGAATGAGGCGACCTGCGCGCAAGCTATGCAGGCCGGCACGGACGCGAGCTGCACGTCCATGGGCATGACCGCCGCACAGTGTCAAGCCATGGAAGGCAGCGCCTCCGAGGGCATGATGTCCGGCGGTGCGACGTCCGGTTCCTGCCACTAAATCATCCCTCCATTGGCCTCGGTTCGGTATCCTCACCACCATCCGCGCCGGGGCGGCCGGGAACCCCTCCCCCGGCCCTCTTTTTCGTTTCGCCGAGCGGGGCAAGTCGCGCCTCGGTCCCCCGCGGAGAGAGTCCGAACGGCTGGAATCCGCTCCGCATTGAGGAGCATCATTTCCCTCGAAGGGAGGACGCCATGAGTTGAGGGGATGTTCGAGTAAGCGTGGCTGATCATCGCCCCGCCCTTGCGGACCTTCCTGGTGATCGCCCTCCCCGGCCGCTGGCTCCCGGAGAGCGGAGGTCACGTTGCGGTAGCCGGCATCGCTGGCTCGTTTGCGCTGTCCTGTCGCTCTTCGTCCAGGGCCTCCAGCTGGGAGCCCTCGGCGGAGGCGCACAGCCCGTGTCTGTCGAGGGCTACGTGTGGCTGCCCGGTGTCACGGACGCGACGAGCATCCGGATCGGCTTGTACATCGACAACCTCAGCGTCCTCCTGCTCGTGCTCGTGTCCTTCCTCTGCCGCATGACCTTCGTCTGTTCACTCGGGTACATGCACGAGGAGGAGGGCAAGCCGCGGTACTACGCGGAAGTCAGCCTGTTCGCTGCGGGCATGCTGAGCGCCGTGAGCGCGGACAACTTCCTCCAGCTCCGCATCTTCTGGGAGATCATGGGCTTGTGCTTGTACCTCCTGACCGGCTTCTGGTACAACAGGCCCGAGGCGGCGAAGGCCCATGACCTTCCGCCTTGGGAGAAGGTCGCCTGCGGCGTCCTGGTCCCCCTCATCTTCGCCGTCGGCTTGTTGCGCTTCACCTTCGTCGGGTTCATGGAAGGTTCCGTCCGATCGGCCCTTCATTGGTTCTTCGGGAGCCCGTGAGGCGGATGGCCGGAACTGTAGATCAGGAGGTTGCGGCCTCCATCGCACTTACGAACGGAAAGGAAAACGCACCAATAGCGGCGCGTCCATGGGCCGCCGCATGGACCTCCAAGTAACCGACGCGGCACGCAACAAGATTCAGGAGCTCATCTCGAAAGAGGGCCTCGCCCCAGAGCCGCTCCGGCTCTCCGTCGCAAGAACCCACTGTATGGGCGGGCGAGGGTATGGATACTCCCTCGTCCCTGCGGACGGCCGACGGGGAGACGATCTGGTCCTGGCTTCCAACGGGCTGTCGTTCCTCGTCGACCCGGCCAGCGCCCGTCTGATG
>CAZJIP010000225.1:0-2991 GCA_964546105.1 uncultured Methanomassiliicoccales archaeon
CCTGCAACTTCTGGAAGTAGGACCGCACGTCTTCCGACGCGATGGGGGAACTCATCTCATCCCTGCGAGAAGGAGAAGCGGGCCGCCGTATCCCCGAGTCGCGTATATCTCTTTTGCAGGTTGGCCGCGTCTGCACTTCGTCATCCGTCGTGGCCCTCCGACCAAGCCTTATGCCCGACGGCCGCGTGCGCAGATGCGTGCTCGAGGTGAAGAACGCCAAGGCGTTCCGTGCACAGGTCCTCGAGTCCCCGGAGCCCACGGTCGCGCTCTTCTGGGCCACGTGGTGCCCCTTCTGCCGCCGGTTCAAGCCCGAGTTCGACAAGCTCGCGGCTCAGCGACCGTGGCGCTTTGCCAGCGTCTACCTGGACGACGAGTCCAACCCGCTCTGGGACGACTTCGCGGTCGAGGTGGTCCCGACCCTCGCCCTGTTCCGCGATGGGAAGCTCATAGACCGAGAGGACGGCATCCTAGGATACGGCTTGGACCGGCGGGCGACCGACGCGTTCGTGTCTAGGGTGGTCTCGCAGGTCTCCTGAGGACTCCGTCTCACGGCCGATTCTCAGGTCGTCACGCTTTTAATGCACTTCTCTCGATGGAAACGCGTGCGCAAGATTAAGAGCGGAATCTATGGACTCAACCCGCTCTTGGACGGCGGCGTGAACGAGAACTCGACCACCGTCGTCATCGGACGATCGGGCGCGGGCAAGACGACGCTCGCCACGCAGTTCATCCGCCGCGGGCTCCAGGAAGGCCAGGAGGGCGTCTTCGTCAGCCTGGACGAGAACAAGGAGCAGATCATCCGCGAGGCCGTCGAGATGGGGTGGTCCGACATCCTGGATTACCTGGACGACGAGCTCCTCGTCTTCATCGACGCCTCGGGGCGGGAGTTCTCCAACTTCATCCGGAAGGAGCTGCCCGCCTTCGTCGCGGACTGGAAGGGGAGCAACGCCCGGATCGCGATCGACCCGCTCACCCCCGTCATGTGGTCCACGAAGGACCTGTACGAGCAGAGGGACCTGATCGGCTTCATGTTCAAGGAGACGCGGAAGGTCGGGACCGTCCTGTGCACCCTGGAGGAGCACGGGGCCGCGGACCTCACGGGCCCCGAGACCGTGATCCCCATGTACCTCGCGGACTGCGTGATCCACCTGCGGTTCGACCACGGGGCCATGAAGCACACGCGGGAGATGCAGATCATCAAGTGCCGCAACAGCCGGCACGACCAGGACCCCCATCCCTACGAGATCCTCAGGGGCCTCGGGATCGTGCTCCAGGGCGTGGACCTCCGCCGGCCCGCGACGGCCAAGGTGCCGTCCCAGCTGCGGCAGATGCTCCTGACCCGTGCGCTCCCCAAGGAGGTTCGCGACCGGCTCGAGAAGTCCCTGGACGGACTGACCGATGAGGACTTCCGGAGCCTGAGGCCCGAGCAGGTCCTCGAGCTCATCCTTCAGGAGTACCAGACGGGTGGATGAGATGGCGCGGGGACTCGGGCGCGCCCTCCAGACCGTGCTGGCCCAGGAGGGACCGGGCGAGAACCTGGACGTCGAGGGCCCGAGCCTGGCCAATGCGCGGCGCCGCCAGCTTTTCCGTTACCTCTGCCTGCGCCCGTGCGCACGCGTCGGGGAGATCGGCCGCGTCCTCGCCATGTCCCACGCGACCGTGCGGTGGCACGAGCGCGACCTCCTGGAGAAGGGCTACATCGACTTGGACGGGCCGCACGCATTCCCCCGCGGCCTGATCGATCCGCAGGACGCCTCGTTGTTCGCGCTCCTCGCCACGCCGGGCCGCTCCGCGGTCCTCCTGGCCTGCTACACCCAGCCGGGGATCCCGCTCCTCGACTTGGCCGCCGGGGTGGACCTGACGCGGCAGAGCGCGAGCAAGATTGCCTCGGAGCTCTCCGACCTCGGCCTCGTGACCCTCGTGGAGGACGGGCGCTTCCGGAGGCACTATCCCACGGTGGTCCTCGCGCAGAAGAGGGAAGCGAACCGGCCGCGGGCGCGCGCCTTCGCGGACGCCTTCGTCCGGCGTCTTGGCGAAGAGGGGCTGTCGCCCGAGCTCCTCCGATCCGAGGAGGGCATGGTCATCGTGCGGTTCGGCGCGGGCGGGAAGCACGTCGTCCTGGATGTTCCCGTGGATCCCTACCTCACCGCGTGGCAGTCCGAGCGGTGAGCGAGACAGGGTAACGGATTGGATATTCACCTTGATTCGGGGCATACAACCCCCTTATTAGGGCAGGCCCACGGCACTCGCGGCAATGGACGAGAGCTACCTCGAGTGGCTACGAGTACTGCCCGGTTTCTCCGCGGAGAAGGCGCGCAAGGTCGCGGACCGCTTCCCGACCTTCGAGCACCTCCGCGCCGCCACGCCCGAGGAGCTCGCGTCCGTGGAGGGCCTGTCGCCCCACGATCTCGAGGCCCTCCACCGCCTTGCGCGCGACCCCCGGGGCCGCGACGCGGACGGCCACCTGTTCCTCTGTCCCGAGTGTGGATCCTTCGCGGGTCCCGCCTCCACGGAGTGCCCCTTCTGCGGCGTCTCGTTCGAGGAGTTCGAGGAGGCCGCCTCCGTCCAGGAAATCGATGCGTTCCTCAAGGAAGAGGAGGAGCCCGCGCTCCTATGCGTGACGTGCGGCGCGGCGATGCCCCGCGGCGCGACCCGATGCGACGTCTGCGGCCGCACGTACACCCCCCAGGAGGCCGCTATCCTCCCGGGCATGGCCGCCCCCATGGAGGAGTCGGACCGGTTCTGCCCCCGCTGCGGCGCCTTCCTCTCGTCCGAGGTCTCCGAGTGCGTCATCTGCGGCTTCGACCGGGCGCGCGTCTTCGAGGCCCCGAAGAACGGCCACAACGGGCACGGATTGGCCGAGGGCTTCCTATCCCGGTGGCAGCGGGTCGCGGAAACCGGACCCGTCTCCGAGATGGACCGGCTCCGGGAAGAGCTGGAGCAGTACGACCGCCTCCTCGAGGCGGATCCCGCCCTGGAGCGCGTCTGGGC
>CAZJIP010000226.1:0-2907 GCA_964546105.1 uncultured Methanomassiliicoccales archaeon
AGGCAGGGTATGTCAAGATACGGGGCCGTCGGCCAGGCGGGGTCATCGCACCGATGGGCCTGGCTCGCATGCCACCTGGGCAAAGCGCCCCGGTCGGGATTGAAGCGCCATGGGGTTCGCCCCGCGCTGCTTAAGGCGACCTTGGAACGGATTGGAACCCCATGGGGTCTGCCCCGCCTTCCCCTATGGAAACCCATCTGCGGAACGGGTATCTCTTTGTTGTTCAAAGTCGACGAGCCCCTCCCCGTTCATGAGGGGCGTCGAAGGTCACTCTCGACGCTGTGGCTCCCAGAACTTCTCTCCGGCCGAGCCCACATACCTGATGAGGAAAGCCACCAGGGAATCCCCACACTGAACCCACTCTGACCGTTGCTCCATGGTGAGCGCGATGACGGCGTGGCCGAAGTCTGGCATGGTCTTGTCGCATCTGAGCAGCAGCCGGTCGGCGTCACCCAAGAACCGACCAACCAGCAGGTCCCCCGGCCGCCGGACATCTGGCGGCCAATAGCCCATCTCCTCCGGCTGCTTGCGCCAGGTGTCTGTGGGTCCCCAGAGATGAAGCCCCCACTGACCATACTTGACATCTTCGAAGAGATGTAATCCGGCAGTCCACTCCCAAAGACTTAGCAAATCCGGAGGCAAGGTTACTTTCAGTGCGCTCTCCATCTCCGTTCGGCTCCAAGGAACCGGAGGGACGATGCTGCACCGCAACGGGAGCGGCGATGGCTCACCGAGATAAGCATCCACGCGGTCAGGGGAGTCAAGGGTTCCGATGCGCGTTAGCAGGCGGTCAAGGTCGGTTCTTCGAGCCGCTTCCATCGATGTCGAGGTAAGCGCTCGTGGGCCCACAAATCTCGTTGCGGTGTCGTGTCGTTCTCTGGGCCCGCGCTGGGGCCCGACTACCGAGGCCGCGGAGTGCCACCCGGATTCGGACCCCATGGGGTACGCCCCGGTCGGGATTCGAACCCGAGCACCCGGCTCGACAGGCCGGGATCATAGACCGCTAGACCACCGGGGCAGCGGCCCGTGGCAAATGGGTGGGCCTACTTAGGCGTTTGGATGCGAGGCGCTTCCGAGGCGGCCCAGGCCAGCCGACGTTCGACGATGGGCCACAGCGCGAGGAGCACGACGACGCCGATGAGCGCCGCGGCGAGGAGGAGCGCGGTCGTGATCGAGGTCGCAGGCAGCGTTCCCGCGAAGGCCAGGTCCGCCGCGAGGCTCGAGCCCAGGAAGGCGACGCCGGCCACCGCGGCGAGCCGCAGTGCCGATCGACGGAGGGCTTCGGCCACCCGCCGGCGGTCTTCCGGCTCCAGGTGCTGCGCGTAGATCGGCGCGAACCGCTCGGCGAGAATCCGCAACTCGACGGCCACGAGGGCCAGTGTCAGGTACAGAAGCGCCGCGGCGGGTTCCATGGGCAGGACGAAGACGTGCGCGCCGAAGTAGCTCGCCACGAGGAGCACGAGACCGAGGCGACGCAGCCAAGGGACCGGGAACCGCAGGCCCAGGGCCATCGCCGCGAGACCCGCCAGGAGGACCAGCCCGAGCTGTTGCGCGGTCTCGGAACGCGGAATGAGCAGGAAATCCAGGAACGCCCAGGCGGAGAGGACGGCCACCGCGGCGACGGGCAGCGACCAGAGGAGGAGCACGGTCATGCGGGCCGAGGCCACATCCTCATCCTCCGAAGCGGCAGAGCGAGCGGGGTCGTGGGATCCCAGTCCACGACCTCCGCGACCCGCCGCAGTTGGGCCACCAGGTTCTCGCGCTCCATGAGCAGGATGCGGTACGCGGTCCGCGCCTCGACGGAGGGCGCGACGTACTGCCGCTCAATCTCCAAGGGAGAGGGCGACAGGATCGTGACGTCGTAGCCGTGTGCGGCCAGCGTCATCACCGCGTCCAGGGACATGCGGTCCGTGAGCGGAGAGATGAGCACGACCAGCGCGTCCCGCGGAAAATACCGCGTGAGCACCCAGGTCACGAAGGAGAAGGGCCACTCGCCGCCCGCGCGCACATGGATCAGGTGGTCCAGGATCCGGTACAGCTGCTTGCGACCGAACGCGGGCGGCACCCAGTCCAGCACGTCCCGCTGGACGATCAAACCGACGCGGTTCTTCGACGCGAGCACGTGCTCCGCGACGCCGAGTGCCGCGCGCACGCCGATCTCCACTGCGTTCGAGGTCGTCGTGCCGATCGCGCTCTCGCGCCGCGCGTCCAGGATGATCACGACGTCTCCGGACCGCTCGCCCTGGTATTCATTGGAGAACAGAGCGTCGAAGCGCGCGGAAGCCTTCCAGTTGATTCGCCGCATGTCGTCGCCGGAGACGTACTCCCGGACGCCCCAGAACTCGGAGCCTACGCCAATGTGACGCGAGGGCACGTGGCCGAACCACGGTCGCGTGCGCCGCGGTCCAAGCTTCGCGTGGCCCAACGATTCCAGGGCCGGGGCCACCGTGAGCTTGGACGGCCCCATGACGACGGCGTCCTCCGCGCCGAGGCCCAGCGCGTCGACGGACCGTGCGCGGAGCGGCCCGACCGCATATTCTCCTTTGAGAATCGGCCGCACCTTGTAGACCAGATCCAAGCTCTCGTCCGCCGCGAGGGAGACGATCGTGTGGTTCGTGCCGCGCACGACGCCCAGCTCGGGAGGCAGGAGGTCGAGAATCTCCACGAGCCCCAGGGCCGGTCCTTGGTTCGTGACGTGCACACGGACCTCCGCCTCCGTACCCACGGAGAGGCGGTCCCGGTCCAAGGTGCGGACCGCGAGGAGCCGCGGGCGGGCCGGTGCGTCTAAGGAGCCCAGGGCGAGGAACGCGAGGGGCGGCAGGGAGAGCAGGACGAGGGGCCAGCTGCGCAGTGCGAGCCCGCCCAGGAGGGCGGCCATGGCCACGGCGAAGAACGCGCCGGCGAGCG
>CAZJIP010000227.1:0-2877 GCA_964546105.1 uncultured Methanomassiliicoccales archaeon
TCGTCGGAGCGGTGGGACCCGAAGAGCCAGCGGAGTACTCCCATGCCCATCCCTTGGAGGTAGGTCGGACCTCTGTCTGACAGGTCCAAGGGCGTGCCGCGCTCTTAATAGCTTCGCCCTCCGCGCACGCCTTGACAAAATCGTCCGACGTCACGCGTGCAGCGTGACCGTGAAGGCGAAGTCCACGGGCGTGCCCTGAGGTCCGCGGGCCTCCGCGCGGAGCTGCCAGGTGCCCGCCGCGTCGAGCACCGTGGAGTCGAGGTGGTAGTGGTTGCCGTGGGGTCCCTCGAGCGCGAGACCCGTGGCCACGAGCACGACGATGGCCACCAACCGTGCCTGCACCATGCTCGTCCGGACTTATCCTATCGTCCTAGAAGTGCTGTTCCCCGGTCCGCCGCGGCGGCTCGCGTCAGAAGGCATAAGTGCCGCGAAGGCGATGGCTGCCGCGATGGTCCTGTACGCGAAGGACATCGTGGAGAAGGACTTCCTGTCGCTGCCCAGCGGGACGTCCGTCTTGGAGGCGGCGCGGGCGATGCGCGAGGCGCGTCACGGATTCGTGGTCGTGATGACCGCGGACGGGAAGCCCGCCGGCATCGCGACGGAATGGGATTTCGTGGCCCGCGTGATCGCGGAGGACCGTGACCCGGAGGCCGTGCGGCTCGAGGAGATCATGAGCCGGAACTTGGTCTCCGTGGACGGCAACGCGCCCTTGGACGCGGTCGCCCAACTCATGGTGGACCGCGGGACGCGGCGGGTCCTCGTGGTCAAGGACGGCACGATCCTCGGGGTCATCGAGGCCAAGACCATCCTCGTCCGGATGAAGGCCTACATCGATCGTCTCAGCGCGCAGATCGCCCGCGCGCAGACGCCCATGTTCTGAGCCCCCGCGAACCCACTTTCGCGCACCTCCGCATCACGCTCATGACCCCGGCGCCTCATCGGGAGTCCCGTGCAGCGTGCCGGCACCGCGGAGCTCCCGTTGCATCCGGGCTCGGCTCCCCCGTGGCTCTATCGGCGCATGGTATCCTTGTCCGAGGGCATCGTCGCGGCCCTCGTGGACGAGTACGGACGACGCGGGTTCCTCCGACGGATCTCGGACCCCTTCTGGTTCCAGAGCCTTGCGTGCGTGCTCGGATACGACTGGCACTCGTCGGGCACGACGACCGTGACCACGGCCGCGCTCAAGGATGCGCTCGCGCGACGGGATCTCGGGATCCGGGTCGCGGGCGGGAAGGGCCGCAGCTCCCGACGGACTCCCGAGGAGATCGGCTCCGCGGGAACCGTCCTCGGTCTCTCCCTCTCGACCATCGAGCACCTCCAGCGCACGAGCCGCCTGTCGGCCAAGGTGGACACCGTCGCGGTCCAGGACGGCTACGGCCTCTACCACCATGCGCTCTTCTTCACGGAGGACGGGGAGTGGGCTGTGGTCCAGCAGGGCATGAACGATGCCACGGGATACGCCCGCCGCTACCACTGGCTCGGGGAGACCGTCCGGTGCTACGTGGAGGAACCCCATGCCGCCATCCTGGGCCCGCGTGAGGATCGGGTCCTGGACCTGACGGCGGGTTCCAGCCGCGAGGCCCGCGCCGTGAGTCTCGATCTCGTGCGCGAGTCCCCGAACCATCTGCGCAGCCTGTTCGTCACAGCCTCCCGGGAGGGCCAGAGCACGCTGGACCGCTGGTCCGGCGGTGAAGGAGAACACTTCCGGCTGCGGATCGATGTGAACTGGGACACCCTGCGGGCCGCCTACGACCTCCAGCCGACGGGCTTCGAGGATCTCCTCCTCGTGCGCGGCATGGGTCCCGCCACGGTCCGTGCGCTCGCGCTGATCGCGGACCTCATCTACGGCACGCCGGCGAGCTGGCGCGATCCCGTGAAGTACTCGTTCGCCGTCGGTGGAAAGGATGGGGTCCCCTACCCGGTGGACCGGGACGCGATGGACGCGTGCGTCGAGATCCTTCGTTCCGGTGTGGAGGCCTCGCCCGCCGAGACCGCGGAGAAGGTCGCAGCGCTGAAGCGCCTTGCCGCGTTCGCGCCGCCTGCGAGGTGACGAAGGGAGTCCCGCATCGCGGCGAGCGGAGGTGAAAGGCGCCAGCTTCGTTAGTGGCGTTCGCTTCCGGGCGACGCACGGCCGGAATTCTTATCGTTCCGTCTGTAGATTGAGCTCCGCCATGCCGGACGGCGAGCAGAGCAAGCGCAGTCGGAAAGGATTGGTTGGGACCATAGTGGCATCCGTCCTCATCGCACTCTTTCCGTTCCCCGTGTTGTTCTTCGCCGCTCTCGGGGTTCCCTCCGGCCCCGCCTACGCGCTCATCCTCGGGGTTTGGATAGCCTTCGTCTACTTCCTGGCTCAGGTGTCTCTCCGGGGGTGGCCGCTCCGGCTGCGCTTCGCGACGTCGCACGGAGTCGAGTGGCCACACGAGAGGGTCGCTTTGTTGTCCTTCGGACTACTCCTCGGGTGGTTCCTTGTTTGGCGAATCGGCGGGATAACCGACGCGGCCGTAGGCTGGCTGGTTTGGAACGTCATTGTCGTGGTCCTGTATATCGAAGGCTCTATCGTTGGGTCATCGAGGGCCACCGGAACGCCGGCAGGTCTCCGTCTGCTTCGTGGATAGGACCCCTCCCGCTTCGGCAGGTGGACGGGATAGCCCCTGAGGTGGCAGGACACACCGCTCTTGCTCGCCGCGAGCCTTTACGCAGCCATGGGGAGGCGGAAGGTGCCGGGCCTCGCGGCCCGGCTCTAGGGGATGGGAACAGCGTCGAGAAGCCCCGACGCCCCGGGTCGCCGAACCCCCACAAACAAACCCGAATCGTATGGAGTAGAGTCCCGCCTCCCGGATTTGAACCGGGGGCCTGATGATGCCAGCGGGCACCGCG
>CAZJIP010000228.1:0-2876 GCA_964546105.1 uncultured Methanomassiliicoccales archaeon
GCCTTGGGCCGTGATCGCGGTGACCGCAGCACCGCGGATCACGTATTCCTTCTCCGCGGTGCGGATGATGACCTCCTCGACGCCGTCGAGCTCCTCCTGCTCGATGCCCATGCGCTTCATCGCTTGGCGCATCTGTCGGGGATTCACGCGTCCGCCGGGAATCATCCAGTCACCATCGTTGGCAACGTCGGGTTCCGGATAAAGGTTCTGCGGAAGAGAGCAGGGGATTTTCACCTTCGCGGACCCCGTGCTCGCACGTTTATATACGCCGGTCCGCATCGACAGATCGTTGCGTGTCGCTGTTGTCTTCAAGGAACGATGTCAGCCCAAGCGCTGCCATCTCGAATGCATCACGTTCTGTCCGCCGCAGCGGACCGGGACTGAAGTCATCTGGATCAGCCAGGAGACGGGCAAGGCGGAGATCAGCGAGGAGACGTGCATCGCCTGCGGCATCTGCCTCCCAGCGGGCGTGCCGATTTCAACAGACAAGGGCGTCACACCCATAGAACAGGTGGCGCTGGGGGACCGGGTGCTCACCGACCGAGGCCGGTATCGCCCGGTCTCCAAGCTGTATACTAGGATGTACACCGGCCCCCTGTACACAATCCGGGTCACTGGGCAGCCAGATCCCCTCCAGGTGACTGAGGAACACCCACTGCTCGCTGCTCTCAGGAGACCTATCAAGGGCGGGCGGCGGCTCGAGAAGGGTCCGGCGCCTCTTAAGTGGGTTCGCCCCTCCGACTTGAGGAAGGGGGACTACCTCGTCAAGCCCAGGATTCTGGACGCGGAGGCGCCAGACTCTTGGGATATTCCAGTCCCGATGATTCTTGGGCGGAGCCGTCGTCCGGAATGGTCGGAGCAGCTAGTCTCGCTTCCTTTGACACCTGAACTCGGTAGGTTGGTGGGGTACTACCTTGCCGAGGGATCCATTTGTGGAAGCAGTGTGGCGTTCTCGTTCCACGAGAAGGAGCAGACCTACCGCAACGATGTCCGCCTGCTAGTTCATCGGATCTTCGGCTATCGCGGTCACGAAACACAGAACACCGGTCGGGGTCGCGGTGTGCGTTTCGACTCGGCACTCTTGGCTCGCGTCTTGGGCTCACTCGGGAGGGGTTGCGATCAGAAGAGGATACCGCCCAGCTTTATGATGGCGCCCAGCGAGGTGAAGAGACAGCTCATTTGCGGGTTCTGGAGGGGCGACGGGCATCGCGACTTGCGCAGGAGTCACTTTGGATTCGTTACAACCTCTCCTCACCTTGCGTACCAGATCCAGGAAATCCTCGCAAGTCTCGGAATCGCAGCGGGGGTCACGTCGACATCGCCGCCTGGGAAACGCCGCGCGTTCCACATCATGATTACCGGAGAATTCGCAGCGAAGATGGCGCGTCTCGTGGGGGTCGAACTTCACGACACTCGAAACCGGTACGCCAGCCACTACGTCATGGACCGAGAGTTCGTCTGTGTGTCGATTCGGAGCATCGAGACCACCGAGGTCCGTGACCTCCAGGTGTTCAACCTGCAGGTCGAGGAGGACGAGACCTACGCGGCCGCCGGAGTCACCACGCACAACTGCGTCAAGAAATGTCCGTTCGACGCCATCCGCATCATCGGACTTCCCGAAGAGCTCAAGGAGGATCTGGTCCACCAGTATGGCAAGAACGCGTTCCGCCTGTTCCGCCTCCCCGTCCCGAAGAAGGGCTCCGTGATCGGGCTCCTCGGTCCAAACGGCATCGGCAAGACCACCACGGTGGGCATCCTGAGCGGCGAGACCGCGCCGAACCTCGGCCACTACCGGCGGAAGAAGCCGCATTGGGAGGAGGTCCTCGACTACTTCAAGGGCACCGAGCTCCACGACTACCTCGAGAAGATTTCGAATGGCCAGCTCAAGGCGGCGATCAAGCCGCAGTACGTGGACCGGCTCAGCAAGGTCTACACCGGCCAAGTGCGCGACCTGCTCCGCAAGATTGACACGGGCGGTCGCCTGGACACGGTCACGGAGCCGCTTGGCCTCGCGAACTTCCTGGACCGGGACATCGGCCAGCTGTCTGGTGGCGAACTCCAGCGCGTGGCCATCGCCGCGACCATGCTCAAGGACGCGGACGTGTACTTCTTCGATGAGCCCTCCTCCTACCTGGACATCTACCAGCGCCTCCAAGTGGCCAAGGTGATCCAGGGCCTCGCGAAGGACAAGCACGTGGTCGTCGTCGAGCACGACCTCGCGGTCCTCGACTTCCTCGCGGAGACCGTGTACCTGATGTATGGCTCGGAGGGCGCGTACGGCATCATCGCGGAGCCGCGGCCCGTGCGCACAGCGATCAACGTCTACTTGGGCGGCTACATGAAGGAGGAGAACATCCGCTTCCGGAACCGCGAGATCCGCTTCGAGTCCCGCCCGCCCCGCGGCGACTGGAAGGCCGAGACCCTAGTGACGTTCGACGAGATCACGAAGCGTTTCCCCAATTTCGAGCTCACGGTCCACCCGGGCAAACTGCGGAAGGGCGAGGTCGTCGGCGTAGTGGGCCCCAACGCGACGGGCAAGACCACGTTCGTCAAGATGCTCGCGGGCGAGGAGACGCCGACCTCGGGGACCGTGCAGGGGAAGTGGGCCGTTTCCTACAAGCCGCAGTATCTGGAGTCGGCGTACGAGGGCACCGTGCGCGAGCTCTTCGCGAGCGCAATCGGCAAGAAGGCGGAGTCCGGCTACTTCGACACGGAGATCCTCGAGCCGCTCAAGGTCAAAGGGATGTTGGAGCGCGACGTGTCCACCCTGTCCGGCGGCGAGCTGCAGCGCGTGGCCATCGCCCTCTGCCTCGCCCGCGATGCGGACATCTACCTGATTGACGAGCCGTCCGCGTACCTGGACTCGAACCAGCGCA
>CAZJIP010000229.1:0-2856 GCA_964546105.1 uncultured Methanomassiliicoccales archaeon
GCCCAAGGCCGGATCGACGTCCACACCTACCGGCGGTTCTATCGCCAGGCCAAGGGCGGCATGTTCAAGTCCAAGGCGCACCTGACCCAGCAACTTCAGATGGCGGGCGTCTTGAAGGAGGCAGCGAAATGAAGCACCAAGGCCCTCACTTCCGCGTCGCGTTCCGACGCCGTCGCGAGGGGAAGACCGACTACCGCCGCCGACAGAGGCTCCTCCGGAGCGAGATGCCGCGCGCCGTGGTCCGCAAGACGCTCAACCAGACGCTCGTCCAGATCGTGGAAGCGGAGGCCGCGGGCGACCGCGTGGTCGCTTCGGCGCGCTCCCTGGACCTCAAGGAGCATGGCTGGTCCGTGGGCACGGGGAACGTCCCTGCAGCGTACCTGACGGGCTACCTGGCGGGGAAGCGTGCGGTCGCCAAGGGCGTCAAGGGCGCCGTACTGGACATCGGGGTCCAGGAGCCGACCCGCGGCGGTCGGGTCTTCGCGGCGCTCCAGGGCCTGGTCGATGCGGGCGTCCAGGTGCCCCACAGCAAGGACATCCTGCCTGACAAGGAGCGGATCCGCGGCGAGCACATCGGCGAGGCGGTCACGAAGTCCTTCGACGCCGTGAAGGCGAAGCTGGAGGCGGGCTGATGCCCGGACGGCGCCAGCGGAGCACGAGGCCTCCGCGGGAGTCGCGGCCGGAGAGGGACCTGAGCCAGTGGACTCCAAAGACCAAGCTCGGCAAGATGGTCCTTGGCGGCACGATCACTACGATGGGCGAGGCGATCTCCAGCGGGCTCCCGATCCGCGAGCCCGAGATCGTGGACATCCTCCTCCCGGAGACGGAGGACGAGGTGCTGGACGTGAACATGGTCCAGCGCATGACGGACTCCGGGCGGCGGGTCAACTTCGTGATCACCTGCGTGGTCGGCAACAAGGACGGTTTCGTGGGCCTGGGCCGGGCCCGGGGCCGCGAGGTGGGTCCGTCCATCCGGCGTGCGATCGACAATGCGAAGATCAACATGATCGAGGTCAAGCGCGGCTGCGGATCCTGGGAATGCGGCTGCTACCGCGCGCACTCCCTGCCCTTCAAGGTGGTCGGCCGGTCGGGCTCCGTGGAAGTCTCCCTCAAGCCCGCCCCCCAGGGGGTCGGGCTCGCCGTGGGCGACGTGGTCAAGAGCATCCTGCGACTCGGCGGAATCACGGATGCCTGGGGCTTCACGAAGGGCCACACGAAGACCACGGTGAACTATGCCCTGGCCGCGTTCGATGGCTTGCGGAAGACCGCGGCGGTCAAGGTGCCCGGAGAGCTCGCGGAGCGCCTCAAGATCCGCCAAGGCGCCGAGCAGGTGTATGTCCACAAGCTCGCGGCCGCCCCCACGGCCGAGGCCGCCGCCCCATCCGAGGAGACGGAGCTGACCGCGGACGGACGTATCGAGGGCACGGACCTCGCGGAAGAGGCCGAGGAAGAGAAGGAAGAGAAGGTCGATGAGACCGAGGGCGAACCCGACGACCAGGTGGAGAAACCATGACGTACGCCGTGATCCGCCTCCGGGGCAAGCATGACCTCCGCGCGGACGTGGACGACACGCTGAAGATGCTGCACCTCACGCGGCAGAACCACTGCGTCATCGTCCCCCAGGACCCAACGTTCCAGGGCATGCTCCGGATCGTGAAGGACTTCGTCACGTGGGGCGAGGTGGACGAGCAGACGTTGGCCAAGGCACTCCTGCGCCGCGGCCGGGCCGTGGGCGACAAGCCTATCGACGACGCGTTCGTGAAGGCCCACAGCAAGTACAAGTCCGTCTGGGACCTGAGCCAGGCCATCGCGAAAGGCGAGGCGCGCGTGAAGGACGTCAAGGACCTGCGCCCTGTGCTTCGGCTTCACCCGCCCGTGAAGGGTCTCCGCGCGGTGAAGCGCGGCTACAACGACGGCGGCGATCTGGGCTACCGGGGCAAGGCGATCAACGCGCTCATCGAGCGCATGCTCTTCGAGGCGGGTGGGAAGGATGCCCAGTAGGACCCACAAGATGCGGGGCAGCCGGACCCACGGCCGAGGCAAGAAGCACGGCCGCGGAGCCGGGGGCCGTGGCGGGCACGGGAACGCCGGGCTCCACAAGCACAAGTTCAAGTCCATGGTCAAGTACGACCCCATGCACTTCGGCCGTCACGGCTTCACGCGGCATGCGATGATGCATCCGGCCAAGGCGATCAACCTCCAGGATCTCGTCCGCCGCGTGGCCGAGCTGGAGGCCGCGGGTCACGCCAAGCGCACGGCCTCGGCCATCGAGGTCGATCTGACCGCGGCAGGATACGACAAGCTCCTCGGCGGCGGGCGCGTGGGCTCGGCGCTGAAGATTACGGTCGCTGCGGCTTCGGACAAAGCCCGGGCGAAAGTTCAAGAAGCCGGTGGACAAGTCCTCCTGCCCGCTGAGGCCCAGGAGTAAGGAATGCCCCTCGAGGAGAAGAAGAAGAGTCGGCTCTACGCGCTGAAGCCGCTCACGGACCGCCTCCCCGCCGTCACGCGGCCCGAGGGCCACGTCCAGTTCCGGACCAAGATGTTCTGGGTCGTCGCGATCCTCGTCCTGTACTTCGTCATGACGAACATCTACATCTACGGCCTGGACCGCACGAACGTCATCGACTTCTTCTCCAGCCTCCGCGCGATTCTTGCGGGCGCGCAAGGCTCCCTCATGCACCTGGGCATCGGACCCATCGTCACCGCATCCATCATCATGCAGCTCTTCGCGGGCGCGAAGATCGTGAACCTGGACCTGGAGGACGACGAGGACAAGAGCGTCTACCAGGGCACCCAGAAGCTGCTCGTCATCATCATGATCTTCGTCGAGGCGATCCCCCAGGTCTACGGGTTCCT
>CAZJIP010000230.1:0-2856 GCA_964546105.1 uncultured Methanomassiliicoccales archaeon
GAGGACCCCAAGAGCGCGATCCTCCTCACGGGCTACCAGGTCGAAGGGACCAACGGGCGGAAGCTCATGGACACGGGTCATATCGACCTCTACGGCGTGGATGTGGACATCAAGATTGAGTGGCAGAAGTTTGACTTCTCCGCGCACGCGGGACACGACGAGCTCGTGCGCTTCATCGAGGGCTGCGATCCGCAGCGGGTGGTCCTCATGCACGGGGAGCAGCGGGAGCTGCTCGCCGAGGCCCTTGAGGGCCGCGAGGTCCTCCTCCCCAAGGAGGGCCAGTGGTACTCCTTGTAAGCCCCGGGTGTGCGACGCGGAGATTCTAGAGGAAGGGGAGCAGGCCCAGGATTCCGCCTACGACGACCACAACGGATGCGGCCCAGAAGGCCAAGCGTGCCCGCGGGCCATGCTCTTGCCCTCCCATGGTCACGGGATCGGAGACGAGTTTCCCGAGGAAGTACAGGGAGGGGATGATCGCGCTCGTGAAGGACACCATGAGGCTGAGGATCAGGGGGACGTAGGCCGTGGTGATCGCGACCAGGAGGAGCGCAGCGGAACTCTCCGCGACGTAGATGGCGAGGAACGAACGACGGGACGTGGAGCCCGTGGCCTCCATGACGCCCCAGGCGGACCCCATGGACACCACGACTAGGGCCAGGAATCCCGCGGCGATGAATCCAATCCCGAGAAGCGTGGCGGCGTGCTCCCTAGGGGAGATAGGACATCCCCGAGACTCTCGATGCTCAGGGAGCCGCCCAAGAGGGGCAGCTGCATGCGCACGAGGACGATGGCCACCATGAGGATCTCGGCGACCACGGCGCTGACCAGGGTCGTGCGCCGCTCGCGCCGCGGGTTGCGCTGGTCCGGACTCTTGCGGGAGTCCGCACCCGAGTGGAGGTAGAGCATCCAGGGCATGACCACCGCGCCGATGCTCGCAGCGGCGAGGTACCGGAACGACGATTCGCCGTAGGGCTGGAGGGGCGACAGTCCCACGGAGGCGGCCTCCCCGAAGTCGATGCGAAGGAAGAACACGGACGCCGCCGGGCTGGCGACCAGGGCGAAGCGCACGGGGAGCAGGATTCGCTCCGCCTGACGGTACTCCCGGCCCGCCACGATGGCCAAGTGCAGGACGTAGGCGGTCCCGAGTCCCAGCAGGACCGGCAGGCCGAGGAGGGCCAGGCCGATCGCGATGCCCGCCTATTCGGCCACGTACTCCAGGAATCCGTGAGGGCCATAGGGACCGCGGCGAGCAGCGCCGTGCGCCGGCCTTACCGGCGCAGGATGGCCTCCCCGAGTCCGACCCTTCCCAGGGTGCCGAGCCGCCCCGCCGCGTCCTAGATGACGAACAGCGGGATGGTCAGCAGGAGCATGACGAAGATCAGGTGGTACCCCCAGGTGGCTCCCGCCTGGAGTCCCGTGATGATGCTCGCGACGTCGACGTCGGCGACCATCACGAGCCGGGCGGGTCCGAAGACGCCAACGGCGTTCCGGACCTGGAGGTTCATGGCTTTCGGCTGTCCGAAAGCCAACCCGGCGGCCTCAACGCACCGTACGTACAGTAATGGCTGTTAAGGGTGGCCGAAACTCCTCCGAGGCGGGCCTAGATGCCCACGTTCTTGGCGATCATCGTGCGGAGCGCCTTTCCCACATACTTCAGGATCCGCGGGTCCTTCCGGATGAGCGCCCACCCGATCTTGGACGGGAAGTCGATGTCCGCGGTGGACTCGATGAGCTGTAGGATCTCCGGGTCATCGAATATCCCGAACAGCTCCTCGAACTGGTCGTCCGTCAACTTCTCGTAGCTCTCGTGGATGGCTAGATCCTTCCGGAGCTCCTTGCCGATGGACCGGGTCCACGCCTTGTGGTAGCGGTGCATCGTCCGGGCCGAGTAGTCCCCTTTTTCCAGGGCCTCGAGGGCCGTCTCGGCCGCGAGGCTCGCGCAGTGCAGGCTCGTGAAGATCCCACCCCCGCTTGTCGCCTTCGCCTGGCAGGCCGCGTCGCCGACCACCATGACGTTGTCCGCGTACGTGCGCCGGGGGAAGCCGATCGGAATCCCGCCGACGATGTACAGGATGGGCTGGGCGCCCTTCGTGTAGGTCTGGACCGCGGGCCGCCGGAGCATCCGCATCAGGTAGGCATAGGCGTTTCCCTCGCCCACGCACAGGCCCACCCGGGCCGTGTCCCCGCTCGGGATGATCCAGCCGAAGAATCCCGGTGCGATATCGTTGCCCACGAAGAGCTTGACGAAACCCGGATCGCCGCGGACGCCCGCGAGCTCCACTTCGAAGCCGGGGAGGATCTTCTTGGGCCGCAAGATGTGGAACCACTTCGCGACGTTGGAGCGGACCCCGTCGCAGCCGATGAGGATCTTGCCGCGCAACTTCTCCGTCGTCCCATCCCGGTCCACGGTGACCTCGACGCCGCCGTCCACGTACGCGGCGCCCTGGGCCTGCGTCCCGAGGAACGTGTGGGCGCCCGCCCGCACGGCTTCCGTGAGGATCGCGCGGTCGAACATGGCGCGGTCCACGACCACGGCCTCGGTCTCGTGGCCGTCGATCTTCAGACAACGCCCCTTGGGGGAGAAGATCTCCGCACCGTGGATGGTGCCCAGGATGGTCTCCTTGCACGTGACGTAGTCGAAGACGCGCGGCGTGACCAGGCCGCCGCACTGGATGGGTTCCCCGATCTCCCGGTGCTCCTCGATGACCGCGACCTCGTACCCCTTTCGCGCGATGCGCTGGGCCGCGAGGCCGCCCGCGGGTCCCGCGCCCACGATGAGGACGTCGAAGGGGTCCGCGGCCGTCCGCACGCCGCGCTCACTCCTTCAGGTTCATGATGATCTCGAGGAAGTTCTCC
>CAZJIP010000231.1:0-2789 GCA_964546105.1 uncultured Methanomassiliicoccales archaeon
GCCTACGGCGTGACCTTGCGCTGGCTCTTGCGGACCTTGTCTTCCTCGCTCTGCCGCGACATCGTCCAGATCGCGGTCAGGACGATGATGACGAAGATGGACTCGATGACCATCAGGATGAGCTTGTTCAGCGCGTCGGTCGTGTCCACCGCGATGGAGCCATAGAAACTCCCGATGCCGATCACGAAGAACGCAGCGGCCAGGGGCATGGCGATCGTCCGGTTGTGGGATCCCATGTACACCAGGTACCAGACGAGCGCGAAGATCAGACTGGTCAAGCCCATCCACCACAACTGGTGGGTGAACCCTGCGACGTAGAGCAGGATGAAGCCAAAGATAGCGGCAATCACCACGACGGCGATCGCGAGCATCGTGTAGAGAACGACCTTCGAGAGCTTCAGACGAGGCTCAGGGGTCGCGGGGGGTGGGCCCGCAGAGGCAGGGACGGGTTCCATGGCGTTTCACTTCCGTGGTGCGACGCGATTCCCGCGTCCCATCTTAGATGTATCGATGGGAGTCCCATCGCACTGGAGGGGACCGTGCAGAGGCCGCGCGCCCACGGCGGAAACGATGAAAGGGGAAGGTCCGGATGGGACCCAAGTCCCACCCGGCTTCGCTCGTGGCCCGCGTTCAGCCCTGCTGGACGGGCTTGCCGCACTCCGGGCAGAACTTCATGTTGGCCGGGACCTCGTGGCCGTCGGGGCACTTGAGGAACTGCGGGGCGCCGCACTCGCCGCAGAATTTGAGTCCCGGCGGCACGGGCTTGCCGCACTTGACGCACGGCTTGCTGCCTGCGGGGGCCGACAGGTCCGCGCCGCAGGTCCCGCAGAACTTCATCGTGGGCGGGTTCATCGCGCCGCACTTGGGACATGGTTTCATCTGCTGCTGTTGCTGACCCTGCTGTTGCTGGCCCTGTGCGATCATCCCGGGCATCTGGGCGCCGACGCCGTACCCGAGGCCGATGCCCGCGCCGAGGCCGACGCCCACGCCGGCGCCCCCGCTCGGGTTCGCCGCGGCCGTCGTCAGGGCGTCCGCCACGGCGAACTGCTGGTACGCCGCGGCGCTCGTCCGGCCCAGGGTGCGCGCCGCGCCCATCTTGTCGATGGCCGCTTTGACCGTGTCGGGCAACGGGATGTTGAGTCCGCTCAGCTGGATGATCTCGACGCCCAGGTTCGCGAAGTGGGGCTTCGAGTTCGCGAGCGCGCCCTGCTCGATGTCGTTCAGGCTCGCCGCGAAGTCCACGACCTTGAGGCCCTGTCCCTTCATCTTGCCCAGGGTCACGTTGAGCTGCTTCACGATCTCGTCCTTGATCCGGTCCTCGACGTCCGCCGAGGTGGCGGCGCCGAACGTCCCGACGAACTGGTTAATGAAGACCTCCGGGTCCCCGATCCGGTAGCGGAAGTCACCGAAGGCCCGCAGCTGGATCATGTCGAAGTCGGGGTCCTGGAAGAGGAACGGCTCCTGGGTCCCGAACTTGCCGTCGAAGATCCGCTTCTGGAGATAGAAGACCTCCGCCTGCTGCACGACGCCGGTGAAGACCTTCTGGAGCCAGCCCAGGATGGCCACGTTCTGCGACGTGAGCGCGTACCGGTCCGGCTTGTCGAGGTACGCGAGCGCCTTCCCATCGCGGTAGAACACCGCGATCTCGTCCTCACGCACAACGATGTTGTCGTTCATCCGGATGTTGCGCGGGACCTTCCACATGATGTTGTTCCGCTTGAACTGGTCGTCCCACGCGATCGTCATGCTCGTGGTCAGGCCTTCGCCGCGGCCCGCCGTCGCGTCCGTCCGCTTCGCACCGCCGAAGAAGAACAGAGTCGGTATCATCGTCTTCACCTCACGTTCGTGCCGGTAATCAGGATCATGCGATGGTCGAAGGCCTGGTCGAAGGCTTTGAGCGCGTCGCCAAAGGCCTTGAGGGCCGTGGTAAAGCTCGCGGGGTCCGCGGCCGCCTGGATCGTGGGGATGACCGCCGCGCACTGATCCAGGGCGGTGAGCATGGAGTAGTCGTACTCGTAGAGCTTGTCCAGCTCGGGTTCCTCGACGCGGATGTTCGCGCTGATGCCCGAGTAGCCCCCCTCCGCGTGGCGGACCTTAGCCTCCGTGGACTGCAGGAGGAAGATCAGATTGCCGATGGGCTGCAGGCCCTGGTACTTCCCGTCCGCGGCCAGACCGTCCCGGACTCCCTCGAGGTCCGATCGGACCTTCTTCACCTGGTCCGCGACCTGGTTCCGCAGGAGGATGTCCGCGTTGCGGATGTCCTCGCGGCGGCGGTAGCCCGCGTACCCGGGAATCTTCAGTTGAATCTTCTTGATGAGGCCACGATCTTCCTCGACGCGTTCTCGGATGTCCGGCATGGTCTTCGCCTAGCCTTCTCTGGTATCGTTCTTGAAATCTATGTATTTAGGGGTACGGGTGGAACTCCAACGGATGTCCCAATCGTATCACCACAGCGAAACGGCGGGCCGCTCGCCGTTCATGACGTGGCCTGCGTTCCCGTCGATCGCGATGAACATGGGCTTGCCCTTGAACTGGTATTCCACGAACCAGACGGGGACGTGGAGGAGTTCGCCGTCCGTCATCGTCGGGTACACCTGGATTGACTCGAGCTGGTCCACGCGCTTCTTCGCCTCCCGCTCCGCGATCTTCTGGGCCTGCCCGCCCGCGAGCTGCTTCGCCTCGGCCTCCGTGACGTCGCCATCCATGACCTCGGCGCCGCCGCTCTGCCTCTTGTCGAAGTTGATCTTCGCGGCCTCGTTGAATTCGTAGCCGCCCTCGGGCTGGTACTT
>CAZJIP010000232.1:0-2784 GCA_964546105.1 uncultured Methanomassiliicoccales archaeon
GCGGACATCTACCTGATTGACGAGCCGTCCGCGTACCTGGACTCGAACCAGCGCATGGAGGCAGCGAAGACGATCCGGCGAATCATGGAGCGCGAGGCGCGGACGGGCCTCATCGTGGACCACGACGTGTACTTCGTCGACATGGTCTCCGACAGCATCATGGTCTTCTCGGGAGATCCGGGCCGCACGGGCGTCGGCGAGGGTCCGTTCCCGATGCGGGAGGGGATGAACCGATTCCTCAAGATGGTCGGCATCACGTTCCGCCGCGACGCGGACACGAACCGGCCGCGTATCAACAAGCTCGACTCTCGCCTGGACCGCGAGCAGAAGTCCACGGGCGAGTACTACTACGCGATCGAGGACGCCGCGAGGGCCTCCGAGGCCTCCTAGGCCGGCTCGCCCTCAGGACCGCACGACGGCCCGACCCGCGCCTTCCGTGATCGGCTCGCCGTCCTCCACGATGCGTTCCCCGCGTAGGTAGACCGTGGAGGGGAAGATGCCCTCCATGCCTTCGAAGGGCGTCCAGCCGCACTTGTACCGGACGCGGCGCGCGGTGATCTTGGCCACTCGCCTCGCGTCGACCACCACGAGGTCCGCGTCCGCACCCACCTCGATGCGCCCCTTAGGAATCCCGAGGATCTCCGCGGGCCGCGACGCCATGGCGTCCACGAGACGCTCCAGGGACAGGTTCTCCGCCCGCACCTGGCGGAGCAGGAGCGGGAGGGAAGTCGCGACCCCCGGGAGTCCGGAGGGGGCTTCCTCGAACGGTTCCTCCTTCTCCTCCCTCGTGTGGGGCGCGTGATCCGTGGCGAGGACATCGATTCGTCCCGATGCGAACGCGTCCCACAGGGCCTTCCGGTCCTCGGGCGACCGCAGCGGCGGATTCACCTTGCCGAAGGCGTTGAGCGGCCGACTCGTATCCAGGAGCAGGTGGTGGGGGGTGGCCTCCGTGGTCACGCCCTCGGGAACCTCAGCGAGCGCCTCCGCGCAGGTGACGTGGGCGATATGCACCCGCGCCTCGCCCCGCAGGCCCGTCAGCGTGCGGATCGCGCTCACCTCGGACTCCTTGGGGCGGGACTCGGAGTGGTCGACGAGTGTAGCCGGCCGGACCTTCCGGAAGCGACGAGCATCCTCGGCGTGGACGACCACGAGCCGCCTGAGGCCCCCGGACGCATGGAGCACCGCGCCGAGGTCTTCCTCGTCGATTTGCAGGTTTCCGGTGCTCTCGGCCATGTAGATCTTGAAGGCGGTGGCCTCTTCCAGCGTCGGGACCGTGCCGTCCGAGCGGGGCGCGGCGAAGAGGCCGTAGTCCACCGCAGCGCGACCCCGCGCGCGAGCCCACTTGTCTTGGAGAACCCCCCGGGTGGTCACAGGTGGGCGCGTGTTGGGCATATCGACGACGGTCGTAATGCCGCCCAGAGCGGCGGAGCGAGTCCCGCTCGGAAAATCCTCCTTCTCGGTGAGCCCGGGATCGCGGAGGTGAACGTGCATGTCCACGCAGCCGGGAAGGATGAGAGCGTCCCCGTGATCCTCCACTTCGAAGCCCTCAATCGTCCGCTTGATGGCGGCGATCTTGCCCTCCTCGTCCACGCCTAGGTCCAGCGGCTCGACCCGGCCGCGGTAGTATACGCGCCCGCGGATGACGCGCATGGTCTCAGGCCGGCGGCCGACGCACGATGGCGCCCCGGGGTTCGACTTCCTCGAAGATCTCCGTCTGGAACTTCTTCACCCGCGTGCTCTCGTCGAGCCACGCGTCAGGCATGAGGCCCGCCTTCATGCAGCACTCGGAGAGGAACGTCTCCGCGTCCATCCCGTGTTCCGTCGCGACCTGGGGCAGGAAGAGCCCGCGGGCCGGCCCCTGGGCCACGACAATCCCGTCCACGCCGAGTCGGATTTGCTTGGGGAGGTCGCGCTGCTTCTTCACCTCGATGGGCTGGGGCGGTGTCAACAGGCTGACCTCGACGACGATGTGGGGTAGCTCGTCGGGCTTCAGCGGCGGGAACCGCGGGTCCTCCGCGGCGCCCTCCGCGCTCTTCACGACGGCCTTGAGGAGCGGGAAGAACGGCTCCGGATATCCGATGCAGCCGCGCAGCCTTTCGTAGGGATCCTCGACGCCGTACTTGCTGAGCGTGACGAAGGCGCCCGCCTTCTCTTCGAACGACTTGGGCACGACGAAGGAGCGCATGGACCGACCCGTGACGAACGCCTCGAGGGCCTCCCGCGCGATCTGCACGGCGAGCGTCCCCTCGGGGTCCGAGTAGGGCATCTCCTCGGGAATGTTTCGCGACTCCCTTAACGTTGTCGCACGCCGCCGCGTGCACGTGGCAGCGGCTCGACGCAAACCTTTTATCGGCCCCGGACCGTAAGTCGGCTTGGCGATTCCATGAAGGCGCGCGTGCCCGTCGTGGAAATCATGAGCCCGAGCCCCGTCACGATCTCCGCCGACGCGACCGTCGTGGAGGCCGCTTCGATCATGCGCGACCGCGAGGTCGGCAGCTTGGTCGTCCTCGAGGACAGCCGCCCCATCGGGATCGTCACGGAGCGCGACGTGGTGACCAAGGTCGCCGCGGCCAACAAGCTGTCCCAGGCCACGAGCGTCCGGGATATCATGACGTCGCCCCTCGTCGCGGTCCATCCGCACCAGGAGGTCGCGGAGGCTGCGAAGGTCATGGCGGCCCGCAAGATCCGCCGCCTCCCCGTGATCAAGGAGGGCAAGCTGGTCGGCATGCTCACGGAGAACGACATCATCCGCGTGTGGCCCCAGCTCATCGAGGTCACGCGGGA
>CAZJIP010000233.1:0-2775 GCA_964546105.1 uncultured Methanomassiliicoccales archaeon
GAACGGTGACCGCGTTCCTCCACAGCAAGTTCAAGCAGGACAGCTACCGGACCGTTGTGGATCCCGCCAAGCCCGAGGCCGCGGCGAAGCTCCTCGGGGCGCGCGTCGTGTGGGCCCGAGAGGACGGCCTGAAGATCCTCGGCCGCGTCGTCCGCCTCCACGGCCGCAAGGGCGCGCTCTGCGTTCAGTGGGACCGCGGCTTCCCGCCGCAAGCCCTCGGAACGAAGGTCACGATCGTCCCGTGACGCGGCGCAGGGTCGATCCCGCCTGCCTTCCGGGACTCGGCCTACCCCTGCCGGAGCCGTTCCAACGCCCGATACCCGGCCATCGCGTCCTCCCGGTCCACGATGAGGACGAAGGCGTGCGGCGGGCCGTAGGACATCGTGTACAGGAAGTTCACGCGGTTCACGGCCAGCTCCGTGAAGATCGTGGCCCCGACGCCCACCCGCCGTAGGGCCTCGTCGGAGAGGATGACGACGATCTCGGAGAGGTCGCTCAGCACGCGCAGGATCTCCGACCTCGGGATGATCGCCTTGAGCTTGTCCAGGTTGGATGAGTCGATCACGACAGTCACGGACTCCGCGCCGGAGACCACACGGAAGGTTTCCCCGCGTCCGTAGTCGACGGCGCCGGAGAACTTGGCCAGCCAGGCCGGGACGTCGGGCGAGCTCCGCACCGCGACCGCGACGATCTCGTTCTTCAGGGTGAGCTTGCGGATGAGCTTCCCGATGTCGCGGTACTCGCCCGCGCTCTTCTGGATGGGATAGCGCCGCACCGCGCTGACGAGGGCCTCGAAGGAGTGCTGTCCATGGGTCGCCTTCTCGATGTACCGCGCGAGGGCGCGGACGTTGATGAGCCCGCGGGCGAGCCCCTCCTTGATGACGCCGTCCCGCTCGATGACCTCCCTCACGACGTCGCCCGTCGAACGCTCCGAATTCGACCGTTTTGCGGCCACAGCGGCGCATCTGACGCATCTGCGGCATAAGCCTTTTGCGATGCGTCCCGCCCTGCCGCGGCCCATGCCTCGCTACATCGACGTGCACAGCGGCCTCGTGGGCGTCACGCTCCGCGAGGTCCAGGAGGCCCACTCAAAGGATCTGAGGGCGCAGAGGAAGCACGGCGTTCGGTTCCTGAAGTTCTGGGTGGACGAGGGGACGGGCACGGTCTTCTGCCTGTCCGACGCCCCGGACCGGGATGCGCCGAGGAGGGCCCATGCCGACGCGCACGGGCTCCTCCCGGACAAGACGTACGAGGTCGTGGAAGGGAGCTGAGTTGGCCCCCGACTAGGAGCGGATGGAAGATGAGAACCTCAAGGCGGAAGGAAGGGAAAGGAGTGCGAACGAAACGGACGACCGCGCGAGCCGCGCTGGGGCTAGCCCTGCTGCTCGCCCTCGGCGTGCTGGCCGCAATCGCCCCGTCGGCGAGGGCCGCCGGACCGTGCGCCGAAACGGCCTATGCGAATGGGGAGCTGTTCTGCATCTTCGTCACGAAGATCGTGGCGAACCCGAGCGACGGCCTCCTGGCCACGGCGGAGCCCATCTACATCGCGGCGTATTCGCCCCTGCCGGTGGGCTGCGACACGACGAATCCGTCCACGTGCGGGCCGGAGACACTGCCCTTGGGGTACGCGCCCCTCTGCAACCCGTGCTTCCACGGGGGCGGCCTGAACGCGCTCCCCTACCATGACCACGTCATGGAGGGAGCGCCGGGCTTCGGGAACGAGGGCACCGCGGACGGGATGAAGGGACCCTGGGTCCTGATCCTCGTCGCGTATGATCCGGCGTACAGCAACCAGGCGAGCTTCACGCCCTACAAGAGCACCGCGGGCCTCCGCGGGGGCGAAGCCGCGGGGAACTTTGTCGTCCTGAACCCGGGCGCGGCGAACCCCTACGAGATCAACACGGGCGTTGTGATCATCTTCGGGGTGCAGCCGCTCGGGTGATCGAAGGAGGACCGTCCCGTCTCGAGGGACGGTCCCCCATTTTGTTTTCAGACCATCGGAGAAGGGCCGGCTACTTCTCGCGGATTCCTCCGCCGCTCCCCTGTCGGTAATCCGCTTCCATCGCCTTGGCGAACCGCCTCCACGCCGTCGTGGTCTCCTTCTCCCGCTGGGCCCGCGGGATCTTCTTCCCGGGCCCATGGGGTCGGCGCCACCACACGAGCTCCAGCTGGGTGCGTCCATCCGGGAGCTCTGTCAGGACGTAGTCCGCGGTCACGTCGCGGTGGCTCCCGACACTCTCCATGTGCCACCGGTTCGGCGGGCGCAGCGTGACCACGTCCCGGGCCCACACCCAGCCGGCGTCCGTCTCCTCGAGGTCCTCGAAGATCACCCGGCGCAGCGAGCGCTCCACGATCTTCCGCTGGTACGACTCCCCTTCGAGCGCCGCGTCCTGCGGCGTGTAGTCCGTGCACCACTCGAACGCGAACTTGAGCGGCACCCGGAACACGGCCCGGACCCGCGCCTCGTCCCCCTTCCCTCGCCTTGACCCTGCCATTGTCTCGCACCCCCGCGATAACCCGAGGGCCACCCGACCGCGGCGACGTCGGATAAGCCTTCTCCTGGGGTCGAGAGGGCTAGGAGGTCTGTCTCCGCCTCACGGCCTCACGAGGAACCAGTTCACCGCGGCTCGCCCGAGCACCATCACCCCGCCCGTCGGGGTGATCGACGCGATCGCACAGTGCCACTAGGGCGGCAGCTTGGCCCCCACTCGAGCGCCCTGTTGGGCCGCCTCGATGCCCGGCTCGCTCCCTTCCTCGGCCTCCTGGGCCTCACGA
>CAZJIP010000234.1:0-2700 GCA_964546105.1 uncultured Methanomassiliicoccales archaeon
CTTCAGGAACATGTAGTCCGTCTGCAGGTGCTCGACGGACTCCTTCAGGGAGCCAGGCAGCTCGCGCACGCCGAGGGCTTTGCGCCTCGACGGGGTGAGGTGGTACAGGTCCTCGTCCACGGGATCCCCGGGGTCGAGCTTCCGCTTGATGCCGTCGAGGCCGGCGGACAAGCAGGCGGCGAACGCGAGGTACGGGTTGCACGACGGGTCGGGCGTCCGGTACTCCAGACGCTTGGCCGCCTCGATCCCCTTGTAGTACATGGGGATGCGTATGTTCGCGCTGCGGTTCCGCTTGGACCAGGCGATGAAGACGGGGGCCTCGTAGCCCGGCACGAGGCGGCGGTAGGAGTTCGTCGTGGGGTTCGTGAAGGCGCACAGGGCGCGTGCGTGGTCCATAAGGCCGCCGATGTAGTAGCGACAGGTCTGGCTGATCTCCGCGTACTCGTCGTCCGGATCGTACATCATGTTCTTGCCCTTGGTCCAGACACTCTGGTGGACGTGCATCCCGCTCGCGTTGTCGCCGAAGATGGGCTTGGGCATGAAGGTGGCCATCATGCCCATCTGCTGGGCGACCATCTTCATCACGTAGCGGTAGGTGACGCACGCGTCCGCGGTGGGCACGAGTTCGTTGTACCGCATGTCGATCTCGCACTGGCCGGCCGTGGCGACCTCGTGGTGGTGCGCGTCGAGCGTCATGCCGAAATGGTCGATCAGGACGCGGCAGGCCTCGTTGCGGAAGTCCTGAAGGCTGTCCACGGGCGGGGCCGGATAGTAGCCCTCCTTGAACCGGATGGGGAAGTTCTTCCCTCCGTTGTCGTGCCAGGGAGCCTCGCGGCTCAGGATCTCGTACCCGGCACCGGACCAGGGGTTCCGGACGTGGTCCGGAGTGGGCGTGAGCCGGATGCCGTCGAAGACGAAGAACTCGATCTCGGGCCCCCAGTACGTCGTGTCGTAACCGGAGTCCTTCGCGTACTGGACGGCCTTCTGGGCGATGTAGCGGGAATCGCGCGTGAACCGCTCGTACGTGCCGCCCTCGTACACGTCCACGATCATCCGTGCGGTCCGGTGCTCGCCGTTGTACCACGGGAGGACCGCGAACGTGGACGGATCAGGCTTCATGACCATGTCCGACTCGTGGATCTCCTTGAACCCGCGGATCGAGGAGCCGTCGAGCTTTCCGACCCCTCGCTTGAATTCGTCGGGCCCGATGGATGACGAGGGAATCGTGATGTGCTGGAGTCCCCCCACGAGGTCCACGAACTGCAGGTCAATCCAGCGGATCTTCTCCTCCTTGACCCGCCTCAGCACGAGCTCTACACCGTTGGCCTTCCTAGTCGCCATCCGCTTCCTCCCTGGGACCCCCGGAGGGGGTTCGGCGGGACGAAAGGCTCCGTCCTGCCGGTTCTATCGAAGGAATTGATACATATTTAAACGATTACGGTATGTGGTCGAACACTTGACCGTCCAGAAACCGGAGAGTGAGACAATGTCGCAAGAATCGAGGGCTTTTCAGCGAGATTCCGAGCATTCGACCGGAGCCATGACTCCATTAGGCAAGCCGAAAAATGGGGGAGAACGCCCATGACGCCGATGGTCAAGCTCGACGAGCTGGACCTCCGGATCGTGGCCCTGCTGAACCAGGATGCGCGGAAGTCGTACCGGGACATCGCCCGGGAGGCCCAGGCGAGCATCAGCACAGTGTCCAACCGGATTCGCAAACTCGAGTCCGAGGGCGTCATCACGGGCTACGCGCCCCTCATCGACGAGTCCAAGATCGGCTTCGACGTCCTCGCCGTCGTAGGCGTGAAGATTCACAAGGGCAAGCTCCTCGAGGTCCAGCGGCGCATCGCCAAGGACGAGCGCGTGAGCCACGTGTTCGACGTCACGGGCGAGTGGGATTCCATCCTCGTCGTGCGGCTCAAGAGCACCCGCGAACTCGACGGCTTCATCAAGCGCCTCGGATCCATGGAGTACGTAGAGAACACGTACACCCAAGTCGTCCTGAACGTGGTCAAGGAGGAGCGGCGGGTCCTCCCCTGACCGCGGAGTAAAGGGAATCCCTACCGAAATTATATCTCGCCAGAGCCCCCCATTCTACCCGCCCGGAGTGGAGGGACATGGCAGGGTACCTGAACTTCGACCCGAACCGAAAGTTGGAGTTCGAGCCGGGGCGACCCCTAGAGTTCAACCCGGGGAGGGCCTTGGACTTCCAGCCCAACCGGGAGCTGGAGTTCCAGCCGAATCGGGATCTCGGATTCGGCCACCGCGGAATTGTATTCCGCGGCTACATCTGCCCCATCTGTGGGGCCCTGGTGACCCCTGACGCCACGAAATGCAATGAGTGCGGTGTGGTGTTCGAGGGACCGCCGACCCCACCGCCCCCGCCGCCACCTCCGGCCGCGCCGCCGGCGGGCCGCCGGCGTGGGACCCCGAAGCCGCCTGCCCAGGCACCCCGGACGCCCTCGCCCCCCGTGAGACCGGGCATCTCCTACTGCCCGTATTGCGGCGTGCAGCTCCGCGCGGGCGACGCGTTCTGCTGGAACTGCGGGACCAAGATGGGGGGCGGTTCCGAGGCCGTGAAGCTGCCCACGAAGAAGACGGAGCCCGTCACCCGCGAGTGGCGGCGCCCCGAGGAGCGTTGAGACCATGGCATGGTTGCTAGGCTTGAGCCCGTACACCTGGATCATGATCGCCTTCATC
>CAZJIP010000235.1:0-2649 GCA_964546105.1 uncultured Methanomassiliicoccales archaeon
AGGACAAGTACACGGACGGGACCACGAAGATCCACGCGTTCAAGAACAACACGTCGCCCGACGGTACGTCGTACGGGTCCCACGAGAACTACTGCGTGTCGCGGGACGTTCCCTGGCCCAACCGCTTCGTCCGCGACCTGGTGCCTCACCTGTCCACGCGGATCATCTACACGGGCGCGGGGGACATCATCCGCGGCAAGTACGTCCTCTCGCCCATGGCCTTCCTAACGTCCCAGGTGGTCAGCGGGGAGACCATGCACGACACGGGGATCCTGAACACGCGGGACGAGCCCCACGCGGACGGCCGCCTCTGGCGCCGCCTCCATGTCATCGTGGGCGACGCGCTCATGAACGAGACGGCCATCATGCTCCGCCATTTCACGACCTCGGCCATCCTCCAGCTCATGGAGGCGGACGCGCTCCAGGACGTGCCCCGCCTGAAGGACCCCGTACGCGACATGTGGCACAACGTGGAGAATCGGAACCCCGAACAATGGCGGGTCGAGCTCGAGGACGGATCCGTCGTCTCGCCCATCGAGGTCCAGCGGTACTATCTGGGGAAGGTCGAATCGCTCGTCGAGGACGACTGGGAGAAGCGTGCACTGAAGACCTGGGAGGAGGTCCTCGACGATCTGGAAAACCGACGGTCCAAAGACGCGGCCCACCGGGTCGAATGGCTCGACCGATGGCTCGCCATCCAGGCCGCGACGGAGGACAAGGTCGGCCCCGACGTCGAGATGATGGCCTGCAAGCAGTACTCCGAGATCGGCGCCGAGCGCTCCCTCTTCTACCGGAGGCAACGGGAGGGGCTCGTGGACCGCATCACGGACGACGAGACCATCAAGGCGGCCATCACGGCGCCCCCCGAGGACACCCGGGCCCGGCTTCGCCGCGAACTTTGCGACACCTTCAATATCGAGATGGTTGATTGGTCCGTGCTGGTCGTGAACGACGGGACCCGGCGGCGTATCGATCTCCCGGATCCGTACGCCACCAAGCTGGAGGCGACCTATGCCACTGCAGGTTGAGGAGAAGCCCAAGAAGCGCAAGAAGCAGGAGAAGAAGCTGGAGTTTGAGGCAGGGAAGGTCTTCACCCCCGGCGAGGTGAAGGAAGAGGACTTCGAGCTCGATCTGGACAGTGCCCGTTTTCGCGCACAGAAGGGTCAGGGGGGAGACAGGCGGTCCTGACACTTTCGCACATCTCTCCCCATAAACTTGTTGACTCGCGCAGCGATACAGTTTCCCCGTCTTGATCTCCCTGGAGTACTTGGCAGGATTTTTCGACGGCGAAGGATACGCAGCGCTTGCCCGAATTCGTCGGCCTGGTCGCTCGCCGGAATACTGTCTCCGAGCCGTCGTACACAACACCAACTTAGAGATAGTGTCCGAGATTCAGCGCTGCTGGGGCGGCACGCTTTCCGAGGTCGGTGAGAGGCGCCCGGGCTGGAAGCGGGGGTATGCGCTCATATGGACCAACGCGGATGCCGCGAGATTGCTACTCCTCCTAGCACCTCGCTTGCGAGTCAAAGCTAGACAGGCTGCGCTGCTGCTCGGCTACCAAGAGCATGTGCGCAGCTGCAAACGCTTGCACGATCAGCACGGCTATCTGTCGAATCTGTCTACAGAGGAACTCCGCTTCCGGGAAGCTCTCTTTCGCGAGTTGAAGGAACTGAACACCAGGGACCCGAGTGTCCGAAGACGGTATCCGGACCCTGGGGCAGGTATCGCGCCTCCCTCGCCTCCATCTCCAAGCTACGTGGCCGGCTTCGTCGACGCGGAGGGCTCGCTCATGATCATCAAGTCCCAGTCGGCGAGGGACGGCAGGATTCAATACCACTCCCGTATCTCCGTCAGCAACACCTGTCGGAGTGTGCTCGAAGATATTCGAGAGAGTATGGCGGTATTCTCGTGACCCAGCCTCCTCGACGTGCCGCCTGGAATCCGGGATATGGGCTTGTATGGACCGACGGCATGACCGCCAAGCTCCTGGCGCACATCGGACTGCACCTCCGGGTCAAGCAGCGGCAGGCGTCGATCCTGACGCAATTCCTGCAGCACAAGATGGAGACGCGGCAAGGTCGCCGAGGGAGGTACTTTGACTCCCTTCCTGAGGGGGCCGTGGCTGCGCGGGAACGGTTCCGTGGCGCAGTGCGCGGGTTCAATGCTCGGGGAACGTCTCGCGGGGCCCGGAACCGGTAGCCTTGCCGGGCTCATGTTCCTGCGCACCGCCCCGGTGTCCGCCAGCTCCTTTTCGGGTCCACTTCGCCGAGGATTGAGCAGGATGGTTCGGGTAGGCCATTTCGGCCAAGCCGATAG
Organism: uncultured Methanomassiliicoccales archaeon; assembly: GCA_964546105.1. GTDB lineage: Archaea > Thermoplasmatota > Thermoplasmata > RBG-16-68-12 > RBG-16-68-12 > RBG-16-68-12. Next base: position 2,317 of record CAZJIP010000235.1, read on the forward strand.
CTGGCGCCAGTCCGGACGCGGCTCCCACAATCCTTTATCCCCACTTGCGTTTCCCGCGGCCGGCATGGCCACCCATGTCGACTCGTTGGCGAACGGTCTCAAGGTCATTCTCCGCCCCATCCCGGACACGAAGGCCCTCTCTTGCTGGGTCACGTACCGCGTGGGCTCGCGAAACGAGGTCCCTGGGATGACGGGCTCGACGCATTGGGTTGAGCACATGCTGTTTAAGGGCGGCGGCAAGCTCGCGAAGGGCGAGATCGACCGCCTGATCAGCCGGGTCGGCGGCAAGATGAACGCCTTCACGGACACGGACTTCACCACGTACTTCGAGAC
>CAZJIP010000236.1:0-2571 GCA_964546105.1 uncultured Methanomassiliicoccales archaeon
CTTGGCACGGGGATTGTTCGCGGCACGGAAGCTCAAGGACGAGCGGCAGACGCACCGTTGGTCCGATCGATACTACAAGCGCCGCGTGCAGCACCTGAAGGAGAAGTCGGACCCGCTCGAGGGTTCGCCCCAGGCCAAGGGGATCGTCCTCGAGAAAGTGGCCATCGAGGCGAAGCAGCCCAACTCCGCGCTCCGCAAGTGCGTCAAGGTGCAGCTCGTGAAGAACGGGCGCCAGATCACCGCGTTCGCCGTGGGCGACGGCGCGATCAACTTCATCGACGAGCACGACGAGGTCCTCGTGGAGGGGATCGGCGGCCGCATGGGCCGGTCCTACGGAGACATCCCGGGCGTGCGGTACAAGGTCATCCAGGTGAACGGCGTCTCCCTCGACGAGCTCGTGCGGGGCCGCAAGGAGAAGCCCGTGAGGTAGGTCTCTTGGAACCCGGCCAGCCCGAGACCCCGGAGACGCCCGAACCCGCGACGCCGCCACCGCCGCCTCCCGAGACGCCCGTCCTCCCGATGCCAGAGCCTGCGGCCCCAGAGCCGTCCGCGCTGCCCGAGCCGACCCCCGAGGCGCCTGCGGAAGGCGAGGAGCCGGCACCGGAGAAGCCGAAGAAGGAGGCCAAGAAGCCGAAGAAGCGGCCTCCCTACGAGATGAAGCTCTTCGAGAAGTATGACCTCACGGACATCACGGTCCACGACCTCGGGCTCGCGAAGTACATCAACCTGAACCCGATCGTCATCCCCCACACCGGCGCGCGGTGGGCCAATAAGCCCTTCGGCAAGCAGAAGGCGAACATCGTGGAGCGCCTGATCAACGGGATGATGCGGACCGAGGTCTACACGGGCAAGAAGTCCAAGGCGTACCGCGTCGTGCGCACGTCGTTCGAGATCCTCGAGAAGAAGGCGAACAAGAACCCCGTGCAGGTCCTCGTAGAGGCGCTCGAGCATGCGGCGCCCCGCGAGGAAATCACGCGGCTGCGGTTCGGCGGCATCTCCGTGCCGCGGGCCGTGGACATCTCGCCGTCGCGGCGGCTCGACATGGCCTTGCGGAACATCACCCAGGGCGCGGTCCAGGCTACGTTCAAGAACAGGAAGCCCGTGGAGGAGTGCCTCGCGGACGAGATCTTCCTCGCCTCGAAGGGCGACATGCAGAGCTCCGCGATCGCGAAGAAGGAGGAGCTCGAGCGCGTCGCGGCGTCCGCGCGCTGAGCCGTCTCCTGTGGGCGGACCGAAGGTTTAATTAGTTCCCGCCATGTGCGATGGCATCTCATTGAGATTCCTCCCCAGGTGACGCGCGTATGGGACGCAAGGAAGACAACATCCGGAAGGCCTCGGCCCTCCTGCATCAGAAGGACAAGATCCGCAACATCGGGACCGCGGCCCACATCGATCACGGGAAGACCACGTTGAGTGACTCCCTGATCGCGGGCGCCGGGATGATCTCCGAGGAACTCGCGGGCTCCCAACTCTTCATGGACTACGACGAGCAGGAGCAGGCCCGCGGGATCACGATCAACGCGGCCATCGCCTCCATGGTCCACGATCTAGACGGCCAGCAGTACCTAATCAACCTGATTGACACGCCGGGCCACGTGGACTTCGGCGGCGACGTTACCCGCGCCATGCGCGCGATCGACGGCGTCATCATCCTCGTCGATGCCGTCGAAGGGATCATGCCCCAGACGGAGACGGTCATCCGCCAGGCGCTCAAGGAGCGCGTGCGGCCCGTCCTTTTCATCAACAAGGTGGACCGCCTCGTGAACGAGCTCAAGATCAGCCCGGACCAGATGCAGCAGCGGTTCGTGAAGATCATCACGGAGGTCAACCAGCGCATCCGGAAGCAGCTCCCCGACGACCTGAAGGACAAGTGGGTCCTGAATGTCGAGGCGGGGAACGTGGCCTTCGGATCCGCGTTCCACAAGTGGGCCATCTCGGTCCCGTTCATGAAGAAGACCGGGATCACGTTCAGGGACGTCTACAAGCACTGCCAGGAAGGCACCATGAAGGAGCTCGCGAAGAAGGCGTCGCTCCATCACGTGGTCCTCGAGATGGTCATCAAGCACCTGCCCAACCCGCTCGACGCGCAGAAGACCCGGATCCCCGTGATCTGGAAGGGCGACTTGGAATCCCCCGTGGGCGAGTCCATGCTCGCGGTCGGGGAGGGCGGCCCCGTGGCGTTCATGGTCACGAAAATCATCGTGGACCCCCAGGCGGGGGAGGTCGCCGCGGGACGGCTGTACTCCGGGAAGATCACGCGCGGTCAGGAGCTCTGGGTCATCGGCATGCCCAAGCCCCAGCGCGCGCAGACGGTCGCCATGATCGTCGGCCCGGACCGCATCCCCGTGGAGGAGATCGACGCGGGCAACGTGGTCGCGGTCGTCGGACTCAAGGACGCGGTCGCCGGCTCCACCGTGAGCGACGACCAGAACATGCAGCCGTTCGAAAAGATCGTCCACTACTCCGAGCCCGTCGTCACGGTCGCGGTCGAGGCTAAGTCGACGTCGGACCTCCCGAAGCTCATCGAGGCCCTGCGCCTCCTCGCGAAGGCGGACCCGAGTATCCAGGTCG
>CAZJIP010000237.1:0-2528 GCA_964546105.1 uncultured Methanomassiliicoccales archaeon
CGAACCACTCGGCGACCTTCACGGTCCCCGTGGACTTCTCCATGCACACGGGCTTCTTCGAGAACGTGACGACCCCCGCGGGGACGTTCCGCGCCCTGCCCGTGTCCGCGTTCCGCGGTGAGATGTTCCCCGAGGTGCCCGACCGGGACGCGAGCGCCATGATGAACCTCACGGGGGAGACGGACCTCGCCATGCCGCGGGGCCTCGGCACCTCCTGGTTCAGCGCCCAGGCCGGCAACGTCGTGAAGGCGAACACCTTCACGGAGGGCTTCGAGGGACCCCGGATTGAGCTGGACCTCGTGTCCTACACCTACAGCTGAGCGAAGTCGCCCCTTCCCTCCTCCGGTCCCCATCCTCCGGGGGAGGGAACCCTTATTCTGTGTACGCGCATTCGGCGGCCTCGTGGCCATCAAGATCGCGCCCTCGATTCTGAGCGCGAGGTTCGACCGTCTCGGCGACCAGGTCAGGGAAGCGGTCAGTGCGGGCGCGGACATGCTTCATATCGACATCATGGACGGCCACTTCGTGCCGAACCTGACCCTGGGGCCTGTGGTGGTCAAGTCGATTCGCCCGCTGACCAAGGTCCCCTTCGACGCCCACCTCATGGTCACGCGACCGCAGGACTTCGTGAAGGCCTTCGCCGATGCGGGCGTCGACGACCTCACGGTCCACGTGGAGAGTGACCACGACCCCCATGCGACGATTCGAATGATTCGCGACGCGGGCGTGAAGCCTGGAATTGTACTGAACCCCGCGACGCCGTTCGAGAAGGCAGTGCCCTACCTGAGTGAAGTGGACCTGCTGCTCATCATGACGGTCCATCCCGGGTTCGCGGGGCAGGCGTTTCGGATGGATGTGGTACCGAAGCTTCGCGAGGCACGCGGGTACCTCGACTCGCATGGGCTGCCTGTCGAACTGCAGGTGGACGGTGGAATCAAGACCGACACCGCGCCGCTCGTCGCGGAGGCCGGGGCAGACATCCTCGTGTCCGGCAGCGGCATCTTCCCGGATCGGATTCGCGAGAACCTCCGGATGATTCGCGAGGTCGCCGAGACTGCGGCCCGCTCCCGCGCCTAAGGCTCGCACCGCGGTCGGCTCCTCAAGATCCTGAGCGCTACCGTGACTTCCGGGAACCCCGGCCGATGAACCAGACTCCGGCCACCCATGCGGCGCCGGCGGCGACGGCGGCCAACACCAGAAAGGCCAGTTCCGCCGCGTTGACGGGCGCCGGGCCGCCCAGACGGAATGCCCAGGTACCGTTGTAGAGACCAGCGGCTCCGATCGCCGATCCCCCGAAGAGGAGGAAGAGGTCCGAGCCCGAATCGTACGCGGCTCCGGCCTGCATGAGACAGGGCGGGAGGACCGGGAGCCGAAGGAGGGTCCAATTGTCCCGGGAGTAATCCAGGGTCCAAGTGCCCATGGTCCCGTTGGCGCCGAGGCAGAGGCCCCCCGCGAGAACCGAACGGTCGGCTCGCGCGTCGTAGACCATGGCCGAGGCGCGGGTGGCAAAGGGTGTGCCGCTGGGCGTGAGCTGCCTCCAGGTGTCCGTTCCATAGTTGAACGCCCAGGTGTCCGTCAGATCGCCGTACAGGCCGATACCGCCGTACATGATCGTGACGTCGGCGGACGCGTCATAGGCCATCGTCAACAGGCTGCGCGGCGAAGGACCCGAGCTGGGGGAGGTGTCCGTCCAGGTATTGTTCCAGTAGTCGTAGGCCCAGGTATCCCCAAAGTCCTGGGTCCCCGAGGTGCTCGCGTATCCGCCGAAGATGATGATTCGGTCGGCGCGGGAATCGTACACCATCCCGAACGTGTTCCGCCCAGGGGGCGCCGTTGGCGGATTCAGGTTCGTCCACGTGTCGTTGGCGTAGTCGTAGGCCCAGGTCTGGTCTAGCCACGCGCCTCCGTAGCTGTCACCACCGAACAGGATGATGCGATCGGCGTGGGAATCATAAACCATGGACGCATCGTACTGGCCTGGAGGAGCCGTTGGCGGATTCCGCAGGGTCCAGAGGTTCGCTTGGGCGTCGTACTCCCAGGTCTGGCCGACCCCGGGCGTCAGGATCTCCGTGATCCCCCCGTACAGGATGGTGCGGTTGTATCGGGCGTCATACGCCATCGCCGGGCTGGCCCGGGGCGAAGGTGCGACGCGCGGATCCAGCAGTGTCCAGCCGGTCGTCGTAGGCTGGGCGAGCGCGGGATCGCTCAGCAGGACGGCGAGAACGATCACGACGAACACGAGCGCAATTCCGCGATGAATGGCGCACCCCTGCTCAGGAAGTCATCCGCCTTCCGATTGATATGCCTGTCGCATCTCCGGATTTCGAGTCCCGCCTACATGAAGGGAACTGCCGCCCTCGACGGCGACCAAAGCCCTTAAGTCCATCTCGCATTCTCCCGGCCCATCCCCCCACGTCGGCACGTCCGGGTGGGAGGCGCGCCATGGCCGAGGTTACGGAAGAGACGATCGCGAATCTGAAGAAGCAGGCGACGATCCTCCGCCGGCACATCATCGAGATGACCCACGC
>CAZJIP010000238.1:0-2474 GCA_964546105.1 uncultured Methanomassiliicoccales archaeon
GCTCGGCCGCCTCGCGGGCCACGGGGCCCTTGATGTCCGATCCCTTCGCCTCGCCCTCCGGGGTCACAATCACGCATGCGTTGTCCTCGAAGGCCACCATGATGCCCTCGGGCCTCCGGAAGGGGCGCCGCTGGCGTACGACAACGGCGTTGAAGAGCTGCTTGCGCGTCTCCGGCGTGCCCTTCTTCACGGTCACCACCAGGAGGTCCGCGATCCCCGCGGAGGCGATACGGTTCCGCACGCCGCGGTACTTCTTGACCTCGACGATCTCCACGATCTTGGCGCCCGTGTTGTCGATGCACTCGAGGCGCGCGCCCTTGGGCAGCCCCCGCATCTGCCGCCCGGGGAGGCCCTTCACGCGGCCACCCCCTGGTTCCGGACGGCGACGAAGTGAACCGTTTTCCCGAGGGGTCGGCATTCCATGACCGTCACGCGGTCGCCCACGGCGAGGCCGAGGCAGGGCGGGGCGTGGACATTCATGCGCCGCGTCCGCTTCTCGAACCGCTCGAACTTCTGGAGGTACCGGAGGTACTCGCGCTCGATGACCGCCGTCCGCTGCATGCGCGTCGAGACGACGACGCCCTCGAGGACCTGGCCGCGAACCGGGAGCTTCCCGTGGAACGGGCAGTGCTCGTCCGTGCACGCCTTCTCGGGCACGGGCACGTCGATGCCGATGTCTCGCGCTCGGGCCGCCGGCGTCGCGGGGCGCGCGGCCGGCGCTGCGGGTTTCTCCTTCTTCGCGGCCTTCTTCTCTGCCATCGTTCCTCACCGTGCCTTCTTGACGCGGTCCTCGGGTCGGAAGCGGATTTCGTCCCCTTCCACCTCGATGCCGCCTTGAATCTCAAACCGGAAGCGGGCTCCTTGCTTCGGGATGCGCTTCTCCACGCCCCCCGTCTCGATGACGAGGAGGTTGCGGGTCTCGTCGACCACGCGGCCGCTCAGGCGGACCTGACCGGGGTCCGTCGCCCGGAGCACCTGCACCTGGAGTCCGATGAGCTCGTGCTTGCGGAGGTTCATGTCACGCCACCTCCACCCGGTATCCCATGGACTCCAGGACCTCGGCCACCTTCTTCTTGTGTTCGCCCTGGAGTTCGATGCGTCCTTCCTTGGCCGTGCCGCCCGCGGCGCACTTGTTCTTCAAGGTCCGCGCGAGCTCCGCGATGTCGATGTCGCCGCCATCGAGGCCCTCCACCACGGTGACGGTCTTCCCGTACCGTCGGGTATCGTTGTGGACCCGGATGCTCTGCTGCTCCTTGGCGAGCTCCTCGCACATGCAGAGTTCTTCCGGGAGGCCACAGGTGGCGCAGATGCCCGTCATTCCGCCTTGTCCTCCTCAACCCCGTCGTCGAGTTCCTCGTCCAGCTCCTCGGCCTCCTCGGGTTCCTCTTTCTTCGGAGGCGGGGCCTTCGCAGGCTCCTTCGCCACGGGCGCCGTGGCGGCCGCAGGCGCTGCGGCCGCGCCGCCCTCCTGGGCCTGGATCGTGTAAATGCGGGCGATGTTCTTCCGCAGGGCGCGGATCTTGCCGGGGTTCGGAGGCGCGCCACCCATGGCGGCCACGCCGCGCTCGTGCATGAGCTCGTCCCGCAGTTCCCGCAGTTTCTTGTCGCGCGCGGCCGCGTCCATGGCGCGGATCTCCTTGGTGCGGAGGAGCGCCATCACTTCTCCTCCTCCGTGACGTCCACGTCCGCGTCGACGCCCAGCTGCTTGACTTCTTTGGCCACCTTCTTCAGGCGCTTCGTGGCGACCTTGCTCTTCTTGACCTTCGCCCCGGGCTTGGGCGCCTCATCCTCGACGGCCGCCTCGGGCTCCACCGTGGGCGCCTCCGGCGGCGCCTGCGGTACTTCCTCAACCGGGATCCCGGGCGCCGCCTCCGGGCCGGGTGCGGCGGCCGCGGCAACCGCGGCCTTGACCTCGATCTCGTCCGGCAGCTTGGCGGCCGGGTTCATGATCTCCACGGTGACGCCGATGACACCGGGCTTGAGCTTGGCCACGGCGAAGCCCTTGTCCATCCAGAGGTTTCGCGGCTCGCCGCAGTACTTGATGTGGCCCGCCTTGAACTTCTCCGTTCGGTGCCGCTGGCCCGTGAGCTTCCCTGCGATGATCACGAGGCAGCCCTTGCCGCCCGCCTCCATGATCCGGCGTACCGTGCTGTGGCCCGCGCGGCGGAAGTGCCAGCCTCGCTCGAGGGCATTTGCGAGCTTCTCCGCCATGATCTGCGCGTTCAGGGAGGGGTTGCCCACCTCCTGGACCTCGATCTGCGGGTTGTCGAACTTGAACTGGCGCTCGACCGCATCCGTGAGGCTCTTGATCGCCCCGCCCTTGCGGCCGATCACGAGGCCGGGGCGTTCGGACAGGAGCGTGACCCGCGTCCCCATGGGGGTGCGTTGAATGTCGAGACCGCCGAAGCCGGCGCGGCGCGTCTCCTTCATCAGGTATTCCTTGAGCAGGACGCGGCGCATGTTCTCCACGATGAT
>CAZJIP010000239.1:0-2414 GCA_964546105.1 uncultured Methanomassiliicoccales archaeon
CCGCGGGGCCACGACGATAGACGGCGGTTCGTCCGACGCGAGCGGCCGCCCGCGCCGTGCAACGTGAGGTCCTCGAGGACGACGGCGGCTTTCGCTGCCGCGGCGGCGTGCACGAGGGACTTGCTGACCCGATGAAGGCGCTGCTTCACGCGGTTGCGTTCCCGCTTTCCCTCACGATGGAGCAACTGCCGCATCACGCGTCGGTCGTGGGCCTTCTTCTTCGCGAGACGCCTGCGTCGGCGGAAGTGCGTCGTCTGGACCTGCCGCACGCCGCCGAAAGGGATCGTGACGAGACCCGCCGACGTCCCCGCAGCCTGCACGCCATCCAAGGAGTCCTCGTTCGTATCGAGGGCAATCGCCGCCGCCGGCTCGTACGACGCCGGCGCGTCCTTCCGCGGGGTCACGACGATTCGCTCGGGCGTGACGGTCAGAGAGCCGAGGGACCACGAGGGATCGGAGAGGAAGGAACGGTGCCAGTCGGAGAGGGGCAGCAGGAGCTGCACGCCTTCCGTGCCCCGGACGGGAATCCGCAGGCGGCCCGTTTCGCAATCGAGCCAATAGGACTGGTTGCTGGCCTTCAGGAGGAGGCGACGGAGGTACGGGACGTTCGTCTTCCAACCCTTCCGCACGCGCCTCCGGTACGCCTTGAGGACGCCAAGCGCAACCTCGAAGGCGCTCGGGATGTACTGCTTGTGGATGTCGTGCTCGGCCGACAGGACCGCGTACGCGGCCCGCGCGAGCCGGAACCGCGACCGGATGTCATCGCGGAGCGCGATCCGGATGGATTGGTTCGTAATGAGGCGGAACTCGGCGAGCAGACCCGGGAGTGGCTGCGGCAGCCCGTCGACGGGAAACGAGAGGCTGCGGACGACGGGTGCGCGATGCATCCAAGACCCCGAGGGCGTCCAAAGGGTGGAGGTCTCCTCGGGGAGAGTACCGTGAAAGTGAGAATCCACCTAGCCAGCGCCGAATCGATGCTCGACCTGAGCACATCACCCCGAGTTGGGACAGAACCGGAGGGGCAGTATATTTATATCCAGCGGTACATGGCGCGGCCCAAGGTGAACACAAGATGGCAGCTCCTCCTCAAGGACCGAGCCAGATGCCGCCACCCCAACCCTATCCGGGCATGTACTACCAGCCCATGGCCCCGGAGCACTTCCTGTCGCGGCGGAACGTGTGGACCGTCAATGCGCTGGGCCTCGTCATGATTTGGCTGGGCATGTTGTTCCGCCTGATCAACACGGTAGACACCACCGTCCTGGCCGCGGCGCGGTTCTTCGTGATCACGGGCGCTCTGGTTGGCGCGCTCGCGAGCACGGCGGGCGCCCTCGGGTCCAAGAAGACCACGGACATGCAGAACCTCGGGCTGCTGGTCTGGGCCGGGTTCCTGGTCGCCGTTGCCGGCACGGCTCTCGGCATCATGGGCATCTGAGCGGTGCCCATCCTTCCCCTTTTCGGGCCTTCCCCCTCTTTCTCAACCGAGCAGCCCGCGGAGCGCTCGTGCGAACTCGGGCGCGACGCTCACCTTGGTGTACGGCGAGACGATCGTGTCCGTGGCCACGACCTCGTCGCAGACCCTCAGGTTCTCCTCCGCGCGGCCGACGAAAAGGCCGTGCACGCAGGTGGCGAGGACGCGGGTCGCGCCCTGGGCCTTGAGCTCCTGGGCCGCGGTCGCGATCGTGCCGCCCGTGGAGATCACGTCGTCCACGATAGCCACGGACTTCCCCTTCACCTTGAGCTCCTTGGGCGTCACGCGGACCGTGTACGAGTCCAGGCGCTCCTTGTCCAGGTGGTCGTAGGGCTTGCCCGTGATGGCGGCCGCCTCTTGGACCAGGCGGACCGCGTTGTCGTCCGGCGCGAGGAGCAGGTCCACGTCGGCGGCCTTGAGGTACCGCCCGAGCGCGGGGATGCCGCTCACCTCCCGTGCGCGGATGGGGAACATGGCCAGGATGTCCGGGTTGTGGATCGTCATCGTGAGGAGGTCGTCCGCGTCCAAGGCGATGTGCTTGGCGAGCGTCTTCGCGGACACCGCCTCCCCTTCGGCGAACCGCTTGTCCTGGCGGCCGTAGCCGAAGTACGGGATCACGGCGGTCAGGCGGCTGGCGCCCGCGTCGCGGAGGGCGTCCGCGAGGAGGAAGTACTCCACGATGTTGGCGTCCGGGTGGGTCGTCTGCACGAGGACCACGTGGTCCCCCGCGACGGGCCCGAGCAGGCGCACGTAGCGTTCCCCGTCCGGGAAGCCGCCCGGGTGCTTCTCGAAGCTCACGTCCACGAAGGGCGCGGCGAGCTCCCGCGCGAGGGCGCGGGCCAGGGGGAGGGAGGCGGAGCCGCCGACCACCTTCAGGGACGCCACGGCCGCGCGGATTCGCGACGGCGTATTTGAAGTGTCGGACGCGTGACGCGGCCGATAA
>CAZJIP010000240.1:0-2408 GCA_964546105.1 uncultured Methanomassiliicoccales archaeon
AGGCGCGCGTCGAGGAGATCGAGGCCGCCATCTCGAAGCCCGAGGTCGAGGGCCAGGTGGGCATGGTCATCGCGGAGCCCGTGCAGGGGGAGGGCGGGATCATCGTGCCACCCAAGGAGTTCTTCCCTCTCCTGCGGAAGCTGTGCGACAACCACGGAATCCTGCTCGTGGACGACGAGGTCCAAGCGGGTATGGGCCGCACGGGGAGGCTCTGGGGCATCGAGAACTGGAACACGGTCCCGGACCTCCTCGTCAGCGGCAAGGCCCTCGGCGGCGGACTGCCCCTCGGCGGCGTCACGGGGAAGCCGGCGATCATGGAGGCGCCGGGGCCCGCGAGCCTCGGCGGGACGTTCGGCGGCAACCCCGTGGTGTGCGCCGCGGCCCTCGAGGCCGTTGAGGTGATTCAGAAGGCCATTCCCAAGGTCCCGCGCCTCGAGTTCCTCATGCGCGCGCGGCTCAACGAGATCTTCGAGCGGTACGAGCGCGTCGGCGAGGTTCGCGGAATCGGCGCCATGTGGGCCATCGAGTTCGTGAAGGACCGGCGGACCAAGGAGCCCGACACGGACCTCGCGCGCGCGGTGCAGTTGAACGGCCTCAAGAACGGCCTCATGCTCCTCACCGCGGGCTATCACAACAACTGCGTGCGCCTGCTGCCGCCGTTGAACATCCCGCTTCCCCTGATGGACAAGGCCTTCGACCTCCTGGAGGACACGATCGACCTGTCCCTCGCGGGCAAGGCCTAGGGAGGCAAAACCCATGGCCCAGAATACGGCGACGTTGCTCCCCGAGGTCCAGAAGAACTACGGGGACCTGAAGAACTTCATCGGCGGCCAGTGGGTGGACTCCACCGCGGCGGAGTGGCTCGACGACACGAACCCGGCCACGGGCGAGCGGATTGCGCGTGTGCCCCTGTCTCCCAAGGAGGACGTGGACGCGGCGGTCCAGGCCGCGAAGGCCGCGTGGGAGGAGTGGCGCGAGACGCCGCCGATTTCCCGCGCCCGGTACTTCTTCGCCCTCCGCGATCTCATGGAGCAGCACTTCGAGGAGCTGGCGCGAATCGTCTCCCAGGACCACGGGAAGATCATCGACGAGGCGCGCGGCGAGGTGCGCCGCGCCATTGAGAACGTGGAGGTGGCCGCGGGCATCCCGAGCCTCCTGATGGGCTACAACTTGGAAGACGGCGCCGCGGCGGGCATCGACGAGGAGGTCCTGTACCAGCCCCTCGGCGTCTTCGCAGGAATCAGCCCGTTCAACTTCCCTGCCATGGTCCAGTTCTGGTTCTGGCCCTACGCCGTGGCCACGGGGAACTGCTGGATTGCGAAGCCCTCGGAGCAGGACCCTATCGTGCAGAAGTACATGGCCGACCTCGTGGACAAGGCGGGCTTTCCTCCCGGTGTCTTCAATCTGGTGAACGGCGCGAAGGACGCCGTCGAGGGCATCTGCGACCACCCGGACATCCGCGGCGTTTCCTTCGTGGGCTCCACGGCGATCGCGAAGCTCGTGTACGCGCGCGCAGCCTCCCACGGCAAGCGCGTGCAGTGCGGCGGAGGCGCGAAGAACCTGCTCGTCGTCTTGCCGGACGCGAAGCTGGACAAGATCGTGCCCAACATGATCTCCTCCGTGTACGGCACGGCGGGCGAGCGCTGCCTGGCCGGCTCCGTGGTGGTCGGCCTGGAGGACGCGCACGACGCCGTCCGCCAGAAGTTCTCCGACGCGGCGTCCAAGCTCAAGGTGGGCTACGGTCTTGACGAGACGGTCCAGATGGGCCCCGTCATCACGAAGAAGCACCAGGAGCGCGTGCTCGGGTATATCGACAAGGGCGAGCAGGAGGGCGCCGACGTGGCGCTGGATGGTCGGAAGATCAAGGTCTCCGGGTACCCCGGCTACTTCGTCGGGCCGACCGTCTTGGACGGCGTGACCCCGGACATGACCGTTGCGAAGGACGAGATCTTCGGCCCCGTGGCCAGCTTCGTCACCATGGATAGCCTCGACGACGCGATCGCGTGGATCAACCAGAGCCCGTACGGGAATGCGGCGTCCATCTACACGTCGAGCGGGAAGGCGGCGCGGGAGTTCCGCTACCGCGCGCGCGCCGGCAGCATCGGGGTCAACTTGGGCATTGCTGCGGCGATGGCCTATTTCCCGTTCGGCGGGATGAAGAACTCGTTCTTCGGGGACCTGCATCCCCAGGGGCGGGATGCCGTCCGGTTCTTCACGGAGAGCAAGGTTGTCATCACGCGCTGGGTCTGACGCGATGGATGTCCCTGAGCTGACGAACTTCGGCTCCCTGATCCGCCACGCGGTCGAACTCGAGGCGGCGACCGCGTCTTTCTACCAGGAGGCCGCCCGACTCCTCGGGCCCGGGGATTCCGGCGACGTAGCGCGGCGGCTGTCGGAGGAGCACGAGG
>CAZJIP010000241.1:0-2361 GCA_964546105.1 uncultured Methanomassiliicoccales archaeon
TCCGCGTGTCCGGGCGGAGGCGGTAGTTGCTCTGGCCCAGGCCCAGGGACTGCTTCGCCATGCCGGAGCCCATGGTCACGCGGGGCGATGCGTTGTGCTCCGGGTACGGAATGACGCCCGAGGCCACGCCCAGGATGATCATGGGGTCGACCTCGAGGTGGGTCGTCTCCTTGGTGATCAGGCTCTTGACGCGGAAGTTGTGGTGGCAGAACTTGCACTCGAGCTCGCTTTCCTCGTCCCGGCTCCCCATGTTGACCCAGGTCACGTCGTTCCGGCTCAGGGGGTGCTTGCACTCCTTGCAGCGGGCGGGCACGTCGTAGGGGTAGATGCCGATGTACTCGTCCTCTTCCTCCTCCGCGTCGACCCACTCCACGACCCCGTTGCGCACGAGGTCCGAGAAGCGCAGGCGGCCCAGCCGTAGGTCGTCGTTGTGTTTTGGCGTGAGGACCAGGTGGCCGTCCTTCACCACGAGGAGCGGCCGGCGGATGCGGCCCTCGTCGCAGTTCAGGATGATCTCGCCCATGTTCTCGTCGAAGCGCACGTTCACCTCATGGCTCAGGAGGCCCGAGCGTCTCCGCTCGCGGATCTCCGCCACGAGCATTTTGGGATCCTCATGGAGGCCGACTAGGTCGCCGTTGACGTACACGCGGGTGAGCTGGGTCTGCTGGCCCTTGACTTGCTTCGTGCCCAGGTCCGACAGGAGGAGCTTGACCTCGTCCTCCGGGAAGCCCTCGGACACGTCGATGACCAAGGCGCAGTTCTTCACGAGGCCGCAGTTCTGCCCTTCCGGCGTCTCGTTGGGACACAGCCGGCCCCACTGGGTCGGGTGCAGGTCCCGCGCCTCGAAGTGCGGCTGGGACCGGGTGAGCGGGGACGTCACGCGGCGTAGGTGGCTCAGGGCAGACATGTTCGACGTGCGGTCCAGGAGCTGGCTCACGCCCGCGCGGCCGCCGACCCAGTTGCCCGTGGCCAGAGCATGCAGGAGCCGCTGGGTCAGGAGGTCGGGTCGAATCGCGGACGAGATCTTAAGTTCGCGGTGCCGCGCGTAGGATCGCTCGAGCTGGTACTTCAGGTCCTTGATCACGTTGGCGAAGGCCACGCGGAAGAGATCCTCCATGAGGTCCCCCGCGAGCTTGAGCCGCTTGTTCGCGTAGTGGTCCTTGTCGTCCTCCCGCCGCTTGCCCAGGGAGAGCTCGAGGATCGTGCGCGCGACGCGGCCCAGGAAGATGGCCTTCTTGATCCGGTCTTCGCGGGTGTCGCCCAGGTGGGGCAGCAGGGACCGGTCCAAGATGGACTCGACCTTCTTGATCCGGTACTCCTTGGCCTGGCCCGTGGCGAACTTCTTCTCCAGGTAGTTGATCGCGTCGTCCTTCGTGAAGATCCCGTTGGGCGGGTAGTTCTTCTTGTTCTGGCACTCCTCGATGTTCGCGTACACGATGTTGGCCATCTCGGGCGCGGAGACGATCGCGTTATAGATCTCCTCGTCCTTCTCCATCCCGAGGGCCTTCATCAGGATGATCAGGGGGATCTGGCCCGAGGCCGTCGGGACGGACACGATGAGCTGGCCGTCCTTCCGCTTCTCCATGAGCGTGAGGGCACGGTACCCCTCCTTCTGGGAGAAGACCTTGGCCACCTCGACCTTCCGGCCGTAGCGCTCGTTGAACTCGACGAGGACGCGGTTCGGGGCGAGGTCCTCCAGGGAGATCAGGGCGCGCTCCGTGCCGCCGATGATAAAGTAGCCGCCGGGGTCGTAGGGGTCCTCGCCCGACTCGATCAGCTTGCGCTTGTACTCCTCGAAGGTCAGCTCGCCCTCCGTCTCCATATTCTCCTTGTAGAGGAGGCAGCGCTTCGACTTGACCATGATCGGCAGGTTGCCGATGTGGACCCGCTCGGGCTCGCGCTCGATGCCGTTCTCGATGACCGTGAAGTCGAGGTAGATGGGCGCCGTGTAGTTCAGGTTCCGCAGGCGCGCCTCCATGGGCGTCAGGGGATGCGTCGCGCCGTTGGCCTCCTTGACCACGGGCAGGCCCAGGGTGATCGTGGGCTTCGCCTCCAGGTCGATGCGCCCGCGCTCGTCCCGCTTGCGGCCGATCCGGATCTCGATGACGTCCCCTTCGGTGCGGTCCTCGTCGAGCTTGATGATCCCGCGGCGGTCGTCCTCCGGTGAGGAACGGAGGTTGTCCACGATCCGCTGCATCCGGGAGTTAGGGTTGTCGATCGTCGGCAGGAAGTCGTTGAACGACGCTATGTGATGGTTCACGATGGAGCGTTCTCGGAAGAACGCATCAATCAATTCTCGCATGCTTTACCTCCCGATGACCAACCGATACGCTTCGGACACTCCGGCGGTCCCGCTCACGC
>CAZJIP010000242.1:0-2357 GCA_964546105.1 uncultured Methanomassiliicoccales archaeon
GTGGATGGGCGTGTCCGGGCCCAGGTGATCGTTCACCCAGCGCGAGAGCTTGCGCGCCGCATCCAGGCTGTCGCCCACCTGCGGCACGATGAGGTCCGTGATCTCGATGTGGATCGTCTTCGTGTCCCTCATCTCCTGGATGGTCTGGAAGATGGGGTCCGCGTTGGGGATGTTGATGTACTTCCGGACGAACTCCGTCTCCCCGGATCCCTTGAAGTCCACGGTCACGCAGTCCAGGAACTTCCCCATCTCGCGGACCGTATCGGGCGTGTCGTAGCCGTTGGAGACGAAGATGTTGATGAGCCCCGCCTTCCGCGCGAGGACGCCGATGTCCCGCGCGAACTCGATGAAGATGGTGGGCTGGTTGTACGTGTAGGCGAGGCCCTGGCATCCCTGGTCCAGGGTCATGCGGACGACGTCTTCTGGGGTGACCTCGATGCCTTCCACCTTGCGGCGTTGGGAGATGTCGAAGTTCTGGCAATTCGCCACGGCGAGGCCATTCGCGGTGTAGCTGTGGTCCTCATCCACTTCGATGTTGTAGACGGGGCCGACGTAGTGCTCCTCGCTGATTTCGCGGATCGGGACGAGCAGGTACTGCGTGGTCCTGATCGTCCGGACCTTAGAGCTCACCCATTCAACCGCATCCGGATCCATCCGGACTTGGTCCACGAAGAGCCTGAGCATGTAGTCGTCCAATCGGGAGACCTTCCTGCCTTCGATCTCATACTCGGGAGCGTTCTGGGCCACATACACTCGCGGCGTCTCGCCCAGCGTGACGAGGAGATGCGCGATGCCGTACGTTAGGGCGGCAGATACCGAAGAGCTCCCGAGGACCCAAGAGGCGCCCTTGGTTTTGGTCACGTAACCGTCGCCGTTGAGGTACCCTGTGAGGAATCCCAGAACAATGGCGGGATCCGTTGATCGAAGGATGTAGGCGGGGACACGCTTGGTTTCGCTGGAGTCGCCACAGGTTTCCTGGAAGAGCCGAGCGGCGGCCGCGCTCGGAACAATGACCGCGGCCCGATGACGCTGAATCACCACTCGGGTGGGTAGCCCAAGCGTCCTCGCCACGAGGGCGCGCACCTCAGCGATTCGATCCGTCTCCTCGTGTCCGAGGCTGAACCACACCGAGCCGCTGTTGGGTCGCTTTCGATGCCAAGTGACGGAGCCTTCGGCACAGTAGTAGCCTACCAGTCTTGCGAAGTCCGGCGTGATCGGGATCTGCGCCGGAATTCCCGGGCCCTTTTCCGATGACCAGCGGATGCGCCCATTCTGTGCTCTGAACCTGTATCCGTACTTGTAGTCTGGAGCGCGAAGGGACCGGACAAAGGAGTCCATGTCGAGAGACCGGTTCGCTTCTGGAGTGGGCCGTGGGACCGCGAGGAAATCTCCAATCTTGAGATCGCGCGCCCGGACTTTGCGCACGGGTCCGCCCGCGATGGAAGCGAAGACCTGATGGTCGGGCGTGCACCGGAAGCCCGGCATGTAGAAGGGCCGCACGGTAACCAACGGTCCGTCGTAGAAATGCTGGAAGGCCTGACGGATTTGCCTCCAGCGGCCCCGATGAGTGAGCGCCTCGCGGTCGCCGACATCGTGGGCGTCCGGGTTGTCGGTCGAAATCCCCTCCTCGAAGAGAGATTCGATTGGAACGTGGCCCTTCTCCGTGAGGACAAGCGTCCCCGGTGCGAAGCAGTACCGGCAGTTGTGAACGACTGCCCCGTCCGCGACGTAGTTGTGGAACGGAACGCATTCGAAGCTGAAAACCGGCTCCGCGGCATCCTCTTCTCCGATTGACTTTACGCGTCGCCACCCGAAACGTGGGGCCGGCCCGGGGGGAGTCTCAAGAGCCGCTGCCATTCCAGACATTTCCCGAGGATGCACGGCGAAACCATGAACGGGGAGTTTGGTCGGAGGCACGAGTTGCTCGTCTCCATCGGATTCCTCCAGCATCGCGAGGACGAGTTCTCCCGGTGTTAGGGTGGAGACTGGCCACCATCCTGTCGAGGTGAGAACCGGATGCTCGGCTGTCGCCAAGAGGCTGTGCCGGGTTTCTGTGAGCCGCAGACGATATGAAGGAGCTCGACGGGAGCCTTGCCCGGAGACGATGGACGGCCAGGGATTGGTGCCGGGAGAGAGCGACCAGAGAACGTCTCCTCGGGAGACTTCTTCAACGGGCTTCGCCGAGCCGTCGGCCATTAGGATCTGCGTCCCCGCGGGATGGCAGAGCCAGTTACAGCCGGTCGTCGCGATGCTGAAGATCTTCGATCCGGGCCGGTAGTGCTGGACGGGCTTCTTCTCGATCGGATCCACGTGGCCCGTGATCACGCGGCCGTACACGTACAGCCAGAGCTTCCCGT
>CAZJIP010000243.1:0-2340 GCA_964546105.1 uncultured Methanomassiliicoccales archaeon
CCTCTGTCCGCGCCTCGCCGTCGTGTTGTGCCCCGTGCGCCACCGCATTGGATGCCGCACCGCGTGGGCGCGGTGTGGCCACTCCTGTCGGGTGAGCTGGCACGCCCCGTGCTCGTCACGGGGACCCGCCGCTCCAGGAACTCCTGGGAATAGCGCTTGGGTGCGTGGACGGTCATGTCGTACATCTCCTTGAGGACGCCGTCCTCGCCCGCGGTCGCGAGCTTCTCCTTCACGAGCCGCGACCAGGCGGGATACAGGGTCATCATCCGGCCGATGGCCTCCTTGGGGCGCGTGTGCGGTCCGTAGTGGCTGAACAGGAGGGCGCGCGGCTCCAGGGCGAGCAAGCGCTCGAACGTGGCCAGGTTCTTCTCCAGGTCGAACGCGGGGGCGGGGGCCACGGGCATGAGGATCTCGTCTCCGGGGAAGTAGAGGCCTGCCGCGTCCCCCGTATACACGCAGCGGTTGGAGCGGTCCAGGATCGTGAGTTCGTGGGGCGCGTGGCCGGGGGAGTCGAGGAACTCGAGTTCGTGCTTCCCCAGCTCCAGGGTGAGCCCGTCGTGCACGGAGACGAGGCGGTCCGCGGGGATGGGCCTCATGGTGCCGAAGAACGCGGCCTCGGGGCCGAGCGCGGCCTGGGCGCTCGCGACGAGACGGCTCGGATCGACCAGGTGCTTGTACCCGCGCTCGTGGACGTAGACTTGGGCGCGCGGCATGGACTCGAGGAGGAAGCCCGCCCCGCCCGCGTGGTCCAGATGGATGTGGGACACGAGGAGCGCATCAATGTCCGCCGGCCTCAGGCCGAAGGACCGCACGGCCTCCAGGATCCGGTCCACCTCGAGCGAGGTACCCGTCTCCACGATCGCCTTGCGCTCGTCGTCGATCAGGTAGATGGCCCCAAACCCGTCCTGCTGGAACATGCGGACGTCCGTCAGGTAGGACTCCGTATCGAACGGGAGGCGCTCGAACGGCATCGCGCTCACGATGCCTCCCTGTCCCATGTACCTTTCTGAGGCCGGGTATCGACGGGAGAATCCGCATTGGATTTGTGCCGCGGCAAAGTCACTTGAGGTGTCGTGCCCGAAGGACCGTGCCCCCTCCTGGAGCCAGAGGAGGCGCGGTACGTGAGGCCAGCGTGTGGCGCAGGGGGCGAACCTTTTCTACACCGCCGGCGCTCCCGGTCTCCTGCGGCGGTAGCCAAGCACGGAAACGGCGCGAGATTTAGGGTCTCGTCCCGCAGGGGTTCCCAGGTTCAAATCCTGGCCGCCGCACTCCCGCCATCTTGGCGGTGCGGTCACTTCTCGACGTCGAGCAATGCCACCCGTTCCAAGGCGAGGTCATGCCAGCGCTCCTTCGGAACCGTGCCGAGTTCTGCCCGGGTGATCCCCAGGACCGCGGGATCCTTGGAT
This sequence comes from uncultured Methanomassiliicoccales archaeon, assembly GCA_964546105.1. GTDB lineage: Archaea > Thermoplasmatota > Thermoplasmata > RBG-16-68-12 > RBG-16-68-12 > RBG-16-68-12. The sequence continues at coordinate 1,407 of CAZJIP010000243.1, forward strand.
GAGGCCTCGAGGACCCCTGCCTCCGGCTTCCAACCCAAGGCCGCTACGGCCTCGCTGGCGCGGACATCGCCAAACACGACGACGGCAATCGCCTCGGTCCCGGAGCGGATCCCCGCGGTCGCAATGGCGTCGGCAACCTGCCGCTTCCCGGAGAGATAGAGCAGCGTCTCCATGGGAAGGCTCCGCGCGGACATGGTCCCGCCCGCCTTCGCGCGCTCCGCGTGGCGCACTGCCGATTCCAGGTGGTCTCTTCCGAAGACCGCGCGGGCGTCCGCGACGAGGATCTCGGCGTGTCGCTCCGCGGCCCATGCGGCCGCCTTCCGCAATACGGCCTCCGCGTCCTCGATTGACCCCCGTGCGCCTCCGATGTCATGAGTCACGCGAAATCCCCCAGACCCGCCTGGCCCTCGATGGCCCGCACGTCCACGGTCTCGCCGAGCTGCTCCTTGATCTTCTTCGCGAGGGCGGCCCCGATGCTCGGGATCCTAGCGAGGTCGTTCGGGTCGGCCTTCTGGAGATCGCGGAGCGTATGGTAGCCGCGACCGAAGAGCGCGCGACCGCGGACGCGGCCGACGCCCCGGAGGGAGATGAGCTCCAAGAGCTCTTCCTTGACGCCGTACTGCGCCTGGATCGTCAGGCGCGTCAGGGCGCGGACCTTCTTCTTGTTGAAGATCTTGCCCAGCTCGGCCATGGAGTACAGGAGCCATTCGGCTTGGTCCGTGAGCCGCCGGACGTCCCCCGGACCAACTCCGAACTTCTTCGTGACCTCCTCCTCCGTGCGCTCCGTGATCCAGTCGTCGAGCAGGGTGGCCGTCTTCACCTCGGCGAGGAAGAAGTCGTAGTCCTCCACGGGGAACGTGAGGTCCTCCTGCTCGATCTTCTGCTCCACCCACGCATAGTCGCCGCGGCGGAGGTAGAGCTTGGGCATGTCCGG
>CAZJIP010000244.1:0-2335 GCA_964546105.1 uncultured Methanomassiliicoccales archaeon
GCGGTCGTGATCAGGTCGTCCTCCACGACGCGGTCCTCGACGACCGTGGCCACGTCCCGCAGCTCGTCCCGCGCGTTGGCGTGCGTCGTGACGCGCCGGCCGGCCAGGAGGCCCGCCTCCTTGAGGATCACCGCGCCCGTGCACACGCTGGCGATGGGCTTCTCCGTGCCGAAGGCGAGGAGTTCATCCAGTACCCCCGGGTCCTTGACCACGTCCTTTCGTCCGGGACCGCCCGGGACCACGAGGAGATCCAGATCCCCGAAGTCCGCACGGACCTCGTGGGCGAGCATCTTCATGCCCAGGGCCGCGGTGATCGTCTCCTTGCGGGCCCGGGTCTTCACGCTGAGGTCCAGCTGGGGATGGAGCTGCTTGGCCTTGGCGAGGACCTCGTACACGCCCATCGCGTCGAGTTCCTCGACGCCGTCGAACAGGAAGATGCCCACCCGCATGCGAGACCGTGGTTGGCGAGAAGCCTACTTAGTCCTTTTCTCCTGCTTTCGTGGAATGCAAGGCACCCTTATCGACGAGCCACTGCCGCGCGTCAACGTAGTCGCGCGGTTCGAAGTCTACATGGTCCCGCAGCTTGCCGTTCGAGTTGATGCCCATCCGGACACCCGCTTCGGCCAGGAGGGGCACGTCCATGAGGCCGTCCCCGAAGGCGAGGATGTCCTCCTTGGGGACGCCCCACCGCGCCGCGAGGCTCCGCACGATGTCCCCCTTGAGCCGCGGGCTCACGCTCACCCGGACGTCGCCCGTGAACGCGCCCGCCTCGTACACGAACTCGTTGCTGAAGACGGCGTCCGCCTCGAAGAGGACCATGGCGGCCTCCGCAACCTCCCGCGGCCCGCCCGTCACGATGGCCACCTTGTTGCCCTGGGATCGCAGCCAGTGCACGAACTCCTGGGCGCCCGGGACGGGTCGGAGGTGCCGTGCGGCCCGGAGGACCTGAGCCTGGGTGAGACCCGCCAGGAGCTGGGCCCGCATGCGGAACCCTTGCTCCCAGTTGATCCGGCCGTCGATGCCTGCCCGGGTGATCTCCGCGACCTCCCGCTCCTTGCCTAGCAAAGAGGCAAGTTCAGGCAGGAATTCGTTGAAAATCAATGTATTTTCGAGGTCGAATACAACGAGTTTCACAAGACCGGCCTTCGCTTCCCCTGAGGCGGCCGGTCCTATATAGCCTCTTCTGGTCGAGTGTGGTACCGAGGTTTCGGGACGGCTAAACGCGGTTCCCAACGGGAGTCGGGTCAGAAGACCTCCATGTCTCCGTGGACCTCGAGGCCCTGGTCCGTGATGCTGTAGGGCTTGATGGACCGCGGGTGCTGGAGCCGTCGCATCTTCATGATCTGGATGACGAGCTGGACCTCGCCGTTCTCCCGCTCGTTGAAACGCAGGCCAATCACGCCGTCCGAGACGTACTCCACGAGGCCGTCGCGGCTGCTCCGGGGGTTGTCGTCCTTGACCTCCGCCGTGAAGACGCACGTGGCCCCCGTGGTCCGGAGCTGCTGGCACAGACCGAACAGGCGCGCGCGGCGTTCCGCGTCGTCCCCGAACATCATGTTGAGCAAGCTGATCGAATCGATGACCACGCGGCTCGCGTTGAACTTCCGGATGAAGTCCGGGAGTTCGGACTTGACCCGGGTCACCGTGGCCTTGGCGTCCGCAGGCTCGAGCTTGATCACAGAGAGCTTCTTCTCCTTGAGATACGGCCGCAGGTCCCAGCCGAAGGACGCCGCGTTCGCCGTGACCGATTCCACGTCCTCCTCCAGGGAGATGAAGACCCCCTTCTCCCCGTTGATGAGGCCTTGCATGAGGAACTGCATGCCGAACGTCGTCTTGCCCGTGCCGAAGGAGCCCATGACCGTGATAATGTGCCCGCGGGGCACGCCGCCCCCGAGCATCTCGTCCAGCCCGTCGATCCCCGTGAGCACGAGGTCCGCTCCCGTCGTCGCCGCGTCCAGATCCTTCGGGGATGCCGCTTCCGTGTCCGTCATGGGATCACCTCACGAGATGCGCTCCATGTAGACCACCACGAGGCCCTGGGTCGCCGAGATCATGGTGGGGAACCGCGCGATCTTGTCTCGCGGCAGGTGGGGCAGGACGCCCGTGAACTTCTCGAGGTACATGTACCGCTGGCGGGTGCTCGAGCGCTGGGAGGTCTTCCACTCGAAAACGAGGCAGCCGTCCGTGGAGTCCATGAGCATCTGCTCGGTCCGCGGCTCCAGGATGCCGTTCGTCAGGAGAAGGTACACGAGCCCGTCCCACTTCTTCGCGGCCCGCTGCAGGCCCTTGACCGTGGTCACGAGGTCCCGCATCTCCACGGCCTCGGAGACGGCCA
>CAZJIP010000245.1:0-2330 GCA_964546105.1 uncultured Methanomassiliicoccales archaeon
CCGATCGGAGACGGGACGCCCGCGACTCCGGGCATCAGGGCGGAGAAGCCCGCCACCACGATGGCAATCGCCAGGGCACATGCCCACACTGCCGGGTATCCACTGAGACGCCTCACCCGAAACCCTCCCCACACGGCGGGAACGGCCGACGGGCTCGCTCCCGAGGCCCGCACAAGGAAGGAGGGGGTTTGAAGCACCTTCTACTTTTCGCCATTGTAATGTATATGCTTCGCCTTCCGACGGCCCGACGTAGCACGCGGTTCCCCCCCTCGAGGTTCTCCATGGCAGGCCTATCTCCCCGAGTCTACCGAGTCTACGTCTATCAGGCCTGCTCCGCCTTCGCGATCTGGCTCCCGTTTTGGGCCCTCTGGATGCGGCAGCACGTGGGGTCCGACTTCGAGTTCACCCTGGCCGACGTTGCATTCTGGGTCGGGCTCCTCATCTTCCAGCTCCCCGTCGGGGTGCTCGCGGACCGCCTCGGGCGCAAGTGGACCATCGTGCTCGCCGAGGCCTTCCGCACCGCGGGGATCTTGGGCTACGGGCTCGGGACGAGCCTCCTGGGCTACGTCGCGGCGAACGTAATCTGGTCCTTGGGGGGCGCTTTCTCAATCGGCACGTCCGCCTACCTCTATGAGACCCTCATGGAGGACCACCAGGAGGCTGAGTTTCCGCGGTACATCGGATGGAACACATTCGTGCAGCTGGGGTCCAACGCCGCCGCGGCCCTCGCAGGCGGCGTCCTCGTCTCCTTGACCGGAAGTTACCAGCAAACTCTGCTCTTCGGTGCGCTGATCAACGTCGCGGCGGTCGCCACGGCGTCCACTTTCGTCGAACCTAAGGTCGAACGGAACGTCGAGCCGACCTATGTGCGGCAGCTCGGGCAGGGGCTGCGCATCGTGCGGCGGCGCGAAGGCGTGGCCCTTCTTATCGGGCTCCAGGTCTTCCTGGGCGTGACTCTGTACCTGATGACCGCGTTCCGGCCCCTGTACCTCAAGTTCCTGGGGTTCGGCGCGGCGGACATCGGCCTGGCCATCTCCCTGTTCCTCCTTCTGGCCGCGGGCATCTCCGCGTTCACGGGCGGCATCTCGGACCGCCTGGGGGAGTTCGGGACGCTTTCGCTGCTCTCGGGCCTCGCCGCGCTCCCGTTCCTGGGCATGTGGGCTATGGGGAGGAACGTCTGGGCCGTGTACCTCCAGGCGCCCATCTACGTGGTCTGGAGCCTAGAGCCGCCCATCCTCTCCGCGTACCTGAACCGGCGCCTCGAGCCGGGGCAGCGGGCGACCGTCCTCTCCATGGGCTCCTTCGCGTACACCCTGGGGCTCGTGATCGCGGAGCCCCTGGCGGGGCTGACGACCACGGCCGCCGGAATCCTAGTCCTCGGCCTGTTCCTCGGATTGCTCGCCGCCGCGCCTTCCGCCTACATCCTCGTCCGGTGGCGTGCCACCGTGGCGCCCTGGCCCGCGATCACGCCGGTCCCGTCGCGCCTCGTGCCCGGGGGCGGCCGCGTGTCCCGCTTCTTCCGCGTCTTCGAGCGCATCGGCCGGCTGTGGCCTTGAGCGGGCCCGATTAGGGGGCGACCGCCACTGCAGGCTCGGCCTGGGACGGCGGGCTCACTAGGTAGCACGCCACGGAGTTCCCGGGTGCGACCTCGAGGAGCTCGGGCTCCTCCCAAGGATGCATCGTGATGATGGCCTCGCCCTGCCCTGTAGAGATGTCCGCGATGCCGCGGAACACGAGCCGCTCATCCCGCTTCTCCTTGGCGAGGGCGCGAAGAGCATCTGCGAGCTGCTCGGACGAGGCGCCCCGGGCTGCGATGCGGAGGGTGTGCGCATCGACTAGGGTGAGCGCGCCCGCGGGAACCGTCGGAGTCGTGGGGATGATTCCCTCGAGCTCCTCCTTCAGTTCCGCCGCGTTCCAGCCGCACTTCGCAAAGGCCATGGGGCACCGCGGGTGGAAGCGGCAGCCCGTCGGGATGTCCACGGGATCCGGCCGCTCGCCGCGGAGGATCTGCCGGGTGGCCTTGTGCCGCGGGTCCGGGCTCGGGACCACGGAGATGAGCGCCTGGGTGTACGGATGCTTCGGGTGGCCCACCACGTCGTCCGCGCTGCCCTGCTCCACGATCTTTCCCAGGTACATGACCGCGATCCGGTCCGCGAGGATCCACGCCAGGCTCAGATCGTGGGTGATGAACAGGTACGTGAGCCCGCGGCTCTTCCGCAGTTCCATCATGAGCTGGAGGATCTCCGTGCGGATGGACACGTCGAGCATGGAGACCGGCTCGTCGGCCACGATGAAGTCGGGCTGGAGTACGAGGCCCGCGGCGATGGACA
>CAZJIP010000246.1:0-2324 GCA_964546105.1 uncultured Methanomassiliicoccales archaeon
CTGTAGGCATGGCCACCGCGGGTCCCTCGGTCCCGTTCACGGCTACGTTCACCCGGAAAGCCTGGGGACCTATGGGGACGCTGACGTAGCTTAGGGGGATGGCTGCCGCGTACCCCCACCAGTACGGCGATCCGAGGCTGATGGAGAGATCGCTGGGCGGCGCGGCCGGGATTTGGCTGTAGTAGTAGAACCCGGAGGCGATTAGGACGACCACCCCGATGGCGGCCGCCGCGACGGCGATCCAGATCTGGGGAGAGACGGCCTGTGACGGATTCGGTGTTTTCGGGCCAAGCGGCAGCAGTTGGGCGCCACAACGCGCGCACGCCGGCAGATTTGCGTCCACCGGCGCACCGCAGGCGTGGCAGCGATGCATCAATGCGTCCTCTCCACGGATGACCATCGGGTTCGGCAGTCAAGAGGATTGTGCACGTACTTCGCGGTCTGCGCGCTACGGTCACGCGGTCCAGGTCGCGCTGGCGAGGGTGGTCCCGTCGTACCACTCGAGGTAGAATCCCATCGAGGTGCCCGTGGTCGGCCACATGCCACCCACCAGGGTGATGTTGAAGGCATCGCCCGAGTCGAAGAGGCCATCGTATGTGGAGTCGTACCAGGCCACGATGTACTCGCCGCCTCCGATCGACACGTTCGCGACGAGGCCGTCCGGTTGGAGTGGCGTCAGGGGGGTCGCGGAGGCACCGACGACGAGCTGGAAGTAGAGGTAGCCCGTCGAGGTGGCCGGGTTGACGTAGTTCACGGGAATGTATACGTTCGTCGACGTCCCTCGGGATGCGGGGCCCAGGGACACTGTCGGCATCACCGCAGGCCCCGGCGGGGCCGAGAAGGAAACCGTGGCCACCAGACCCCCGTCGACTTGCCGCAGGATGGCAAACGTTTCGTAGAGGCAGCACGGCAGATTCAGCAACGGCGTGATCGTGAACGTGTCTCCCGTGGACAGCTTGCCGTTGTAGTCTACGTCCGACCAGTCGATCCGGAACGGGTAGCCGAGTGGCGTCACGGTGACCCCCGCCCCGATGCCGCTCGTCGTGGGCATGGGCACCGCCGCGCCCGAACTGCTGTTCACGCTGAGGCTGACCAGGAACGCCTGGGGAGCGATCGCCGGGTTGGCGTAGCCCACGGTCACCGTCGCCACGGAGCCCACGAAGGAAGGCTGCAGCAGCTCGACGACCAGATTGGTGGGCGGCGTGAGGGTCGGCTGAACGAGGTAGTAGGCGCCCACGCCGGCTAGGACCATGGCGCCCGCGATCACCGCAAGGACGGGCAGGAGCCAAGGCATCTCCTTGCCACGCGGCGGCGCCCCCTCCGGCGGCTGAAGTTCGGGCTGTTTCGTGCCGCAGGCGGGACAGTACGTGAACATGGGCTCGACGAGGCCACCGCAGGTCGGACAGCGAAGCATGCGAGCACCCCTCGTGCGCGGAACCTCATGGACCTCCCGAGCCAAGAGCGTTGCGACCGCGCGCTTCCGGGGCGGCTACGTCGACCAGGCGATTGTCGCGATGACGCTGCCGTCGTACCAGAGCACGTACAGGTCGAGCATGGTGCCCGCGGGGAGGACCGAGGGATACGTGATGAGGAACTGGTCCCCGCTGCTCACCATCCCGTCGCCGCCCACGTCCTCCCACCGGATGGTGAAGGGCGACGGGTAGCCGCCGATCGAGATGTCGACGGGGGCGTCGGAGATTGCGGGAAGGCTCGTCGCGACGCCGAAACTGCCATTGACCCCTAGGTTGGCCTTCAGATTTCCGGGGCTGGTTGAGGGTTGCATCCCTCCGACCAGGATGCCCGCCTGCGTCGAGGTCTCGGTAGACACCACCAGAGTCATCACGGGCCGCGGGTTTTGGGGCGGCCGGATGAGGCCGGATACCATGATGTAGAAGATTGCGGAAACGACCGCAGGGACGATCACCAGGAAGACCACCACGAGGACGATGATCAGGACCGTGTTGTTCTTCTTGGGAGGCAGGACGCCGTACGGGGCATACGGGACCGCCGCAGCGAGGGCCGTCCCGCAGACTCCACAGAACCGGGATCCCGGGGGCACCTCGGATCGGCAGGAGGGACAAGGGGCCACGCAAGCACCTCCACGTGCGGTTTCTCCTATGGACGAGCGCGGCGAAATACCTTCCGCCTCCGGAGATCTTCGGCGTCGTGGAGGCGTCCGGGCGTTCTGTCTCTTTGTCAATCACCTACCACCGAAGGACTTAAGTGCAGAGGCCAGGATACGCCTCCATCAGAAGGGATGGTGAGCCAGTGCTCGGAGAAATCTCTGAGATCATCGGGCTGCAGGTCTACACCCAGAACGGCGT
>CAZJIP010000247.1:0-2308 GCA_964546105.1 uncultured Methanomassiliicoccales archaeon
TCGGCTTAGCACACGTCCAGGATGCATATGATCGGTATCAGCGGCGCGCGGTGCAGACGGAGCGGAGCTCCTCCCGCGGCCTCTACCTCTTCCCCGCCAGACGTCCCGCGCGCGTCGGGGGTGCACACACTTTCCGGGCACAGAAACGGGTCGCCATAGGATGCGGAGCCCAAGTGCCACAGAGAGCCCTCCTCGTTAGGCGCGGGAACTACTTAATGCTTGCGACGACGGGCTCACGGAGCCCGGCCGCCGCCCCCCAAGTCCGCGTCCAGGCGCTTCCAGCCCCGAAGGACCAGGTACCACTCCGCCCCGAGGACAGGCGCGATAAGGGCGGCCCCCAGGGCGAGCAGGGTCTCCAGGGGCGCGGTGCCGACCCGCCACACGGAGACGAGGGCGAAGGCGCCGAGGATGCCGGCCAGGAGGCCCGCTTCCAGAAGAAGGAGGCGGACCGCGATCCGCTTGCGGTTCGGCAGCGCGAGCGGGTTCACGCGCTCACCCCGGGCATCTGGACGATCCGCGCCTTGCCGCGGCTCACGAGGATCTCGGCGATCGTCTTGGGCAGCGTGACCACGTCCTCCTTCCGCAGGTGGTACGTGGTGTCGAGGCCCGCGAAGGGCGGCAGGTCCTCGAGGACGTGCACGACCACGTGATCCTTGAGACTCGGCGCGACCTTGGGCTTCTTCGTCTCCTCGCTGGAGAGGACCTTCATTCCGGAGGGGGCCTTCTTCTCAGGGACCGAAGCCGGGGGGGCCGGCTCGGCCGCGGGCACCGCCTCCGAAGGACCCGACTCACTCCCGAACGGCGAGCCGCCGAACGCGTCCGCGCGGGTCCTGGTCAGGAGGGCGACCATCTGGTCGAACAGAACGCGGTCCTGGCGCGGCAGCGTGAGCATCCCGATCTCCGCGCCGCTCGCCTTGCTCGAAGCCAGGAGGGCCAGCTTCCGCTCGCGGTATGTGAAGATCTGCTCGCGTCGCTTGAGGACCTTGCGCAGCTCGTCCTGGAGCATGAGGGCCTTCGGGGCGTTCGGGTTCGCCTGGGCCTCCCGGTTCGCCGCCTCCTCAAGTCGTTTCACGTAGGCCGCAAGCTTGTCGTAGAAATCTTCCTCCAGGGAGACCAGGGTCTTCTTGCCGCCCTCCTCGCGGTAGACCTTCGTCACGCGCTCGAAGTTGACCTCTTCCTCCCCAGGCACGTCGACGTTATCCCGCCGTGGCTATAAGATGCCGTCGCCCCTTGCCTCCGGGAGCGCTCGTCCGCGCAAGCCGGAAGACATATCTCCCGCGCGACGATAGTGATGTGCGATGAGCGTGCACAGGCCACCGGCCGCGGTGGTCCGGGAGAATGCGAGCCGCGGCGTGGTCCTCCTCGACGTGGTCGTGACCCCGAGCGCCGCGCGGACAGAGATCCGCGGCACGGACCCCTGGCGGCACGGGATTGTCGTGCGCGTGGCCGCCAAGCCCACGGAGGGGGCCGCGAACGCGGAGCTGCTGAGGTTCCTCGCGCAGCGACTCGGAGTGGCGCTCTCCTCGATCCGGATCGCCGCGGGCCACCGGAGCCGCCGCAAGACCGTCGCCATCCAGGGGCTTCCCCGGGAGCGCATCGAGCAACGCCTCGGACTGCGAGGTCTCTGATGGACTACGAGGCCGTCCGCGACGACCTGGAGCGTGTCCTCGAGGACCTGATCGAGAAGAACCGCTCCGTCCCCATCATCGTGGAGGGCGAGTACGACCGGCGAGCGCTCCAAGAGCTAGGCGTCCTCGGTGAGATCCGCGTCCTGAATCGCGGCAACTCCATCCTCGCCCTCTGCGAAGACATCGCGCGGGAACACCGGGAGGCGATCATCCTGACGGACTGGGACGTCCGCGGCGGACGCTTGGCCCGCAACCTTCGCGACGGGCTCACGGCGAACGGCGTGCGGTACGACGACGAGCTGCGTGCGCGTCTCACCATCCTCTGCCGCAAGGACATCAAGGACGTAGAGTCCCTCCATCGGTTCATGGAACGGGTGGCGGTCCTCGCCGCGACGGGCGAGCAGCAGCGTCCATCCAAGCGATTCTACTCGGAGCGGGCGCGCCGGCGCGACGGCCCTCGACGTTCTCGCGGCTGAGAATGAGTGGTCAAGAATATTTAAATAGGGCCGCCTCCAGTGACGAATCGGGATAGCGGTCGAACCGCGCATCATCGATCCCACTCATCCGAATCCTCCTTTCACTACTCCCGACTCGGGAGCTGCGAAGAACGCCCTGCGGGGCGCCAGAGCCGTCCGGATAGGCGGGACGTGAGTAGCGGTCGTCGCCTCCCGGAACGTGAA
>CAZJIP010000248.1:0-2287 GCA_964546105.1 uncultured Methanomassiliicoccales archaeon
TCACGCTGCCCTCCCTGATCAACCTGGACTTCAACGACGTCCGCACGATCCTCCAGGGCGGCGGGACGTCGACCATCTTTTACGGAGAGAACGCGGAGGACGATCCCACGAAGCTCGTGACCGAGACCCTGGACAACCCCCTCTTCGACGTGGACTATAGGGGAGCGCGAGGCGCGCTGATTCATATCAGCGCGGGCCCCGGCCTGCGCCTGCGGACCGCGCACGAGGTCGTGGAGGGCCTCACGGCCAAGATGCGCCCCGACGCGAACGTGATCTTCGGCGTCCGCGTGGACCGCAAGTACGAGGGAATCGTCCGCGTCCTCGCGATCATGACGGGGGTCCACTCGCCCATCTTGGAATCCGTCGACCCCGCCGTCGCGCTTGCCGCGGATCCCAGCCTCGCCCTGGTGACCGAGGATCTTCCGTCGGCCCTATCCACCAAGAGACGCTGAGCGCCTCACGCCGGACGGCGTGCGCATGCAGCGTGCGACTTCGCTCCGCCCATCCTAGGATGGTGTCACGGCGGCGGAGGAGGCGGAGGCGCCGTGCCCTGCGACGCGATTGCGGTGGATGCGCTATCCTCCTCGAGCGCCCGAGTCAGGTCCTTGGGTTTCAGCCGTACGCGGATCGTCTCGGGCTTGGGCTTGATCAGGTTCCAGCCCGCTTTCGTGATGAGTCCGCCCACCAAGGCCATGACCAGGAACATGCCCGTGGTCAGGAGCCCCACGCCGACGGGGAGGAGGAACACGCCGAGGTCCAGGTTCACGTTCACGCCGCCAGCGCCCCCGAACGGGTTGCCGACTGCGTTGCCCGAGATGGGCGCGCGGGGTTGCACGGTCAGCTGCGCGAACGTCCGGCTCTGCTGGCCGTTAGAATCCGTGACGGTGAGGCTGACCTGCCAGACGCCGTAGGAGTAGTAGTGGTGGGTCGGACTCGGCTGGGCGCTCGTTCCGTTATCCCCGAAGTTCCATTCCCAGGAGACCAGGGAGCCCGCACCCGCCTGACTGGCGTCCGTGAAGGTCACGTTCAGATCGAATCCGGAGTAGCTGAAATCCGCCGTGGGCCCCTGCACCTGCTGGTTCGTCTGGGCCATTTGGTTCCGGAAGAAGTCTCCCGGGTTCTGCGCGATCCCGAGGGCCAGGGAGAACGTGAACAGGAGGATGCCGATGCCCAGTGCCAGCACGCCGAGTCCCACGAGCAGTTCTGTCGTGTCCCGCTTCACGAGGGCCACCACCGGCTCCCGAGCCGTCCGTGCGAGGCATAAACCAGCGGGAGCCATTCTCACATGCGAGAATGGCGGCGTACGACGCTCAGCCGCGGAAGGTCGGCCGTGCGCTGATCTGGACGTTCTCGGCCAAGGGGCGGAACGGCCGTCCGGCCGTGGCCTCCCGCACGAGCTGCCGTAGCCTGTCGGCGGTCATTTCTTCCTGCGCCTTGGTTGCCCGCACGCGGACGTTGAGCTTTCCGGATTCGATTTCCTTCTTGCCCACGACCACGATGTAAGGGACCCAGTCCTTCTCCGCCCGACGGATCTTCTTGGCCAGGGTGTCGTTCGTGTCGTCCAAGTCGGTTCGGACGCCGTCGAAGGACGCGAGCAGCTTCCGCGCATGCTCCAGCTGGTCCCCGCTCACGGGGACGATGCGGACCTGGGTCGGCGAGAGCCAGAGGGGGAGCATGGGCGGTTTCCCCGCCTTGATGTCCGCCGCGGCCTGCTCGAGGAGGGCATAGAGCACGCGCTCCACCGCGCCGCTCGGCGAGAGGTGCAGGATGTACGGGTGCCGCTTCTCCCCCTTCTCGTCCGCGTACGTGATCCCGAACCGCTTCGCGTTCTCCGTGTCGATCTGGTCTGTGGTCAACGCGGCGGCCTTGTCGTTCGCGTCGACGAAGTTCCACTCGTACTTCAGGATGAAGTAGAAGAACTGATCGGACCACATCTCGACGAGGATGGGCTTGCCCCATCGCCTTGCGTACGCCTTGACGAAGTCCCCGTGGTCCTTCCAGAAGGGCTCGGTCACGCGGAGGCCGACCTCGAAGTCATCGGGCATCGAGAAGCCCATGTCCTCCATGAGCTTCCACGCGACCTCGAACCGCACCATCATGTGCTCCTTCGCCTGCTCGACGCCGGCCACGAGGGCGTGGCAGTCGGGCATGGTGAAGGCGCGCAGGCGCCGCAGTCCCGCGAGCTCCCCGCGCTGCTCCGCACGGAACGAGTACCGGGTGAGTTCGTAGAGTGGCAGGGGGAGCTGCTTGTAGGACAGGACCATGTCCTTCATGATCAGGAACTGGC
>CAZJIP010000249.1:0-2284 GCA_964546105.1 uncultured Methanomassiliicoccales archaeon
AGGAGATGCTCACGGAGATCCTCGACACGCTCGAGAAGAACCGCGAGGCCATCGGTCAGGAGATCGCGCTGGCCCTCCACGAGCAGAACTACATCGGCAAATGCAACGTCTGCAAGGAGGGCAACCTCGTCGTGCTGCGCTCGCGGCGCGGGAGGCGGTTCCTCGGCTGCGACCGCTACCCCCTGTGTCGGAATGCGCATGCGCTCCCCCAGACGGGCGTCATCCAGGGAGCCGCACAGAACTGCCCCGAGTGCGGCTCTCCCCTGATTCAGCTGACGGACCGTGGGCGCACGACGACGTTCTGTGTGGCCTCGGACTGCCCGACCGTGCGGGAGAAGAACTTCATCGGGAAGTGCGACAAGTGCGGGACGGGCGAGCTCAGCGTCCGCCACGGCTCGTACGGGAAACGGTTCGTGGGCTGCTCGAACTATCCCGAGTGCAGGAACTCCTACCCGCTCCCGGGCCGAGGACTCATTGTCCCGACCCCCGACCGCTGCAAGGCCTGCGGCCACCCGGTGGTCAAGGTGATCATGCGTGGTCGACCGCCGTGGATTCTCTGCCTGAACATGGAATGTCCCACGAAGAACGGGAGGGGAAGGAAGACCAAGAGGGCCGCGGCTGAGGCAAAGCCCAGGAAGGCGGCACGGAAGTCGGCCACGTCACGCAAGAAGAAGACGGAGCCCAAGCCCGTCGCGGCGGAAGTCCCGTCGGGCTAGCGCGAGCCCGAATCCTTAATCCGGCTTCGCAACGATTTCCCCAATCGCGGGCTCCATGGGGCGAGACTTCACGTGCCGGACGTGACCTTGGAACGACGGATCGAGCTGCCCGATGCGGAGTATCAGCGACTCATGGAGCTGCTGGACAACTCTCCCCGACCTGCGGGCTTGGCCCTCGGCGAACTACTCCGGCGGCGCGCCCGCGACATCACCCGGGGACGCGAGCCCTTCCTCCAGGGCCCTCGGGGCATGACCCTCATCTGGGCCGAGACGGCCTACCAGCCCCCCAAGACGCTCACGCCGCGGTACGGACGCGGCACGCCCTCGAACTCGTATCTGGCCCTGGGGCCCCGCGCCTATTACCGCGCCTTGGGGGACGACCGGGTCCTCGTGTGGCGGCAGCTACTGCGGCCCGGGGCGGAGCCCCCCTTCCGGGTGAGCCTGTTCGACACGCGCGCGCTGAGTCCCGTGGCGAAGAAGTACGCCGTGATGTGGCGATTCGAGGCCGGCGACATGGTCCTCTGGAAGAGTGGGCTGACCGCGGAAGTCGACATCCCCCTCGAATGGTCGACCGGCTCCCATCCGCTCAGCTTCCCGCACGAGTTTCGGATCGCAGATGAGGTGCTCATGCTCGGCTTCCGGTCCGAGCGAGGACGTCCCCTGACCCGCCCCGTCGTGTTCGCCGCGCATCCCAAGGAGGACGAAGTCCAGGTCGTGATCCTGGATTGGTGGAGCCGGAAGCGGCGATGGGGCTCCCTCGCCCGGATCGTCCGGGACCCGGACTCGAGGGACCTAGTCGCCGACGGACTCGGGGTCAAGCCTTTCCGTATGGCCGCTGACGGCCGGTTCCTCGGGTGGCTCGTGCCGGCGAAGCCGCATCGCAGCGCGAGCGCCCCGGTCAAGGCGACCTCATGAACTCCACGAACTCGTCGATGCTCCTCGGCTGGAGCACGTAATTCGTCTTCTTCTCCATCCCGATGGTTGACGTCGGCTTGCGCCCGTAGTGGTGGCCCGGGCAGACGACGAGGTTGTCGTCCATCTTGCAGACCTTGTTGAAGAGGGAATCGTACATCGCGCGCACGTCGGACCCAGGCAGGTCCGTCCGTCCGCAATCCCCGACGAACAAGCAGTCGCCGGTGAACACCCGGCCCGCGACGATGAAGCAGCAGGAGTCGGGCGAGTGGCCCGGCGTGTGGACGACCTTGACCTTGAGCTCGCCCACGGGAACGATGTCCCCATCGTGGAGGACGAGATCCTTGCGGGCCATGCTCAGCTCGTGTGCCGCCACCTTGCCGCCCGTCTCGTCGGCGAGGCGTTCGTTGTCGAAGATATGGTCGGGGTGGTGGTGCGTGTTGAAGATCGTCTCGATCGCGTAGCCGTTCTCGCGAGCCACCTGCTGCAGGATGCGCGCGTCGAAGCTCGGGTCGATCACCGCGGCGACCTTTTTCGTCGGGTCGCCGACGAGGTACCCGAAATTCCGCATCGTCCCGATGAGGCGCTGGTCAAAGAACGCGTCCATGGTCCCCTCCGCTCAATCCGCGCGAGGGATTAAGGGTTGGCCTTCATCG
>CAZJIP010000250.1:0-2280 GCA_964546105.1 uncultured Methanomassiliicoccales archaeon
AGCGACGCGGAGGTCGGCAAGAGCGCCGCGAAGATCCTGGACGAGTTCGGGGTCGAGTACGAGATGGTCGTCGCCTCGGCACACCGGACGCCGGACCTGCTCCGGGACCTCGTGCGGAACACGCCGGCCAAGGTGTTCATCGCGGTCGCCGGCCTCTCGGCCGCTCTACCCGGGACGATCGCCGCCCACACGCTCAAGCCGGTGATCGGTGTGCCCGTGAGCGGCAAGCTGAACCTCGACTCCCTCCTCAGCGTCACCCAAATGCCGCCGGGCGTCCCCGTCGCGGCCGTCGGGCTGGACCGGGGAGAGAACGCCGCCATCCTCGCGGCGGAAATCCTGGCCCTGAAGGACGAGCGGCTCGCGGAGAAGCTCAAGGAGCACCGCGAGGCCATGAAGAAGTGGGTCCTGGAGGACTCCCGGACCGTCAAGGGTGAGTGATGTTCGACCCGAAGGCCTTCGTGGAAGAGCAGGTCGCCGCCCTGCAGGCCGCGGTCAAAGGACGGGCGATCATTGCCGTGTCCGGTGGCGTGGACAGCACGACCGCTGCGGTCATCGCAAGCCGCGCGCTCGGAGAGCGGCTCCTGGCCGTCTACGTGGACACGGGCCTCATGCGCAAGGGCGAGACGGCGGACGTGGAGAAGACCCTGAAGGACCTCCGGGTGAACCACAAGGTCCTCCGCGCTGCGGACGAGTACTTCGCGGCGCTCAAGGGCATCACGGACCCGGAGCGCAAGCGGCACATCATCGGGAACAAGTTCATCGAGCTGTTCGAGCGCGAGGCCGCCTCCTTCAACGCGGAGTATCTGGTCCAGGGGACCATCGCCCCGGACTGGATCGAAAGCGGCGGCCAACTCCGGGACCGGATCAAGTCCCATCACAACGTCGCGGGCCTGCCGGAGAACATGAGGCTCACGCTCGTAGAGCCCCTGCGGGACCTCTACAAGGACGAGGTGCGGAAGGTGGCCCGCGAACTCGGCATCCGCGTCGCGGAGCGGCAGCCCTTCCCGGGGCCCGCCCTGGCGATCCGCGTGATCGGCGAGGTCACGCCGGAGCGCGTGGAGCTCGCCCGCGAAGCCTCCGCAATCGTGGAGGAGGAGCTGGAGGCGGCCGCCAAGAAGGGGCTCATCTCCGTTCCGTGGCAGTACTTCGCCACGCTGCTGCCCGTGCAGACCGTGGGCGTGCACGGCGACCTCCGCGTATACGGGCACACGGTCGCCGTGCGCGCGGTGGAATCCATCGACGGGATGAGCGGGACGTACTCCAAGATCCCCCACGAGGTCCTGGATCGGATCAGCATCCGGATCACGAACGAGCTCAAGGGCGTGAACCGCGTCGTGTACGACATCACGAACAAGCCGCCCGCCACGATCGAATGGGAATGAGCCTCACGCCGCGCCCGCCGCGGAGGCCTGCAGGCCCCGGCGGACCTCCCAGTACACCGCGATGAAGAGGCCCACGGAGATCGCGGACGTGCCCAACCCCGCGAGGATTCCCGCCAAGAACGGGATCAAGGAGTCCATGGAGGGTCCCGGCACCCCCGCGGCGTACGCCGCGAGGCCGCTCCATGCGACGGCACCCGCCACGCCGAGGCTCATGGCCACGAGGAGCCGGACGCGCGCGTCCTCCTCCGCGAGACCCTGCACGGCGTAGAACAGGGTCAGCCCCGCGAAGATCGCCCGGAGGCCTGCCAGGACCACGCTCAGGCTCCAGGACCAGGAAGGGGGCGCATAGCCGACGCCGGGGAACGTGAGGAAGGGGCCGGTGAGCGCGGGGACCACGACGCTCGTCGCCAGGAGGACCATGGTGACCGCGAGCCAGGTCGGGGTCTGCTCCACGGACCGGGCGTGCTCGGGACCAAGTGCCTCTCGACCGCCGTACAAGCCTGCGAGGCCCACGCAATAGAGCAGACCCGAGCCGATGCCCAGGATGAGCGATAACCAGGAGAGGAGGAGCAGGGCATCCTTGAGCTCGACCACTTGCACGATGGAAGGCGACGGCAGACCGTACATGGGCACGAAGAGCACGAGCCCCACCGCGGTCGCCAGCTGGAGGACCAGGAAGCCCGCCAAGCCCCGGACGGCCCACGCGAGGCCGAGGATCGCGCGATCCCGCGGCGGAGTCGGCGGGGCGGCCATGGCCCCGAATACCGCCGAGCCGTACATAAAGCACCGGAGCGGCCGGCGAGGCGCGGGAAAGCTTTTTCCATGGGCTCTGCTTGCAACCTCCATGCGCGTCTACGTCGTGGACAACGGCGGCCAGTGGACCCACCGGGAATGGAGG
>CAZJIP010000251.1:0-2249 GCA_964546105.1 uncultured Methanomassiliicoccales archaeon
GGCTCGGGCCGCTCCGAGGCGGTCGCGCTGTAGCAGTCCACGAAGGCGAAGCTCTTGCCCTCGTACGGCTCCAAGTCGAGGTGGAGGGCCTTGGCCCGCGCGCGGATTTCGTTCGGGTGCAGGTCCAGGGTCACGAAGACGACGCGCTCGCCCGCGCGGAGGGACTCCCGCGCCTGGGCCACCATGTACTCGAACTTCCCGACCCCGGGCGGACCCGCGAGGAGGATCGCGTAGTTCGCGGGGAAGCGCGGATCACCCACGGCGGAGCCCCCTGCGGGCTCCCGCTCGTACCCGACGGTGAGAGACCTGGTTCACTGGGCGGCTCGATGTCCCCTTTCCGCTTATAAGGGCCGTGCCGTAGTTCTCAGGTCTGAGAGTGGCCGGAGTCGCTGCGCCGCGCGACGGCTGCAGCGAAGGTTCATCTGCTTTGCGCGACTGATTATGCCATGATGGCGGCCGAGACGGTCCCGCAACGTCTTCGCTGGGGCCGTTGGACGCCGCCCCGGCTCATCGTCCTCGGTGCCGTGCTCGTCGCCGGACCGATTCTGCTGGACGCCGCGGTCACGCTGGGAGCCAACCTCGCGTTCCTCGCCGGCTCCCTGGACACCACGCCGTTCTGGCTCGCGCTCCTCGACGCGGCCCTGGTCGGCCTGCTCGTCCCCGTGGGCTTCTTCCTCGTCGTGTGCGGGATCCTCTTGGCCGTCCTGGCGTCGCGGTCCACGAGGCGGCGCACGTTCCAGGCAGCGCTCGGCGGCGCGGGGGTCAGCTTGGCCTCCGGCCTCCTGCTCGGGGTGCTCAACCTCACGTGGTACCTGCTGCCGCTCGAGTACTACACGGTGGATTTCCTCCAGAGCCTGTCCGTCGCCGTCTTCGTCGCGAGCGCGGCCGCGGGGGTCGGCACGCTGGTCGCCTTCTGCGGAATCGCGGCCTCGGTCCGGGAGGAGACGCATGCCCGGACCGACCGGGCCGCGTTGCGAATTCGCCTCCCGCGCGGGAAAAGCATATACCGAGGCGCCCCATCCGGCCGCTGAATGCCGCGGGACGTGGCCGCCGAGCTCAGCTACCTCGAGAAGCGGGTCCTCCTGACCCTGAAGGAGCTCGGGCGTTCGTCCCCCGAAGAGATCCGGGCGAAGGGGAAGTTCAAGGAACTCGTCGAGGTCATGAACGCGGCGTCGTGGCTCCAGGCCAAGGGCCTCGTCACGATGAAGGAGCGCGTCGTGCGATTTTACCGCCTCCGGGAGAAGGAGCTCGCGCGGAAGCCCCTCCCGGAGCGGAGGGCGCTCATGGCCTTGCTCAGGGCGGGTGGCCGCATGCCGGTGCCGAAGCTGCAGGCGGCCGCCAAGTTCGACGACGCGCAACTCGCGATCGCGCTGGGCTGGCTGCGGCGGAAGGGCTGGGCCCACGTGGAGAAGGGGCCCGAGGGCAGCGTCCTCGTCGCCGCGGAGGCGGGGCGGGCCGCCGCGGACGCGCGCACGCCGGACGAGGAAGTCCTCGCGCGGATGGCCAAGGGGGAGATCGCGGAGGACGCGGTGGACCCGAAGATCCTCAAGGACCTGAAGTCCCGCCAGGACCTCGTGCACGAGCGGGAGGCCGTGCGGCGGGAGATCGCCCTGACCCCGGCGGGCGAGAAGATCGTCGCCGCGGGGGTTACGCTCAAACCCGAGGCCACAATCCTGACGACGGACCTCCTGCGGGAGGGGAGGTGGCGGGATGTCGACTACCGCCGGTACGATACGCGGGCCTTCGCCCCGACCGTGTGGCCGGGGAAGCGGCATGTGCTCAGCGCGTACCTGGAGAAGATTCGCCGTATCTTCCTGGACATGGGCTTCACGGAGATTGACGGGGACTACGTGCAGAGCGCGTTCTGGAACTACGACGCGTTGTTCCAACCCCAGGACCACCCGGCCCGGGACGCGCTGGACAGCTTCTACCTGGCCCAGCCGCGGACCGTGGCGCTCCCGGACGACGCGGTCGTGCGCCGCGTGGCGGACGCCCACGAGACAGGCGGCGGCACGGGGAGCAAGGGCTGGCGGTACGCCTGGGAGCGCGGGGAGGCGGAACGCGCCCTCCTGCGGTCCCACACCACGGCGATCACGATCCGCTGGCTCGCGGACCACCCGGAGCCGCCCCAGAAGGCATTCATCATCGGTCGCAACTTCCGCCGGGACGCGATCGACTGGAAGCACCTCCCCGAGTTCCACCAGGTTGAGGGCGTCGTCATGGAGGAGGGCGCGAACCTCGCGCAGCTC
>CAZJIP010000252.1:0-2219 GCA_964546105.1 uncultured Methanomassiliicoccales archaeon
ATCCATTCCTGGTAGTCCCATCCGCTGCAGCCGAAGCGGAGGCGGGCCATGGGACCGACCGTATCGCGCGCGCGATACATGAGCGTAATCCCGGAAAGTCCCCGAACTCCCTTGGATGGCCCGACGGGGCGTTTCCGAGGGACGGCGTCCGGCTCGGTGGTACGCTTTCGGCGCTCAATCGCGCCGGTCCGTATCCCTGGCGCAAACCGCGGGCCCGGGAAGCGGGTTCGCGAATCTCACGAGGTCCAAACGGCCTGACCCGCGTTGGGTGCCACGTCAACGATAAAGGCGCTGAGGCTTCCCAAGGGTCCCAGCCAATCCGTGGTTCGGGAGACCCACCGGAACGTGGATGGGCTACCCAAGAGGCTCGCGTCCACGGAGGCAGTGACCGAGGCGCGGTGGATTCCGAAGTCGACGGAGGTGACCGTGGCCTCGCCGCCCGTGAGCAGGGGTCTCCGGTCGATCACGATGCCCCGGAAGCTGCCCCCGTCCCAGATCACCCAGACGAGGAACTCCGCAGGGGCGGCTCCCTCCGGCCCGGGCACGAACGGGAAGCCCGCGGGCGCGGTCCCCGGGATCGTGTCAATGCCCCACACCCAGAGCATGAGCTTCACCCCCGGGAAGAGCGCGGGTGCGCTCGGCACCGGGGCCGCCAGGTCGATCCGCAGAGCGAACGTACCCCCGTCCAGGGACACTGCCGCCCGTACGATGTCCTGGAAGGCGGACGCAGGAAGCGCCGAGTCGGGGTAGAGCGCATCGCCTGTGGCATCCGTCACCACGCTCGGTCCCGCCGCCAACGCCGGCTGGATGATCACAAGTGCTCCGACTACTACCATCAACAGAACTAGCCCTGACCTCCTCATCGCATTCCCCCAAGGGTGTATCTGTCGCCAGCGTAAAAGCCTTGCTACAATGTAACACGGCTCCTCCAGACCTCCGGGGGAAACTCCCGCCGCGTCACTTTCACGGTCCCCTCCCGCCGCGACTTAAGGACGGTGCGTCCTATGGGTCGCCCGTGGCCGAGATCCTCATCGGGGCAGGCGGGTGGGGATACTTCGCAGGAGGCCTCGCCGCCTACGCCCGCGCGTTCCACTTCGTCGAGGTGAACGCCACGTTCTACCGACACGCGAGCGAGGCCGGCGCGAGGCGCTGGCGAGTGGCGGTGCCCCCGGACTTCGCATTCTCCGTCAAGGTGCACCGCGACGTGACCCAGCGCGCGGCGCTGCGTCCCACGCCCGCCGCGCGCGCCGCGTTCGCCCGGTCCGCGCGCACGGCGCGCCTGCTACACGCTCGCTTCCTGATTCTGGAGACACCCGCTTCGGTGCCCCTGGACCGCCAGGCGCTGGACGGGTTGCGAGAACTCGCGGGCATGGTCCCTGACGGCTGCCGCCTCGGGCTTGAAGCCCGGGCCCACGCGGATGGCCCGCTGCCGCCCGCGGCGCAATCCATTCTCGAGGATCTTGGAGTCCTCGATGTCGTCGACCTGACGCGCGCGGAGCCCCGCGTCGAGCAGGACACGGTGTACACGCGGATCTTCGGAAAGGGGGAGCACAACAAGTACGAGCTCGACAACGATGAACTGCAGGACATCGACCGAGCACGCGGGGACGCGAAGACCGCGGCGTATGCCTTCCACGGAGTGCGCATGTACAAGGAGGCGGCGCGCTTCCTGACATTCCGCCGGACGGGTTCCTTCCCACCCGCAACCGGTTCCGTAGGCCTCGCCTCGCTCGCGGAGGTCCTGGCTCCGGACGCCGTCTTCCCCGCGGATCGCGGGAGCCTGGTCCGCGAACACGGCTGGAAGGTGGTCGACGTCACGGCCGAGCGGCGGGACCATGCGGTGGCCTACCTTGCCCGCCTCCCCGAGGGCACCTACCTCGACCTCCGCGCGGTCCTACAGGCGCTTGAGCGAGTCGGACCGCCCACGGACCCTTAAGGCTCCCGCTTCCCTTGGAGCTCCGCATCCCCAAGCACCGGAATCGAGCGGTATTTCGGTGCACCTAAGACCATTCCCTCCCGCGGGAGAACCGCTTCGTTCCTTTGTAGTAGCGCATACTACAAAGGGTTTAAAATAGCCCCAGTTCTACGTCCGGAGACAAGAGGTGCCAGACCCATGTCTCTCTGCGGCACTGATTACGCGATCGGCGCAGTCCGGAACATGTACCGGGAATCGAGGCAGGACAACGCCATGGTCGTCATGCCCTCGAAGCTCCAGAAGG
>CAZJIP010000253.1:0-2209 GCA_964546105.1 uncultured Methanomassiliicoccales archaeon
CCTGGCTTCCAACGGGCTGTCGTTCCTCGTCGACCCGGCCAGCGCCCGTCTGATGGAGCGGGTTCAGGTCGACTACGTCGACGGCTTCGACGAGAGCGGGTTCCGCGTAACCAATTCGCACGCAGTCGGCAAGTGCCCCTGCGGCCACCACGACCTCTTCGGTTGAGCTCGTGGAACACTAGGATCCCGCCACCGTTGGGGCTCCGTAAGTGCCGGAACCTGTGGACTCCCGTGGCCCCCTCGAACCGCTCTTACAATCGGCTCTGCGTCCCGTTTCCGGAGTTACGTTCGCAGACGATTCCCATTGGCGAATCTTCGTTTCGGCAACGCGAAATCGGATGAAAAGGGCGAGACCTTACCGACTTCATGCCAGAGCAACCCGCAGCCCAGGAAGCTGGGCCGGTGACGAAGCTTGACGTGTGGGCCTTCACGAGTCAGCGGGCGTTCCGCGACTTCGAGCGTGAAGGGAGCCTTGAGAAGATCCGCCGGGACATCGAGCAGAACGTTCTCGAAGGCCGCGACTGGACGGATGGGGACCGAAGCTACCTCAACGAGATCCGCCAGCTCCGGGACGACGGGGTGGTCGAGGAGAAGGCGAGCTACTGGTACTGCAGCCCCTTCCCGCCCACATACCGCGCGTTGAAGGAAGGCAAGGTCCTGGGGCGGGCGTTCCGCGCCGGCGAGGACATCGTGTACGTCCCGGCGAAGAACATCGACACCGAGGAGCGCCTGATCATCGGCACGTTCTCGCCGACGCGCGAGACGCAGCTCCACGAGGAGCACCGCACAATGCACAAGCAGATGGACCGATGACGGCTGAACGACGGAAAATCTGGTCCGTTTTGAGGGCTCGATGAACGCCATGGCGTTTGGGGAGGCAACGATTTCCGTTCCATGGCGGAGCGGAGATTGGCCCGCGGTGGCGCCGAGGGAGATGATTTCCCTCTTGCAGAGCGCTGCCACCTCCTTTTCGCCGACCGAGCAACGGGAAGCGATTCGCCTCATCTATGCTTGGGGGGCGGAGCGGTACGACGGGGCGAGGGAGGTCTGGGCACGAAGCCTGGGCCGGGCCATCGAGTCCACGATTGACCGCTGGATTGCTACGTACGCACCGGAGGCGGGTCGCGTCCTCGACCTCGGCTGCGGGACCGGGGCCAACCTCGCTCGGCTGATTCGGCTCGGCCGCGACGACTTGTCCTACACCGGCGTCGACCTATCGGAGGATATGCTCTCCGTCGCCCGACGGCGGTTCGGCTCCCGCGCGGCGGCCCGATTCCTCCAGTTGGACCTGGAGAATCTTGAGGGTCTGGACCCGCCCTTCGACCTGATCGTGTCGACCTACGCCTTCTCCCACCTAGCGAAGCCGGGGCAGGTCCTCCGGAACTCGCTCAGCATGCTCGCGGCCGGGGGATCGATGGTCCTCGCCGATTTCACGGAGGCCCCCGGTCCGATCCGCCCATTCCTCCGCCCCTTCGAGCTCTGGTTCCGGTTCCGCGGGATTCCCCGCCCGGTCCTTGCCGACTTCCGTGACTGGCGGGAGAAGGCCGTCTTCCAAGGAGGAATCATGACCGCGTGGCTCTGGATGAGGCCGGGACCATGAGCTGGCCTGCGGTAATTGCGGGAGCGAGCTTCGCAGGCCTCGCCGTCGCTGCAGGGATGGACGAGGACGTTGCGCTCCTCGACCGCTTCCCGGTGGGCACGCACCAAACGTCCGCATGCGCCACCTTTGCCTCAACGCTCGAGGACTTCGGCCTTCGCCGCGCAATCCTGCGTACGTTCGATTCCGTCGTCCTCCATGTCCCCCGGCCCCTCCGCATCGAGCTGATTGACCCCCTGTGCACCTTCGACTTCGGAACGCTCTGTCGCGAGCTGCGGGCTCAGGGCCGGGCGAGGTTCTTCCGGACGGATGTCCGCGGCCTCCTCGGGGGCGCCGTCGACACCGGACTCGGTCCGTTCGAGTCCCGCCTCCTCGTCGATGCGACGGGATGGAGCGCTCGACTGGCCTCCTCCCTCGACCCGGGCCTGGTCAATCGCCGCCGGCTGACGTTCGGGCTCGAGACCCACGTGGACCTCGACGAGGACACGATGCATTTCTTCGTGAACCCCGAGCTGGTCCCGCGAGGCGCGGCCTGGATCTTCCCCGTCGATCGGGGTTGCCGCGTTGGCGTGGCCAGCTACGAGGGCGGTCAGGGTCTCCGGCCGGCCTTGG
>CAZJIP010000254.1:0-2192 GCA_964546105.1 uncultured Methanomassiliicoccales archaeon
TGCCTACAGAGGACGGAGAGGGGAGAGGGGTGTCCGTGTTCCCGCCCGGATACAGCTTCCGGATCGATTGGTGGGACAATGACTACAACGCGAAGCTGTCCTCGACCGACGTGTTCACGGTAGCCCCCACGATGGCGACGATCCTCTGTTGCATCACGGGCACCTTCTCCATCCGGTGGGCGGGGAACGACGCGCTCCTGGCCGAGGCTCCGATTGGCCCGTTCACGCCCAATACGCCCTCGACGGTAAGACTCGGAACCGTGGCTAGGAGCCCGACTGGCGCCTCCATCCCAGTCGTGCGGGCGAGCCCACCGACTCCGGGCACCTACTTCCAGTTCCAACTCAGCATAGGATACAACTGGAGCCCGGTGTACGGCCTCCCCCTTCCCAACGGCCCGGGGGGGACTGTATCCCTTGACGGGGGAGCGTACCACGTCGGTTGGAGCGACACCGACAACGACCAACGGGTCGACGGGGGCGACAGCTTCAACGTAACGATGATCGCGGGCACCTGGCCGCCCACCGGGACTGCCATGGGGTTCATCCTGCAATGGTACGACGGCTCGACCGTCGCCGTCGCCACGTGGAACGCCTAGGCCCAGTGCGCATCACACGATGTGCGCCGGGATGTCCTCGAGCTCGCGGTCGCAGAACTTGCAGAAGACGCGCAGAGGATTCTTGGACCGGACGAGGAACTCGGACTCCACAGGCTCCTTCGTGTTCGAGATGCAGTTCGGATTGCCGCATCGCAAGATGCCCACGGCGCGGTCGGGCAAGGCGACCCGATGCTTCTCGGCGACGTTGTAGTTCCGGATCACGTTCACGGTGGCGGTTGGCGCGACGAGCGCGATCTTGTCGATTTCCCGGGCCGCGAGCTCACGGTCCTCCACCTTGACGATGTCCTTCCAGCCCATGAGTCGGCTGGGCACGTGCATGGCCACGGTCACCGTGGAGGAGACCGCATCGCCAATCCCGAGAATCCGGAGGACCTTGAGGGCCATCCCCGCGGGGATGTGGTCGATCACTGTGCCGTTCTTAATCGGCGTGACGCGGAGCTCCCTCATGCCGCACCCCCGAGGATGAGCTGGAGGAGGGCCATGCGCACGGGCACGCCGTTTCCGGCCTGCTTGAAGTAGAGGGAGTGCTTCGTGCGGTCCACGTCGGGTGCAATCTCCGTGACCCGCGGGAGCGGGTGCATGATGATCAGATCCCGCTTCGCGTCCCGAAGCAGGTTCGCATCGATCCGGTAAACGCCTGCGACCTTCTCGTACTCCTGGGGATCGGGGAAGCGCTCCTTCTGGATCCGGGTCACGTAGAGGACGTCCGCGTCGCGGATCACGTCCTCGAGGCGGTGGGTGATCTTCAGGGGCAGGCCCTTCTCCTTCACGTGCTCCACGATCTCTCGGGGCATCTCCAGGGTCGGCGGACTCACGAACGTGAGGTTCGCGCCGAAGTCCGTGAGGGCGTAGGTCAGGGAGTGGACCGTCCGGCCGTACTTCAGGTCCCCCACGAGGGCGATGTTCTCGCCTTCGAAGCCACCTTTCTCGTCCCAGATCGTGTACAGGTCCAGGAGGGTCTGCGTGGGATGTTGTCCCGCGCCGTCGCCCGCGTTGATCACGGGCCGCTCCGTGAACTCCGCGGCCAGGCGCGCGGCGCCCTCTTGGGGATGCCGCAAGACAATCGCGTCGCTGTAGCTCTCGACCATCCGGATCGTGTCCGCGAGGGTCTCGCCCTTCTGGATCGAGGTGCCCTCCGTGCTCGAGAACCCCAGGACCCGCCCGCCGAGGCGGTGCATCGCGCTCTCGAAGGAGAGCCGCGTCCGCGTGGAAGGCTCGAAGAACAGAGTGCTCAGAATCTTCCCGTCCAGGGCCTTGGACACGCGTCTGCCCTGGGCGATGGGGACCATCTTGCGCGCGGTCCGCAACACGAGCTCGATGTCCGCCCGCGAGAAGTCGCGGATCGACAGGACGTCCCTCCCCCGGAAGCTCGACATCGGGCCCGATATTCCCAAGTGCAATTTAAAGGATACCCGGCCGCTCTGAGAAAATGAGGATGCGGCCCCGGGCGGGTGGCCGCAGCCCCTTCACGGCTTCCGCTCCTTTCTCCCCAACTGGGTGACGGTGGACGGCAAGATGATGAGGCCGCCCTCCGCCTCCATGTACTTCTTCCAGTCCCGGCTGTTCTGCTGGGCC
>CAZJIP010000255.1:0-2171 GCA_964546105.1 uncultured Methanomassiliicoccales archaeon
TTGATCTGCTTCACGCCCTTCACGCGGCGGATCTGGCCGATGAGATCCTTGAGCCGCGCCGTGGGCCCTTCGGCGACGAAGATCTGGAGGCAGTCCACCTCGTTGAGGTGCGTGTGGAGCATGGTCCGGATCTCGTCGAAGCGATGCTGGAGCATGGCCAAGTCCGCTTTGGGATTCCCCTTCTCGTAGATTACGGCGAGGATCACGGACGCCTGGCCGCCCTCCCGCCCCCACTCCGTGACATCGATGAACTCTCGGAGGGCGTCCCGAACCGCCTCGCTCCGGCTCCGGTACTTCCGGCGCTGGGCGACCTCGTCCAGGTTCCTCAAGACCGTCTCATCCATGCTCACGCTGACGATGGGCATCGGATAGTAAGCAGGACGTCCGGGCTATTTGAATTCTTATTAAGTCCTCGTCAGGTCTTAAATAACACCGAGCCGAATGGAGGTGCGTGTCGTCGCAGCCCGTCGGAGTGGCCCGCCGCGAGCGCCCCGCGGCGTACGTACAACCTGTTGGCGCGCCAGGCGAAAGCGACACGGTCCTCCGCGTGGACCACCTGAGTGTCACCCTTGAGGGCCGAGCCGTGCTCCGCGACGTCTCGTTCACGCTTCGCCGCGGAACCACGCTTGCAATCGTGGGCCCCAACGGCGCGGGAAAGACCGTCCTTCTCCGGTCACTCCTTGGGCTCGTTCCTCACACGGGCACGGTCTCGTGGGCTCCTGGCGTCCGGATTGGCCTCGTTCCTCAGAACTTCGCCGTGACCGATGTGCCAATCACGGTGCGAGAGTTCCTCTCCCTAAACCGCGCCCGGGACTTCCGGGAGTGTCTCGCGGTCTGTGGCCTGGACAAGGGGCGGATTCTGGACGAACGCCTCGGCGCCCTGTCCGGCGGCGAGCTGCAGCGGGTCCTCATCGCCTGGGCCCTCGTCGACGACCCTAACGTCCTCGTAGTCGACGAGCCCACGGCCCACATCGACGTGGGCGCGGAAGATCTGATTCTGGAGACGCTCAATCGCATCGAGAAGGATCGCGGGATGTCCATCCTCCTCGTGTCCCACGACATCCACAACGTGATGGCGTATTCCGACACGGCGCTCGCTCTCAACGGGCGTGTCATATACAGCGGTCCCTCCCGGGACCTCTCGGACCCGGAGCTGCTCATCCGCATCTTCGGCAGCGGGACCATTCTCGCGGAGCATCGGCATGGGGAGGCCCCCGCGTGAGCGAGCCCGTCGCGTACAGCCTCCTCGCGGGGGTCCTCGTCGGCATGGCCGCCGGCTATGTGGGGTCGTTGATGATTTTGAAGCGCATGGCCCTCGTCGGGGACGTGCTTTCCCACGTCGCCCTGCCGGGCATCGCCCTGGGGTATCTCCTGGGCTTCAACATCTTCGTCGGGGCCTTCGCCTTCCTTTTCGCGGCGGTGGTCGCGACCTGGTACCTCGAGCGGTCCACGCGTCTCCCGCTCGACGCGGTCATCGGGGTCTTGTTCGTCTTCGCGCTCGCGGTCGGGCTGCTCCTCACGCCAGAGGCCAACCTACTGGATGCCCTTTTCGGGGACGTCGCGAACGTGGCCCTCCTCGATGCGATCCTTGCGATCGTCATCTCGCTGTTCATCCTGGTCGTGGGACGACGGATCTACCGACACGTCATCTTGAGCCTGATCTCGGAGGACCTCGCCGTCGCCAAAAAGGTCCGCGTCGGTCGCGTGGACTTCCTCTACCTGCTCTTGGTGGCCCTCGTCGTGGCCGCGGGCATCAAGGTCGTCGGCATGCTCCTCGTGGGCGCCGTGGTCATCCTCCCCGCGGTCTCGGCGAAGAACGTGAGCCGCACCTTGGGCCGGTACGCGTTCCTCAGCGCGGCCCTCGGCGCAGTCACCGCGGCGGGCGGGATTGCGCTCGCGGCCCTCCTGCCTGCGCTCGTGCCCGCATGGACCTACGTGCCGCCTGGTCCGTTGGTCGTGGTCGTGGGGACCGCGCTCTTCTTCGTGACGGTCCCGATGAAGATGCGGGGCTCGACGCTCGCCCCCAGGACCGGCGGACCGATCGATTCGGCGGGAGACCAGCCGCGCCGGCCGGCCGCCTGATTTTGGCGTGCCGAAGAGTCGGGCAGGCTCGGACGTCGTGTCGCGTCAAGGTTGAACTTTCCACGTCGTCTCGACCGTTCCTATCATAC
>CAZJIP010000256.1:0-2161 GCA_964546105.1 uncultured Methanomassiliicoccales archaeon
GAGGGGCCATCGAAGGTTGGAAACTCTCCCGTTGGAACGGACCCGGTGGGATTCGAACCCGCCGCCCCCGCCTCCCGGCACCGAGATCGGCGGGGCCCCATCCCTCTAGGCCCGGCGTATTTCCTTGTCGACATAGCAACGAGCCGGGTCTCCCCAGATATACACGCGCTGGGCTCGATGGGCCCCCGTCCCGGAGATGACGACGATCCGGCTGACCTTGCGGCCGACCGCCGCCAGTTTCTCGCCGGCCACGCTGTCCCCGACGCTTCCGAGTTCAGTCAACGACCTTCCCCTCCCGAGCCAGCGCCCCCACGGCCCGGAACGCGAGGTCGAGGTCCATCCCAAGCGCCTCCGCGATGTCCGTGACGTACGCAGACGGCCGGTGCTTCAAGTATCTCAGGATCGCGGCCCGAGCCTTCGCATCCGACCAGGGCTTGACGACGATGACGCGGGACTCCCGAAGCTCCTCCACGTAGCCCTCGACCGCCCGTTCGAGGAATTCCGTCCGCGAACGCATCCGGGTCCGTCGCACGAGGGCGTCGATTTCCTCGAGGAGCGGCCGGGGTAGGCGGAGGGAGATGGTTGGTTTGCGGGTCTCTCGAGGTTGCATGCATTGCACGCAATGCATTCATCCTATATGAAGGAGAGCGTTGCGTGTACGCAACCGTCATTCAGGCCACGGGGTGGAAGGCAGCGGACCCGGAGGGATTCGAACCCTCGACAGCCGGATTAGAAATCCGGAGCCCTATCCGTGCTAGGCGACGGGTCCGTGATTTGCATCCTTGAGGCAGTATTTAATCAGGCGGATTCGATACTTCAGCAGCCTCCCGGGTCCCCATCATGGTTGGCCGGGGCACCGCGGAACGCCTCAGTCCAACCGAAGGGTCTCTTACACAAACCAATCGCAGGGGCCCGTCTTCGTCGCCCCTCGAAATTGGTGGAGGGTGGGCATGCGCGGGCGTATTCACTTTTGGCTACCTCCCACCGATAACTCAACGACAGCTTCCACCCCAGGAAGATAGCGTGCGTGCCCATCGGGCCTTAGTTTTCAGTGTAGCCTGGAACGACGCCCGCCTCGCATGGCTCCTAGCGGAGTTCCGCCTTCTCGTGAACGAGTCGATACGAGTGGCGCTCGAGGGGGACCACCGGTCCAGGGCCCGACTGGTACGGGCCGCCTACCGGGATCTTAGTGCTCGCCACGCAGTCTACAAACAGTACATTCCCTCCTCCTTCGAGGTCGCCCTCGCTGTCCTCAAGGCTTACAGGCGCCGGATGCGGAAAGGAAAGCGGACCAGGGTCCCATTCGTTCGCCGCTTGTTGTTGAAGGCGGAGAACCAGTCGTACCGCCTCGACCGCGAGACGGGTCGGCTCGAGATTCCCATCCGCGGGGCGGAGCGGGTACAGCTCGATCTCCCTCTTTGCGCCTGGCATCGGACGATTCTGTCGGACCCGTCGTGGACCCTGGGATCCCTGACGATCGTCCCCGGAAAGGTGATCGTCGTGTTGCGCAAGCAGACTCCGACAGCGTACGAGCCCACAGCCGCCATTGGCTTGGACACGAACGAGGACTCATTGGATGGCGTCGAGGTGGAAGGCGACAATGAGCACCTTGTGAGCGTGCCTTTCGACGGTGTACGTCGGGTCCAGTTGATTCACTTCGCCCGGCGGCGTCGCCTCGCGAGGAAGAAGGCGAACGACCGTCGCGTTAGGCGACGTCTTCTCGGCCAAGAAGGGAAGCGGGAGCAGAACCGCGTCAAGCAGCGGCTCCACCGAGTGAGCAAAGCACTCGTCGCGGCGGCATCAGCCAAGCAGGCGGCAATCGTCATGGAAGACCTCAAGCTGTGCGGTGCAGCCGGTCGCGTGAAGGCGACCAACCGTCGTCT
Organism: uncultured Methanomassiliicoccales archaeon; assembly: GCA_964546105.1. GTDB lineage: Archaea > Thermoplasmatota > Thermoplasmata > RBG-16-68-12 > RBG-16-68-12 > RBG-16-68-12. The sequence continues at coordinate 1,884 of CAZJIP010000256.1, forward strand.
ATCCTCCTGGCCCCGCGGCGAACTCCACCGTCAAATCGAGTACAAGGCCGCCCTTGCGGGCGTGCCCGTAATCAAGGTGAATCCGGCATGGACGAGTAAGACCTGCCCAGTGTGTGGCGCCCGGCGCCGAGATAGGGTGGGCCAGGACTTCGTGTGCAGCGTGTGCGACTGGGAGATGGACCGGCAGCACAACGCGGCATGCAACATCCTGCTTTCCGCCATCGCCTCGAACGAGGCCTTGGCAAGGGCCGTACGGTTCCGGCCCGGTGCCCTCCGCC
>CAZJIP010000257.1:0-2147 GCA_964546105.1 uncultured Methanomassiliicoccales archaeon
GAGTCCCGCCTCCCGGATTTGAACCGGGGGCCTGATGATGCCAGCGGGCACCGCGAACGCCGTGTCCGCGGGAGCACTCTACAGTCACCCGCTCTGACCAGGCTGAGCTAAGGCGGGACAGCCGACGAACGGTTCTCTCGATAAAAAGGTTGTCTAGACCTTGCCCGTCGAAGGAGTGCCGCGGGCCGGGCTCGAACCGGCGACTTCGAGATCTTCAGTCTCGCACTCTCCCAAACTGAGTTACCGCGGCGCGAGGCGACCGAACGGTTGGCGGGAGAAAAAGTTTGCCGTGCCGCGTCCTAGGCCGGGGTCATCCCGCAGGCTTATCGTCCCGGCGGCCATCCCCCGCGTCCGATGAAGGAGATCGCGCCGCCTGAGGTGTACCGCGCCATCGAGCAACGCTTCCCCGAGGGCCTCGAGAAGACCCGCCAGTTGCTGCGCCAATCGAGCGTGAGCGCGACCGGCGAGGGCGTCGCCGAGTGCGCCGAGATGGTCCGTTCGTACCTCGCCGAACTCGGGTGCAAGACGGAGACGTTCGCCAAGGGAGGCCACCCGCTCGTGGTCGGCTTCCTCGATGTCGGGGCGGACACCACCCTGGTCGAGTACGAGATGTACGACGTGCAGCCGGTCGGGGACCTGAACGCCTGGCGATCGCCGCCGTTCGCGGCGGAGATTCACGACGTGGAGGGTGTCGGTCCCTCCGTCGTCTCCCGCGGTTCGACGAACTCCAAGGGAGCCCTCATGGGCCACCTACACACCTGGAAGGTCATCCGCGATGTGGACGAGCTCCCCGTGAACCTGGAAATCCTCGCGGAAGGCGAAGAGGAGATCAGCAGCGCGAACTTCATCGAGTACATCCGCACACACCGGCCCCAGCTCAAGGCGGACGGCGCGATTGCGAACGACTACACGGAGGATCTGCGCGGCGTCCCCACGGTCTACCTCGGCGTCAAGGGCTGCCTGTACCTGACGATCTGGTCCCGCGGGAACAAGACCAAGGGCGGGCCCATGGAGAGCGAGATCCACAGCTCGAACGCGGTATGGATTGGGTCCCCCGTCTGGCGCCTCGTGCATGCCCTCGACACGCTCGTCGACCGCAAGACCCAGCGTCCAATCGTCGACGGCTTCTGGGACGACGTTCGTGGGCCGTCCAAGCGGGATACCGAAATGGTCCGCGAGCTCGCCAAGAAGTTCGATCCCAAGGCGTGGCTCCGGGAGGAGCGCGCAGCGAAGTTCAAGTACGATCTACCGAAGGAGAAGCTGCTCCTGAAGTACCTCTTCGAACCGACCATCAACCTCTGCGGCATCTACGCGGGCTACATCGACCACGGGGGCACCAAGACGATCCTCCCACACGAGGCGTACGCCAAGGTCGACATCCGGCTCGTGAAGGACATGACCGTGCAGGACACGGTCCGCAAGCTCCGCGCCCATCTGAAGAAGCGCGGGTTCGAGGACTTGGAAATCCAGATTCATGGACCCTACGGCGCTGCGAAGACGGATCCCGATTCCTGGATTGCCCACGCCGCGGTGGAGGCCATCCGGGCCCACGACAAAGAGCCCGAGGTGTGGCCCACGAGTGGCGGCACGATGCCGGCGTTCGCGTTCGACGAGTACCTGAAGCTCCCGTGGGTCGCCACAGGCCTCGGGCATGGGTCCCGCGCCCACGCCCCTAACGAGTACGCTTCAGTCGAGGGGATGAAGCGGTTCATGCTCGGCGAGGCGAGCCTGCTCTACGCGGCGGCCGAAGCCCACGGCCGACGCGCCCGCTGACGTGCCGCGAAACGGGTCGCGGGAATTGTACGAAAAGGCCCGCTCCGCCACGTGAAAATCACCTCGAAAATCCCGCCTCGCGAAGGGGCGCGTTCTATGGAGAAAATCGACTCATTCTCAGTCGTGGAATTTCAGCACGACACCTATAAATAGCGTAATCCGGGTTGGCGCGACGTAATGCCCACCGGAGACGATTCTCCACAGGTGACGCAATGGTCGTTGTAATCCGTCGTGATTTGAGGAGGGACGAACGGGGTGTCGCTTCGACCGTCGGGACGATCATGGCCCTGCTCGTCTTCCTCACCTTCCTGAGCCTGATCGTCAACCAGTACGTCCCCGTGTGGATGAAGGACTCCGAGGCGGCCCACATGGAC
>CAZJIP010000258.1:0-2079 GCA_964546105.1 uncultured Methanomassiliicoccales archaeon
GGATCCACGTGGCCCGTGATCACGCGGCCGTACACGTACAGCCAGAGCTTCCCGTCGTGCACGCCGCGGATGCCGCAGAGCCCGACCTGTCCCTCGCCGATCTTGCAGTACCGCGCGCAGGCGGTGCACATGATCTTGTTCGTGCCCGGGACCGGCTTCCAGAGCTCGGCGACCTTCCCCATGGCCTGGCCGGGCGGTGCGCGCACGTCCACGACGTCCTCGGGAGGGATCATGGTCCCTCCATATACGGCGGGAGCTACCATAAACATGTCTCGCGGGGACTACCCCAAATGTGGAATTCGGAAGTGCTCCCAGCCTCTCGCCAGGAGGGGCTCCTTCCTGCCGTTCACGTCCACGAGGTTCGGCCCGGTCTTGCCCACGGTGCCGATGACCGTCAACGCGTGGTGGACACCGCGGTGCGGTTCGTTGATCCGCGCGGTCAGCTCCTCAACCGCTTCGGGTTTCACGGTCGCCACGAGCTCGAAGTCGCCGCCGGAGTAGAGGGCGAACTCCTCCTGCCGGTCTCGGGGCAGCGGCTCGACGGGCTGGTAGAGAGGGACCTTGGACCAGTCGACCGCATAGGAGAGGCCGCTCATGGCGGCCATCTGCGCGAGGCTCAGCCCGAGCCCGTCCGAAATGTCCATGCAGCTCGTGACCGCGCCGGACTCGGAGAAGATCTGACCCTCCCGCACGCGCGGGTACGGATGGAGGAGCTGCTCGAGGCCCTCGGCGCGGGTGGTCGGCTCGGCGAGCTGCGCGTACGCAAGGCCCGCGCGTCCCAGATCCCCGGTCACGACGATCGCGTCCCCGGGCCGAGCGCCTTTCCGGAGGAGGATTCGATCCTTCCGCACCCGGCCGATCGCCGTGCCCGCGAGAGACATCACGTCCGCCTCCTTCGTGTCCCCTCCGAGAACGGCGATCCCGAACTCCCGCGCGCAGGCCTCCATGCCCTGGGCGAGCCCCTTGAGGAATTCCACCTCCGTGCTCGGCGGCAGGGAGAGCGCCGCCACGAACCCGAGCGGCCGCGCGCCCGCCGCGGCCACGTCGCTCAGGTTGACGGCCATGAGGTACCATCCAACTTGGTCGGGCCGCGCTCCCTCCGGGATGTGGGTTCTCGGGTTGACCACGTCCGTCGTGATGACCAGGTATTCCTCGCCCCAATCCACAACGCCGCAGTCGTGCCCCAGGCCGATAGGCTGCCCGCGGTCGAAGATGCGCGAGAGGAGCGCGATCGCCTCGCGCTCCCCGATGTCGGAGAGCCGGGCCATGGAGTCCCGGAACGCGGGGCGGCTACAGAAGGCTGTCGCCGGCCCCGCCTACGGAGACGTCCAGGCCAGCTGGGTGAGCTGGGATCCATCCGTCCAGGCCAGGATGAAATCGAAGTTCGTCCTCGACGGGAGGGAGAGGCGGTTCCCGGTCACGGTGATCTCGTCCCCCCGTGTGAGGGTGCCGCCACCGTCGGCGTCCGTCCACGTGACCCGGTATGCGGTCCCGTTGACGCGGACGGTCACGGCCACGCCGCTGTCCCCGAAGTCCGTAGCATTGCCAAAGGTGACGCCGACCCGCAGGTTGAACTTGTAGTTCACGAGGGACAGCGCCTGGGAAGCGTCCGCCACGACCAGGGTCGCGTTGTAACTGCCCCCCGTGTATGGGTTCGGCCCCACCAAGGCGACGACGGGTGCGGGGGTCGCATGCGGACCTAGCATACCGCTTGCCATGATGTAGATCACCGCGGCGAGGACCACGGTGATTGCCACGAGGAGGATCTCCGCCACGACGGGGGACACTCCTTCCGTGCATCGCAGGATGGGTCGCATGCGGGCTCCACCTCGTGGTCCAACCGAGCGGCTTCCCGAGCCAGCGCCGCCTCGGGGTGATTAAGGTTCCGTGCCGGGTGACCGTTTTGAGAATGGCCGAGAGCCGTCCCGGCACGCGGGGACTGCACGCGACCGCGAGGCGCTCCCAATCGGACGTCGGCGGTTCCTTTCCGATGCTCGGCCGCAACCTTTTCAACCCCCCTCGCATTCGTCCCCCCCGCGCGGCGGTAGTCTAGCTGGTTAGGACATGAGCTTGCCAAGC
>CAZJIP010000259.1:0-2078 GCA_964546105.1 uncultured Methanomassiliicoccales archaeon
TCCAGCTCGCCGTGGCCGGGGGCCCGATGCCCGACATGTACCGCTTCGTGATTGGGGGAATCGTCAACGCGACTGCAGAGGTCCAGCTGGATGCGAACGTCACCGTCTACTTCGTCAACATCGATACCGAGTTGGACCACAGCATGGTCATCACCTCCCAGCCTCCTCCTTACGCCGCGACGCCGAACGTCCAGCCGGCGTTCCCCGGCTCGGAGACCCGCGACCCGACTGTCGGCATTCCTCCCGGCGCCAACGTGAGTTTCTCGTTCACCGCGAGCGCGCCCGGGACGTACTGGTATCTATGTGAGGTGCCTGGCCACGCCGCGAGCGGGATGTACGGGCGCATCGTAGTCGGCTAGCGGGCGTTCCGCCGGCGGGCGTTCAGGAGCCGAGAGCGGCCCATTCCTCATCCTGTTCCCCCTCCCGCTCGTCTTTGCGCATACCGTCGCGCCGCTGAGGCCCCCGGTGCCCCTTCGCCTTCACGCATGGCCGAGGAACCCCGATTGGCTGTGAGGGCGCCTCATCCCGTTGGCGACCCGTGGGTCCGCGGACCGGAGCATATGCATATGACTCCGCTGGTGACCATAACCCGCCGCACGCCCGCGGCGCGGCACGCGCCAATGGAAAGCTTGGCCTCGGTCCGGGGCGGATCCGACAGTCCCACGAGCCCCAAAGAACGTGAGATCCAACTCTACCCCCGACTCCGTCTGCAGACCGGCGGGGGGAGCCTTCTCGGCACAGGCGAGCACCGGCTGCTCGCCCCAATGTTCAGGGGGTCCCCCAACCGCGCCGAGGGTGAGGCCAGAGGTTTGGACTGACCCGTCTCCTAGTCTGCCTCGACGCGTCTACTTACTCAGGTACCTCCACGACAGCAGAATTCCCACAGTGGCGAAGACCGCGGCGAAGGCCCCGAGGAAGAGGAAGTCGTTCGTGACGGAGGCCCAGTTCGGGCCTCCGATCGTGGTCGTCCCCTGAATCAGGCTTCCCAGGATGAGTTGCCTCGCGGCGTCCGTGCCATACGTCACGGGGTTGACCTTTGCGATGTCTGCGAGCCAGCTCGGCATGATGCTCGTCGGGAACAGGGCGTTGCTCGCGAACAAGAGGGGCAGGTTGAGGAGGTTCATGATGGCCATCTGGGTCTCCCACTTCGTCGAGCGGATCGCAATCGCGACGAAGAGCGCAGACAGGCCGATGCTCATGAGGAAGAGGGCGGCGAAGACGGCGAGCAGGAAGACCGGGTTGAAGTCGGGCCCGAAGGCGAGCCCAAGGAGGACCGCCGCGACAAGCACGATGCCTGCTTGGACCAGCGCCCGGATCACCGCGATGAAGACCTTGCTCAGGATGATCGAGCCGCGGCTCGCGGGCGTGCTCAGGACCTTGTTCAGGAAACCGAGCCGGCGGTCCCAGACGATGGACATGCCGCTGAACATCGTGGCGAACAGGACCACGAAGGAGAGGATCCCGACCGCCATGTAGGAGAAGTAGTCGTTGACGCCGAGGTACTCGAGGAGCGGATTCGGCGCGCCGGGCGGCAACAGGCTCGTTGGCACAAACGCGCTGAGATTCAGCGCCTTCCCGAAGAGTCCCATCCAGATGATGGGCTGGATCAGGGAGATGAAGAGGACGAAGGGGTTCTTGTACCACTTCTTGATCTCCCGCCCCGTCAGGGCGATGAGTCCGCTCATTGTCTCGCCCTCCGAGTGGTCATACGCTGCCGCATCATCTCGTCCCGGCTGCCCTCCTCCTCGCGGAGCGTGCGGCCGGTTCGCGCGAGGTACACCTCGTCGAGGGTCGGTTTGGCGATCGAAATCCTCGTGGCCTTGAGGTTCTGAGCCCGGATCGCGTCTAGGACGAGGGGCGCAGTCTCTTCGCCGTTCGCAACCGTGAGGCGGTAGCCGCCATCGACGGGGAGGACCTGCTTCACGTTCGGGATCGCCTTCAGGCAGGCCGCGAGGCCGTTCTCGGCGGGGCGGTTGACGTGGATCTCCACGATGTCGCCCCCGAGGGAGTCCTTCAGCGCCGTCGGCGTGTCGAGGGCCACGATCTTCCCGTGGTCGATGATCGCGATGCGGTCGCAG
>CAZJIP010000260.1:0-2072 GCA_964546105.1 uncultured Methanomassiliicoccales archaeon
TCCTGTCCGAAGCCTTTAAATCGGAGGAGCGGGTACGCGTCGAAGTCCAGGGAGAAGAGGACCTCTTGGCCCTGGTCTGCATCGCCCTCGCGCCCGAGACCGCCGCGGTCCTCTACGGGATGCCCGGTCAAGGGGTCGTCGTCGTGCGGGCGGACCGCGCCGCGAAGTCGCGGGTCCTGGACATCCTGAACCGGATGGAACGGTAGAATCCCATGGAACTCCAAGTCGTCGCCAAGAGGGAGAACCCGCTCCTGAAGCGGGTCGAGGTCACCTTCAAGGCCGTCCACAAGGCCGAGCCGACGCCGACGCGGGACGCGATCCGCTCCGAACTCGCGAAGCAGCTCAAGGCCCCCAAGGAGACCGTCATCGTGGACCGCTCGGTCTCCTCGTTCGGCCGCTACGAGACCCGCGGCTACGCCAAGGTCTACCAGTCCAAGGAGGAGGCCCTGTCCGTCGAGCGCTCCCACATCCTCGTGCGGAACAAACTCAAGGAGGCCGCGGCCAAGGAGAAGAAGGAGGGCGAGAAGCCGGCCGCGGCGGAGAAGGCCGCGCCCAAAGCGGAGGGGAAGCCCGAGGCGCCCAAGGCCGAGCCGAAAGCCGAGCACAAGGCAGAGGCCAAACCCGAGCACAAGCCGGAGCCGAAGGCGGAGCACAAGGAGGAGAAGCCCGCCGCCAAGGAAGAGAAGAAGCCCGCCAAGAAGCAAGAGGAGAAGAAGGAAGCGAAGCCCGAGGCCGAAAAGCCGGAGCCCAAGAAGAAGGAGGGCAAGTGATGGCGGAGACGAAGGCCGCCAAGGGCACCGCGGGCCTCAAGCACGGGTTCTATAAGGTCGAGGGCAATCGGCTGGACCGCACGCGGCAGAGCTGCCCCAAGTGTGGCCCGGGCACCTTCCTGGCGCAGCACGAGGGTCGCGTCTCCTGCGGCCGCTGCGGCTACACGGAATTCGCCAAGAAGTGACCCCGTTCCGTTGTTTCGCGCTTTGATAACTGTCCCATGGTCCTTAAGGACCCCCTAAACGGCGTGGGGGGACCATGCGACGCTTCCTCCCGGGACTGGCGCTCGCGCTGGCCCTCTCGATCGCACTCGGCTCGCTCTTGGTCGCCCCGCAAGCTCCCTCCTCATCGTTCCGAATGCGGACGTCGGCGGTCAACTTCAGCTTGAACTACAGCGACCCCGCGAGCGACGTATTCCAGCTGTGGACCTCGAACGACACGCACGTGACCGACGCGTCCGGATACTGGATCATGAGCCCGTCGCCCGGCACTGTGAACCTAATCCGCCTGAGCTCCGCGGACGCCGGGAGCGCGGTCAACGTGTTCCTGAAGGTGCAGACCACGATCACCGTGGCCGCGAACATCACCTACGAGATGCGCCTCTACACGCGCGCGGACAACTCCACGCACTACATCATCACGTTCCGCAATGGTCTCACGACCATGGTGACAAACCACACGGGCTCGAGCGTCGTTAACTTGACCGCGGACACCTCGGTCGGGCCGCTAGGATGGCTCGAATTCCGTGTGAGCAAGTCCGATCTGGGGAACATCACCGCGTGGAACATCGACGCGACTTCGAAGCAGGTGGCGGGCAACTACACCTACGAGGACTTCGGGTGGTCCCTCCCCGGGAATCCCGGATCTGCACCCGCTTTCCTCCAAGGCCGTGTGACGGATGCCGCGAACGGTGCCGGCCTTTCCGGCGTCAACGTGTCCACGGGAGCCGGTGGCTACTTCACGACGACGAACGCCACGGGCTACTACAGCCTTCCCGCCGCGCCGGGGACGTTCAACATCACCTACACCCTCTCGGGCTATGACACCCTTACGAAACAGGTGACGGTACAGTATCAGCAGACGCAGACCGTGAACGTGCAGCTGTCGAAGACCTCGACGATTGCGACGTACCTGCCGTGGATCCTGATCATCGTGGTCATCGTGGCCGTCGCGCTGATCGCCGCCGTCCTGCTGCGGCGCAGGAGGCAGTAGGCAGCGAAGCGAGCGTACCGCCGGGCCGCGTCCTCCGTGACGGAAAGCCTTAATGCGACGACCCCTTACGGCGGACCGCGGGCCTGTAG
>CAZJIP010000261.1:0-2044 GCA_964546105.1 uncultured Methanomassiliicoccales archaeon
TGCGGGGAATGAGGGTGTGACTCGCGTCATACCTCCTGCGTGAGATGGACGGGACCGGGATGGACGAGAACGAGCGGATCACGCTGCGGCTCGAGAAGGAGAACCTCGAGCTCATCGACGGGTTCTTGAAAGAGAACAAGTCGTACGACAGCCGCTCCCAGCTCGTCCGCGATGCCGTCCAGTCGTTCATCCAGGGCCTCCGGGGCGAGGGCAACAGCGTGACGATCCACGTCCCGAAGTACTACCTGGATTTGATCGACCGCCTCGTGGCGGACGGGTACTTCCTGAGCCGGGAGCACGCGATCGTCCGCAGCATCGAGGAGTGGTTCACGCGGGAGCGCGTCAAGGAGATCCACGACCACCGGCAGGAGATCGACAAGACGACGGGCAAGGTGGTCTCCGTCTCCGACGGCGCGAAGGACGGTGTCATCCCGCCATGACCCGCGGGGCGTGTCGGATGCCGGAAGGGAGTTCCTCCAGACAAGAAAAAGGGAATGGGATGGGATCGGTCATGAAGGGATGGGATGCACGCCTTCAGACGGGGGATTCCCCTCCGGCCTCCCTCGATGGTCCATCGAGGGGCGCATGCGAGGCGGAGGCTAGGTGAATGATACCCCGAGACTACGTCGACGAAGTCATCAACGGTCTGTTCGAGGACGCCGTCGACCCCAAGATCAGCGTCGTCGGAGTCGGCGGCGCAGGCGGCAACGTGGTGAGCGCGCTTTACGATCGCGACCTGAAGGGCGTCGAGACCGTGGCGGTCAACACGGACCCGGCCGGCCTCTCCAAGTCCGAGGCGGACTTCAAGGTCCTCCTGGGGCACGTGGAGGGCGAGGACCGCATCGCCGCGGCGCGGACCGCGGCGGAGGCCTCGGAGGCCCACCTGAAGGAAACCCTGTCCTCGGACATCGTCTTCGTCGTCGCGGGCATGGGCGGCGCCGCGGGCACGGGCGCCGCGCCCATCGTGGCCCGCACGGCCCGCGCGAACGGCGCGGTCACGATCGCGATCGGCATCGTCCCCTTCGACATCGAGGGCCGCACGGACATCGCCAAGGAAGGCCTCGAGGAGCTCCGCGTGGAGAGCGACTCCCTCATCGTGGTGGACAACAACTCCCTGAACAAGTTCGCCGACCATCTCTCGTTCAACGAGGCCCTCCAGGTCGTGAACTACATGGTCGCGGCCATTGTCGAGGGCGTGGTGGACCACCTCGAGAAGTCCTTCCTGTCCACGGTCGCCGAGGAGGTGGAGACCGTGGCCAAGGAGATCGAGGAGCAGAACAGCCACGCGGTCCACATGGAGGTCCAGCCCCCGGAGACGGTCCAGGCCTCCTGGGAGGTGGACCCCGTGGCCTTCGACAGCGGCGGCTTCATCGGCCTCCGCTGAACCCCCTTTCCGATCACGTAACTCCTCCCCCCAACACGCCCACCCGCGAGGGCATCGGGCGACCGGCGCGACGAGGCGCCGGGCGGCCCTCGCGACCCTTTCTTTCCGCCGACGGGAGGGCGGGAAGCTTCTTGCGACGGGCCCGCGGTACCGCGCCGCATGGTCGTGCACTCGGAGACGTTGCGCCTCGCCACGCAGCCCGGCCCCCAGGCCCTCGACATCACGCGCGAGGTCACGGCCGCGGTGGCGAAGTCGGGGATCCGTGACGGCCTCGCCTGCATCTTCACCCCGAGCAGCACGTCGGCCATCCTGACGAACGAGTTCGAGCCCGGGCTCATGGAGGAGGACATTCCCGCGGCCCTCGAGCGCCTTTTCCCGGAGGGAATGGACTACGGCCACGAGCGACGGTGGGGCGACGGCAACGGCCACAGCCACGTCCGCGCGACGTTCCTGGGCCCGAGCCTGACGGTCCCCGTGGTGGACGGGCGGCTGGCCCTGGGAACGTGGCAGCAGGTCGTATTCCTGGAGCTGGACAACAAGCCGCGGCGTCGCGAGGTCCTCGTCCAGGTCGTCGGGGAGGCCGGAAATCCTTAAGTCTCCCGCATGGGTGGCCAGCCCGGGGGCCGACGCCATCCCTCGGGACGTCCAGAACGAGAGCGC
>CAZJIP010000262.1:0-2033 GCA_964546105.1 uncultured Methanomassiliicoccales archaeon
TCCGCGGACATCAACTTCAGCTTGGAGACGGTCAAAGTCGCCTACGACCCTTCGACGGTGACCGTCGCGCAGATCAAGAAGGCCATCTTCGACGCGGGGTACAAGCCCCTCGACATCGAGGGCGAGTCCGCCGAGGACCGGGAGCGTGAGGCGCGGCGGAAGGAGATCCGGAAGCAGGCGATCTACACCGCGATGTCGTGGATCCTCGCCGTCCCCATCCAGCTAGGCACGTTCCGCGAGTACTTCGGAATCAGCAACTTCACGCCGGAATGGCTCGCGAACACGTACGTGTTGTGGGCGCTGACTACCCCCCTCATGGTAGGCCCGGGGGCCCAGTTCTTCATCGGTACGTACCGCGGCCTCAAGCACGGGTACACGGACATGAACCTGCTCATCGCGACCGGGACCGGGGCCGCGTATATCCTCGGAATCACGAACACACTCTTCCCGACCGCGGGCTTCGGGGGGCCGGAAGTCGCGTTCTTCGAGACCGCCGCCCTCCTGATTGCCTTCCTCGTCACGGGTCGGTACCTCGAAGCGTTGACGAAGGGGCGCACCTCGGAAGCCATCCGGAAGCTGATGGGGCTCAAAGCCAAGACAGCGCGGATCGTCCGCGACGGACAGGAGGTCGAAGTCCCCGTCGACGATGTTGTCGTCGGGGACCTCGTCATCGTGCGACCCGGCGAGAAGATCCCAGTCGATGGCATCGTTCGGGAAGGCTACTCCGCCGTCGACGAGTCCATGATCACCGGGGAATCGATCCCCGCCGAGAAGAAGTCCGGGGACGAGGTTGTCGGCGCGACGATCAACAAGACGGGACGGCTCAAGTTCGAAGCGACCAAAGTCGGAAAGGAGACCGCCCTCGCCCAGATCGTCAAGCTGATCGAAGACGCCCAGGCGGCGAAGCCCAAGATCCAGCGGCTCGCGGACAAGGTCGCAGGCCAGTTCATCCTCGCGGTGCATGTCCTTGCGCTGTTCACCTTCCTCTTCTGGTTCTTCGTCGGCTACGGCGCGTACTTCCGCGGCGGGACCTTCCTCCTGTCGTCTACGAGCCTCTTCCTGATCTCGCCGGGGGTGTTCTCCGTCCTCCTCGCGATCACGGTCCTGATCATCTCCTGCCCGTGCGCCGTGGGCCTCGCCACCCCGAGCGCCATCATGACCGGAACGGGGAAGGGCGCGGAGTTCGGCGTGCTCATCAAGGGTGGGGACGCCCTCGAGCGCGCGTACAAAGTCAACACGATCGTGCTCGACAAGACGGGCACCCTCACGAAGGGCGAGCCCTCGCTCACGGACGTCGTCGTTGCGGACACGATTAGCGAGCGGGAGGCTCTGCGCCTGGCCGGGATCGCGGAGCGGGGCTCGGAACACCCGCTGGGCGAGGCCATCGTGCGCGGAGCCGAATCCCGTGGGATTCCACTCGAGGAGGCGGAACAATTCGAGGCCATCCCCGGGCATGGAATCACAGCACAGTACCAGGACCAGGCCATCCTCCTCGGTACGAGGAAACTGATGAAGGATCGCGAAGTCCGCGGGACCGAGAAGTTCCTGTCGTCGATGGAGCGGTTCGAGGCCGAGGGCAAGACCGCGATGCTCCTCGCCGTGAACGGAAACGCGGCAGCCATCGTCGCGGTGGCCGACACGCTGAAGGAGTATTCCGTCGAAGCCGTAGCCCGCCTGAAGAAGATGGGGCTCGAGGTCGCCATGCTCACAGGAGACAACCGCAGGACGGCCGAGGCGATTGCCCGGAAGGCCGGAATCGCTCGGGTCCTCGCGGAAGTCCTGCCGGAGGACAAGGCGGACGAAATCAAGCGCCTCCAGTCTCAGGGTCGGATCGTCGCGATGGTCGGCGACGGCATCAATGACGCACCTGCCCTGACCCAGGCGGACGTCGGCATCGCAATCGGCAGCGGCACAGACATCGCGAAGGAAGCGGGACACATCATCCTCGTGAAGGAGGATCTCCGGGACATCGTGACCGCCCTGGAATTGAGCCGGAAGACGCTCCGCAAGATCAAGCAGAACCTCTTCTGGGC
>CAZJIP010000263.1:0-2029 GCA_964546105.1 uncultured Methanomassiliicoccales archaeon
GTAGTGTTCACCATGACCACGGTCTACGACGTGCCCCCCGGCCTCCTGATCGAGAAGCTCAAGGAGCAGCTTCAGGCGGAAGGCAAGATCAAGCCGCCGGAGTGGGCCAAGTTCTCCCGCACGGGCGTCCACACGGAGAAGGCTCCGGTCCAGACGGACTGGTGGTACCGCCGCGTCGCCTCCGTTCTGCGGAAGGTCTACGTCCAGGGCCCCATCGGCTCCACGCACCTTGCGGCCGAGTTCGGCGGCCGCCGTGATGACGGCTCCGCCCCCTACCACCCGCGCCGCGGCTCCCGCTCCGTCGCACGGGAGGCCATGCAGCAGCTCGAGTCCCTGGGCTACCTATCCAAGCTGGAGAAGAAGGGTCGCACGATCACGCCCGCGGGCCGCAAGCTCCTCGACAAGCTGTCCCACGACATCCTCCTGGAGATGGCGAAGTCCAACCCGGAGCTCACGAAGTACACCGGAGGTTCCTAGACCGATGGCCATGGATGACGAGGAGCTCGAGGCGATCCGACGGCGGAAGCTCATGGAGCTCCAGCAGGCGCAGGACCAGGCCCTGGCCCAGCAGCAGATACGGGAGCAGCAGCAAGCCCAGCGGCAAACGATCCTCCGCCAGATCCTGACCCCCGAGGCGCGCGAGCGGCTCGGGCGGATCGAGCTGGCCTATCCCGAGCTCGCGGACAGCGTGGAGAGCCAGCTCATCGCCCTGGCCCAGAGCGGCCGGGTGCAGCGGGCCATCGACGACGCGACCCTGCGGCAGATCCTGGAGCGCGTCATGCCCAAGAAGCGCGAGATCAAGATCGAGAGGCGTTGACCTTGGCGAAGAACAAGCCCTACGCGAAGAAGCTGCGGCTCCTTCGAGCCGTCAAATCGAATCGCCGCGTCCCTGCGTGGGTCATGCAGCGCACCAAGCGCGAGTTCCTGCGGCACCCCAAGAAGCGCAGCTGGCGCCGCAACAAGCTGAAGGCGTGATCCCATGGCCGGCGAGGAAGAGGAGCGCATCCTGATCGTCCCCCTCCGGGCCGCCTGGGCCGCCTCCCGGACGGACCGCGCGCCCCGCGCGATCAAGGCGATCCGGGAGTACGTGAAGCAGCACCTGAAGCCCGATCGGATCTTCATCGACGACGTCTTGAACGAGTACATCTGGTCCCGCGGGCGCGAGCACCCGCCGCGGTCCGTGCGCGTGAAGGCCATCAAGTTCGAGGACGGGTCCGCCGTCGTCTCCCTGCCGGAGGACTGAGGGAGCTTATTGCTGCGGCGTCTTGAGGTCAACGGCAACCCCTACATCGGAGTCTTCTGCGCCGCGAACGAGGACCTCCTCCTCCTGGAGCCCTCGGTCCCCAAGCCCGCCGTGAAGCACATCGCGGAGGCTCTGGAGGCGCGGGCTATCCAGACGAGCGTCGCCCATTCCTCGGTCATCGGCAGCCTCGTGGCCATGAACTCGAACGGCGTCCTGACGTCCCCGTTCATCGAGGAAAGCGAGGTGGAGGCCATCGGGGAGCCCGTCTATCCGCTGCCGCACCGCCTGAGCGCGGTGGGGAACAATGTCCTGTGCAACGACCGCGGCGCGGTCGTCCATCCGGGCTACAACGACGACGCGGTCGCCTTCATCTCGGAGGCCCTGGGCGTGCCCGCGGTGCGCGGCACCGTGGCGGGCATCAAGACGATCGGCGCGGTGGCCGTGGCCACGAACAAGGGCGTCCTGTGCCACCCCCACGCGAAACCCGCAGAGATGGACCTGCTCAAGGAGGTCCTCCAGGTTCCCGTGGCCATCACGACCGCGAACTACGGCTCCGCCCTCGTGGGCGCATGCATGGTCGCCAACTCCAAGGGCGCGGTCGTCGGATCCAAGACCACGCCCATCGAGCTGGGCCGCATCGAAGAGGGCCTGGGGTACTTCTGAACGCTCGTACTTTTCACAACCGATTCAAAGGTTACTTATATCCTCGGACGGGTATCATAGTCGTCCCATGAAGACCTTGGTCTTGTGTGTGGACCGGGATGACGACATCGGGGTCAAGACCGG
>CAZJIP010000264.1:0-2019 GCA_964546105.1 uncultured Methanomassiliicoccales archaeon
CTTGACGCCTGCGGCCGCAGTGACGCTCCTCACGGAATCGAAGCGGTCCTGGGGGTCGCGGATCTCGTCCAGCGGCTTGGGCTTCAACAGGGCCTTGACCTTCGTGGTCCCCGGCTTCGTTGGGGTGCCGAAGACGATCGTGTCTCCCTTGCCGAGCGTTCCCTTGTAGATGATCGCGTCGAGCGTGGTGCCTAGGCCCTTCTCCTCCTTCACCTCGAGGATCGTGCCCTCCGCGGCCCCTTCCTCCGTGGCCAGCTCCTTCTCCAGGAAGCGCTGGGCCAGCCCGATGAGCATGAGGAGGAGGTCCGGGATGCCCTCGCCGAACTTGGCGCTGAGGGGGACCACCGCGATGTTCGACGTGAAGTCCGTCACCTTGTCGTACCGGTCCGCGGAGAAGCCTTGTTCGAAGAGCCTCCCCACGAGTTCGTAGAGGCGCTTGTCGAACTCCTCCCGGGCCGAGTCAGGTTGGTCACCGTAGGAGAGGACGAAGGGCTTGTCGTCGTGGTGCCGCCACCCGGGCACCAGGTCGATCTTGTTCGCCGCGACCACGAACGGCGTTTTGTAGCGCTTCAGGATGTTCAGGCTCTCGATGGTCTGAGGACGGAAGCCCTCGTTCAAATCGATGACGAGGACCGCGAGGTCCGCGAGGGCGCCGCCACGGGCGCGCATGGTGGAGAAGGCCACGTGGCCCGGCGTGTCGATGAACAAGAGACCGGGGACCTTGAACGACTTGCCCTTGACGAGATCGCCGCAGGCCTCCAGGATTGCCGCCATGGGGACCTCCGTGGCCCCGATGTGCTGCGTGATGCCACCGGCCTCGCGGCCCGCGACCCCTGTGCCGCGGATCCGATCTAGGAGGGTGGTCTTGCCGTGGTCCACATGTCCGAGGACGGACACGATGGGTTGCCGGATGGCGCCCATGGCTTCCGCGTTCAAGGGGGCGACGCTATTAGAAGATTTCCGGAGATTCACTCGCGGAGCCACGCCTCGTCGATGCGCTTGTACTCCTGGAGTTCCTCGGCTTTGAAGAAGAACCCGATCTCCCGCTTCGCACTCTCGGGGGAGTCAGAGCCGTGGATGATGTTGCGGCCGATGGTCAGCGCGAAGTCCCCGCGGATCGTCCCGGGCTCAGCCTCTGCCGAGTTCGTCTTGCCCATCATCTTGCGGACGATGGCCACCGCGCCGTCCCCTTCGAGGACCATGGCGATGACCGGCCCGGAGGTGATGTAGGACATCAGGGGCTCGTAGAACGGCTTGCCCGTGTGCTCCGCGTAGTAGGATTCGGCGAGCTGCCGCGACACGTGCATCATCTTGAGGCCGACGATCTGGAGGCCGCGTTCCTCGAAGCGGCTCAGGATGCGGCCCGCAATCCCTCGCTGGATGGCGTCCGGCTTGAGGAGCGCGAAGGTCCGCTCGACCAGGTTCAGGCCTCCTTCTTGGCCTTCTTCGCGGCCTTCGGAGCCTCCGCCTCTTCCTCGGGCTCTTCCTTGCGGCCCTTAACCTTCTGCCACTGGCCGTCGAGCCATGCCTTGAACACGCGCCGCCCATCCGAGGTGTCCTTCCAAGCCAAGAACTCGCTCTTCTCAATGAGCGTGATCGTCTTCCCTGGGTGGGCCTTGCGTGCCCAGTTCACGATGGAGTGCTTGAACGCGACGGCCTCGAGGAAGTCCGCGTAGTACTTCTCCAAGTCGCCCCGGGACAGATCGGGGCCGAGGCGCTTATCGACGAGGTCCGCGAGGTCCGCCGGGATGTCCTTGCCCTTGGGCGCCTCGATGGTCACCTCGGCGGCGGGCGCCTCCGCGGCGGGGGCTTCCTCTTCGGCGACGGGGGCCGCGACGGCCTCCCCGGCGACCGCGCCCCGCGCGCGCCGGAAGGCCTGCGTCCAGGGGGTCCACCGCGGCACGCGGCCCAGCTTGAGCATGTTGAGCTGGCACTTGCTCGAGCAGAAGACGTAGACGGTGCCATCCTTCTTGATGAACATCTTGCCCGTCCCGGGCTCGATCTCGTTCCCGCAGAACG
>CAZJIP010000265.1:0-1967 GCA_964546105.1 uncultured Methanomassiliicoccales archaeon
AGGTGGATGTCCGAGGTGGCGATGAACACGTGGATCTCGTCCACGTCCGCGGCAATCGAAGCGTCGATGTCCGACTGCACGGTGCGGTTCAGGGTGCAAATCGCAGACCGCAATCCGGCGTGTGCGATGGCCTTCACAGCTTCGAATTCGCCCGGGGAGTTCGCCGGGAAGCCCGCCTCGATGGAGTCGACGCCCAGGTCCTCCAGGACGCGGGCGATAGCCAGCTTGTCCGCGGCGGCCAGGGCCACGCCGGGCGTCTGCTCGCCGTCGCGGAGCGTCGTGTCGAAGATGCGCACCCGGCGTCCGGCGTTCCCGCTGCGGACAAGCTCGTTGTACGGGCTCACGAACATGGCGCGTTCCGATTCGGACATGGTGTCACCAAAATGCGGGCCCGAGGAGGGCGGTCCGGCGGGATCCGGAGGGCCGTCCTCCCCTAGGCCAGCGGAAGGAGACGCAGGCTAAGCAGACCCGGCTTCCGGAATCGGGGCTCCGTGGCGTCACCTTCCTGCTACTGGATAGCAGAGCGGCCCCCGAAGCCACGGATTCCACATAAAGCTTGGCGATACCGAAGGAATTGAGCAGATTGCCAACTTTTCCCGCCGGCGTGCCCACTTTCGCGGGCGGGCCGACGAGGTGCACGGGAGAATCTTCATGTAGCGCGGGGAAAATGGCCCGGGGACGCGCGTCGGCGCGCGAGGCACCAGCAGGATGGACGAGAGCGCGGACTTTGGCAAGGATTCGGGAGCGAGAACACGCTCGACCCGCACCGTTGCCGCTTTTGCCGTGCCTCAGCCGTTTCCGCAGCCTCGGGCCGGCGCTGGCTCGCTGTGACCCCGCCCCGATGCGGGTGTCACGACGGGGGATTGGCGCATGGACGGACAGAAGACCATCGGCATTGCTGGCGTGGGCAAAATGGGCGAAGCGCTCGTGAAGGGACTCCTCTCCCGTCGCGTGCTGCCGCCGTCCCACATCCTCGTGAGCGACGCGATCGCATCCCGCGCCAAGGAGATCGCGGCTACGTACGACGTGGTCTACGTCCCGGGAACCGCGAAGCTCGCGGAGCGTTCGGATATCCTGGTGCTCGCCGCGAAGCCGAAGGATATGCCCGGCCTCGTTGAATCGATCGCGGCGCACGTCAAGCGAGAGACCCTGGTGGTCACACTCGCCGCGGGCGTCCGCACGGCGTACGTGGAACAGAAGCTAGCCGGGCGGGGCCGCGTGATCCGCATGATGCCCAACCTCGCGTGCGGCGTCGGGGAGGGAGCGACGGCCTTCGCCCTCGGGGCCACCGCGACGGATGCGGACGCGATCATCCTCGAGGAGGTCATGGGGTCCCTGGGCCGCGTCACGAAGGTCGAGGAGAAGCATCTCGACGCGGTCACGGGGCTGAGCGGCAGCGGACCCGGGTTCATGGCCGCTTTGGCGCAGGCCATGATCGAAGGAGGAATCCGTTCGGGCCTCCCGAAGGACGTGGCTTTCAAGCTCGCCCTCCAGACCATGAAGGGGACCGCGGAGCTGCTCCTTACGGACGGCATCGACCCGGGGGAATTGTACCGGATGGTAGCAACGCCGGGAGGGACCACGGCGGCCGGATGGCGGATCATGCAGGGACGGGGCGTGCCCGAGGCCATCTCCGACGGCATCGTCGCGGCGTCTAGGCGAGCCGCGGAACTGGCCGACGAGACTGCCAAGGCCCATGGGCACGGTGATCAGGGTGCCGCCTAGACCACCTCGACCGCGAGTCGCGTACCAGGGGGAACCGGGCGCCTACAGCGAAGACGCCGTGGTGGCCCTGTTTGACGAAGCGGTCGAGCGAATCCCCTGCCTGGAGTTCCGGGACGCGTTCGAGGCCGTAAACACGGGGACGGCCACCCACGCGGTCCTCCCCGTGGAGAATTCCATCGAGGGGACCGTCGCCCCGGTGGACGACCTCCTGCTCGAGCATGACCTGACGGTCACCGCGGAGA
>CAZJIP010000266.1:0-1957 GCA_964546105.1 uncultured Methanomassiliicoccales archaeon
CCACGGTCCAGTTTGAAGACCGTCCGCACGGTCTACAGCCATCCGCAGGCGCTCGGCCAGTGCCGCCGTTTCCTGGCGCACCATCCGGCGTGGCGGCAGGTCCCGGCCTACGACACCGCGGGGAGCGTCAAGATGGTCCGGGAACGCGGAAGGCACGATGAGGCGGCCATTGCAAGCCGCCGCAGCGCCAGAATCTACGGGATGAAGATCTTGGCCGAGGACATCCAGACAGACCACGAGAACACGACCCGATTCTTCGTCCTCGAGAAGCATCCCCGGGAGGTGCAGAACGCGAACAAGACCTCCATCGCCTTCGTGGCGAAGAACGTCCCCGGCGCGCTGTACCGGTGCCTTGGAGAATTTGCCTCGAGGGGCATCAACCTCACGAAGCTCGAGTCGCGGCCGAGGAGAGCGCGGCCCTGGAACTACGTGTTCTACGCGGATCTCGAGGGGAGTGTAGACGAGCCGAGAGTCCGGGAAGCGGTCGGGGCGCTCGTCACCACCGCAGGGTTCGTCAAGGTCTTCGGAGCCTACCGCCGTGCTTAACGGCCACTCATCGGCACGTGGATCATTCGCAGACTGCACCGTGCGCTGCCGAACCGACCAGTCTCGCGTACTTCGCGAGCGCGCCGCTCGCGTAGCGGGGCTTGGGCCGTTTCCACTTCCGCAACCGACTCGCAATTTCCTTCTGGGAGAGCTCTGCTCGGAGGCGCCGCTTTGGGACGTCCACCTCGACGATGTCCCCATCACGAAGGACGCTCAGAGTACTGCCGTCCCAGGCCTCGGGGGCCACGTGACCCACCATGAGCCCCCGTGTGGCCCCGGAGAACCGGCCGTCGGTGACCAAGGCCACTTGATCGCCCAGGCCTTGGCCCACGAGGGCGGCTGTGATCGCGAGCATCTCCCGCATGCCGGGACCACCTCTCGGCCCTTCGTAGCGGATGACCACGACGTCGCCGGGCCCGATCTCCCGTTGCTCCGCCGCGGCGAGCGCGTCCTGCTCGCCATCGAACACTTTCGCCGGACCTTTGTGCACGAGATGCTGAATGCCCGCGGTCTTCACCACCGCGCCCTCGGGGGCCAGATTCCCGTGCAGGATCGCCAGCGTGCCCATCGCGCTGATGGGCGCATCGACCGGCCTTACGATGTCCCCCGGAAGCTGCGTTGGGACGTCGCGCAATCGCTCGGTCAGGCTCTCGCCCGTGACCGCGACGCAGTCACCGTGGAGATGACCCGCATCGAGGAGACGTTTCATGACGACCGGGACGCCACCCGCCCGGTACAGGTCCGCCATTACGTACTGGCCACCGGGCTTCAGGCTCGCGATGTGCGGCGTCCTGCGGGAGATACGGTCGAAATCATCGATCTTCAGCTTGACGCCCGCCTCGTGGGCGATAGCGAGGAGATGAAGGACCGCGTTCGTCGAGCCCCCCATCGCCGCGTCGACCGTAATCGCGTTCTCGAATGCCTCGTGGGTCAGGACATCCCGAGGTCGGATGCCCAGCTCGAGCGCCTTCATGACCGCAACGCCGACCTTCTCGGAATGCTCCTCCCGGGCCGGGTCAACGGCGGGGATCGCCGCATCTCCAGGAACGGTCATGCCGAGGACCTCTGCGCACGTGGCCATGGTGTTCGCGGTGAACAGGCCCGCGCAGGTACCCGCTCCCGGGAAAGCGCATCGTTCGATTCCCGCGAGCTGGTCCGCGGTCATCCGTCCGGCCTCGAACGCGCCGACGGCCTCAAACATGTCCTGGATGGTCACGTCACGCCCTTCGTAGTGGCCCGCGAGTGCTGGCCCTCCGTACGTGAACACGGCGGGCACGTTGATGCGCGCCATGGCCATGAGCGACCCCGGAATCGTCTTGTCGCATCCCGCACACGTCACGAGCGCATCGTAGCGGTGGGCGTGCATCACGAGCTCGATGGAGTCCGCGATGACCTCGCGGCTCACGAGGGA
>CAZJIP010000267.1:0-1926 GCA_964546105.1 uncultured Methanomassiliicoccales archaeon
CCCTTGACGATGTGCTCCATCACGTTCCCGAGGAGGATGAACCCGATGATCAGTCCGGATTCCGTGAAGTAGACCATGGGCCCGGTCTCGACGAACTTGGGGAACAGGCCCGGGACGAACGTAACGAGGGTGCTGTACACCCACGCCGCCGACGTGCCCGTGGCGATGAGCGTGTCCATGTTCGCTTGCCGCGCGCGGATCGCGTCGCGCGTACCCTTGTAGAACTTCTGGCCCGGGCCGAACTGGACCACGCTGGCCATCAGAAACAGCCAGACGTACAGGGGAAGGCCCGCTACGATCGGGTTCCACTCCTTGGACCCGATTAGGGGCGGGTAGAAGTACTCGAAGAAGAGGGTGAGGGAGCCCAGGGTCAGGGCGAGGGCCGTCATCCACTTCAGCCGTCGGAATTCCTTCTCCGGTTGCAGGAAGGTGTTCAGGCAGTTCTCGCTGCAGAAGTAGTACTGCGTCCCGCGGCGCTCCGTCTTGAAGGGCGTCTTCGTCTCGTCGACGTACATGCCGCACACGATGTCTTTTGCCATCGGAAGGGTCGTACGCGGCGGATGGCTTTGCCCCTTTGCCTTTGACAACCCAAAGCCTAGCAGGACTCTAGCTTGGCATTTGTAAACCGGAGGTCGGTCTGGGGGCAGAACGTGCCATACATGCCATGCACGTCGGGCATCTGGGCGGCCCTAAAATACCCGCGCGCGGAGCTTGCTTGGCGGGCACGCCTCGATGGCACCGGAGAGCTCCGAATGCCCCTGCGCGTGCAAGACCGTTGATCTGATGCACCTGCTGACGAGCGAAACGGTCGAGGAACGGGAAAGATGGTGGACGAGGAACCGGATCCCGCTGGCAGCCGGAACCCGTATTCTGTTCGGTCTGATTTGGATTGTCGACGGCGCCATGAAGTTTGTCCTCATGGTTCCGTCCGACGTGACGGGCCTGGTCCCGGGCGCGGGCCAAGGCCAGCCCGATTGGCTCGCGCCGTGGTTCAATTTCTGGTCCGGCGTTCTATCCGCGAACCCGTCGCTGTTCCTCTGCGGAATTGGAGCCCTGGAACTCGCCGTGGGCCTCTTCCTGGTGATTGGCTTCATGCGGAAGACGGTCCATGTCGGCGGCATCGCGTTCAGCCTCATGATTTGGGCCGTTGACGAGGGCTTCGGCGGACCGTACGGTCCAGGGTCCACGGACATCGGTGCCGTGGTGATGTATGCCGTGATCTTCGTGGCCCTCATGGTAGTCGACTCCTTTGCGGTGCCAGGTCGCGATTCGGTTAACCTCTGGATCGAACGCCGGCTCCCGTCATGGCGCCACCTTGCCGAGAGTGGACGCGCGGTTCAAGCGAAGGCTCCCTGAGCCCTGCGGACCAAGAACCCCTCGAGATTATCCCCTATGCGAGCACGGTCTCGAGAGGAATGCTCCGCGTTACGCACTCGACTCCAGGGCAGCGGGCATCAGCCAGCCTCTTTAGCTTCTCCAAGACCTCTCGCGGGGCGCCCTCCGCCTCCAGGGTGAACTTGACCTTGCGGATGATGGGGAACCGGCTGAGCCCGAGCTGCTTCCGGAGGTCCAGCTCGTTCTCCGACCGCACGCGGAGGGCGGTGAGGCCAACGCCTTCCTGCGCGGCGACGCTCGCGAACGTGGTGGCGTAACACGCGGCCATCCCGAAGAGGCAGTACTGAATCGGGTCCGGCGAAGTCCCCCAGCCGCCCGCGAAGGCCGGGAGTTCGCAGGCAACCCGGACGCTGCCTTTCGGGAACTCGAGGTCCGCGTGGAACTGGGGTTGCCCCTCCTCGAAGTTCCACGATCCCACCACGGCCTTCTTCTTCCGGGCGGTTGCAGGATCCTTTCGTACTTGCTCCACGAAGTCCCGCGCCGCTTGGACGTTAACGTTCAGGCTTGTCCCTGGCAATCTTCCACCTCTTC
>CAZJIP010000268.1:0-1916 GCA_964546105.1 uncultured Methanomassiliicoccales archaeon
AGTCCGCGCTCGCGGGATGCGCGAGCACCTTGTTCTGGCTCGCGTAGTCCGCGGCGACGTACTGGAGGATCATCATGCCGCTGTTCAGGCCGCCCTTCGTCGTCAGGAACGCGGGGAGCTCGCTCAGCCGCGTGTCCACGAGGCGCGCGATTCGCCGCTCTGCGAAGCCCGCGAGGACGGCCATCGCCAGGGCGACGTGGTCCAGGGCCATGGCGACCGCCATGCCGTGGAAGTTGCCGCCGCTCATGCTCACCGCGTCCTCGGGGAAGATGAGGGGATTGTCCGTCGCGGCGTTCATCTCCACCCGGACGACCTCCGCGGCGTCGTCGAGGGCTGCACGGCAGGCTCCCAACACCTGAGGGATGCACCGCAACGTGTACGCGTCCTGCACGCGGTGCGGCCCCGGATGGGACGGCACGATCTCGCTGCCCTTCAGGAGGCGCCGTAGGTTGCGCGCCACCTCGCGTGCGCCGGGTTGCGGCTTCAGCGCGACCAAGCGGTCGTCGTAGGGCTGCGGCGAACCCCGCATGGCTTCGAAGGAGAGGGAGGCGGCCACTTGGGCGTCTTTGAGGAGCGCCAGTCCGTCCAGGACCGCGAGAGCGGCGACGCCCGTCATCACCGCGGTACCATTGATGATCGCGAGGCCCTCCTTGGTGTCCAAGGCGACGGGCTGAAGATCAGCCTTCGCGAGTGCGTCCCGACCCGACAGGATTTCGTCCCCGACCGACGCCTCGCCTTCGCCGACGAGGACCAACCCGAGGTGGGCTAGGGGCGCCAGGTCGCCGCTCGCTCCGAGGGAGCCGCGGCTCGGGAGGACGGGATGCACACCCCGGTTCAGCATCTCCAGGATCAGCTCGATGAGCTCGCGGCGAACGCCTGAGTAGCCCATGGCGAGCGTGTTCGCGCGGAGAAGGAGGGCCGCCCGAACGGCGTCCGTGGGGAGAGGTGGTCCCTGCCCGACCGCATGGCTGCGGAGGAGGTTGAGCTGGAGCTGCCTGACATCGCGGTCCGGGATGGAGACCTGGGCGAGCTGTCCGAATCCTGTCTTGATTCCGTAGGCTACCACGCTCCGCTCGACGAGCCGCTGGAGAGCGCGGCGACTCGCGTCCACGCGCTTCGCCGCGGCGGGCGCAAGGCGCACCTTTTCGTCCCCGCGGGCCACGTGAGCCACGTCGTTCAGGGTGAGGCGATGGCCGTCGACCGCAATCATGGGGAGGACCCCGTGAGGCATCCCCATTCGTGGTTAAAGCGTTGCGCGGGCTCCGGACCAAATTCGGTGTCGGTGACCCGGAACCATGCCCGCGGCATGGGCCGTGTCCCGTCGTCTTCGTGCGGCGCCTACGAACCCTTAAGCGCTCACGAAACCATCTTGACAATCGGACGGAGGGATGGAACATCGTGTCCCGCCCGGACTCACCCGTTCAAGCCCGCTGGTCGGTCCGAAGAAGGACCGACTTCGCGCTCGCGGTCGTCGCGGTGCTGGTGGTCCTTGTCGTGGTCGTGGCTGTGCTACTCCCGGTCCCTTCCCCCTCGGGCTCGCCACCCCCGGTGCTCTACCTCGGAACTCCGACGATATCTGGCAATCAGACTTCGGGATGGACGTTCCTTCTGCCCGTGCAGCTTGCCGCGTGGGTGGGTGTGGGGCAAATGCCGTGGCTCAACGTGACCTTCGGTCTCGTGAACGAAACGAACGGAGGGCCGGTGACGCCCTATCCGATCCCAGCGGGTACAACCCTGCGCGTGTTTGCCCCCTCCGGATCCGTCTCCCCATCCTATGGACCGCCGCTTGCCGAGTACAACCTCTCGGCGGTTCTGTGGCAGAACGGAGGCTCCGCGGCAATTCAGGATGGTCAATGGCTCGTCCTCCACGGGATGATTCCGCCGGGTCACTACGATGTCAGCGGAATGTACAGCAC
>CAZJIP010000269.1:0-1898 GCA_964546105.1 uncultured Methanomassiliicoccales archaeon
CCGGGTCGTGGAGGGCGATGTAGAAGTTCTGCGCGGGCATGAGCGTCCCGACGATTTTGTGGACCTCCTCGTAGAACGCGGGCAGGTCCTTCGCCGCGGACCCGGCCTCGGAGATGCGGTAGATCGCCTCCCGAATCTGCTCCTCCCGGTGCCGCCGGGTGATGTCCATCGTGGACCCGACCATCCGGACCGGCTTGCCGTGCTCGTCGTGGATTACGTAGCCTCGGTCCAGGACGGTCACGTAGGTGCCGTCCTTCCTCTGCCAGCGGTACTCGGAACTCCAGAAGGGCTCGCCGCCCACGATGGCCTCGCGGAGGCCGTTCACGACGCGGTCGCGGTCCTTGGGATGGATGCGGAGCTCCCACCAGGATCCCGCGGGCTCCATGTCCTCCGCGGAGTAGCCGAACACGGTCAGGAGGTTCTCGTTCCGCCAGATGCTGTCCGTCTCCAGGTCCCAGTCCCAGGCCATGTCGCTCGTGGCCCGGCCCAGGAGCTGGAAGCGGTCCTCGCTCCGGTGCAGGGCGTCCTCCGCCTTCTTGCGGTCCGTGAAGTCGATCGCGATGCCGATGACGCCGACCGCCGTGCCGTCCGGGGAACGCAGGGGCTCCAGGTGCACGTCGTACCGGCGCCCCATCCACGCGAACTCGAAGCGCACGGACTCCCCGGCCAGCGCGCGGCGGTGCTGCGCGACGGGGGACGACTCGCCCTCCTCGCCGGGGAAGAGATCGCCCACGTGCCGGTCCCGGAACGAGTGCGGGTCCACGTGCAACGCATCCAGGGCCGCCCCGACGCCCCATGTGAACCGGAGGTCCGCGTCCGTGGTCCACATGATCATGGGCAGCCGGGAGGCGGCCATGCGGAACCGGAGCTCGCTTTCCTCGAGGGGGGACAGGTCGGACGTCATGGGTCGACCGTTGGGCACCGCGCGGGACAGGGGCCTTCGCGGACGGGCCGGCGTACCTTCGAGCGGGGTATAAAGGGCTTCTGTGTGATTTTCCTGGAAGAGAGATTTTCCCTCAGCCGGAACCCGAGACCGCGCGGGCCACCTCGAACCCGCCCTCGTCGTACGTGAGGGCGTAGAAGCCCGTCTCGTGCTTCGTGGACCGCATCTTGACCACGCGGATGCGCCGCTGCACGTACAGGTCCGAGGCAGCGTGCATGTCCAGCTGCACGATCCCGTCGGCCAGGTACGCCTCGTCGGGCTGGCGGGAGCCGCCCAGGGCGTCCAGGGGCTGCTCGGAGATCAGGAGGGTGAGCGGCCCCAGGTCACGCAGCCACTCGAAGAGGAAGTACAGCTCGGACCGGCGGTCCTGCATCTTGGCCATGGTCTCCAGGACCTCCAGGGAGTCCACGACGAGGCAGGAGAGCTTGTCCTGCTTCATCACGTTGTTGCAGTACATCTTGAAGAGTTCGAGCCAGGTCCCGCGACCCTGGAGGTAGTTCAGGTTCTTGCGGATGTTCCCCATGTCCAGGAGCACGAGGTTCTCCCAGACCTTCTCGTCCGCCATCCCCAGGGAGGCCATGTGCTCCAGGAGGAGATCCTTGCTCTGCTCCAGGGTGAAGTAGGCGCCCTTCTTCCCCTCGCGGAGGGCGTTCTGGTACAGGACGGAGAACGCGAGGGAACTCTTCATCGTGCCCGGGGCGCCGGAGACCAGGACGACGTAGCCCTCGGGGAATCCGCCGCCGATTACCTCGTCGAAGCCTCGGATGTGCGTCTTAATCCGGTTCCGGTCCATGGGTGTCCCCCGGAATGCGAAGGCATAGGCCCGTCGCAAGAAAGACTTACCGCACGCCGCACGTGCGCGCGCAACCTTCAAATAGACTCCGGAGGCTCGCCGAGTGCCGTGGCCGACGCCGTCGTCGACGCATTGCTCGGCGTCCTCGGGCTCCTGCGCGTG
>CAZJIP010000270.1:0-1897 GCA_964546105.1 uncultured Methanomassiliicoccales archaeon
GGTGCAGCTCGCGGTTGACCGCGATCTGGCCCTCCGTGATGTAGCCCGTGAGATCCGCTATGGGATGCGTCCAGTCGTCGTCGGGAATGGACATGATCGGGATCTGCGTGATGCTCCCCGGTCTCCCGTGGATGCGGCCTGCGCGTTCATAGATGGTGGCCAAGTCCGTGTACATGTAGCCCGGATAGCCGCGGCGTCCCGGTACCTCTTCGCGCGCGGCCCCGATCTGGCGCAGGGCCTCCGCGTAGTTCGTCATATCCGTGAGGATGACCAGGATGTGCATGCCCACCTCGTACGCCAGGTATTCCGCGGCAGTTAGGGCCATCCGCGGCGTGATGAGTCGCTCCACGGCCGGGTCGTCCGCGAGGTTCAGGAACAGGACCGCGCGCTTCAGGGCGCCCGTGCGCTCGAAGTCGTTCATGAAGACGCGGGCCTCCTCGTGGGTGATGCCCATGGCCGCGAACACGACGCCGAAGGACTCCTTGGAGCCGAGGACCTTGGCTTGGCGCGCGATCTGGAGCGCGACCTCGTTGTGGGGCAATCCCGCGCCGGAGAACAGCGGCAGCTTCTGTCCGCGGACCAGCGTGTTCAGCCCGTCGATCGTCGAGATGCCCGTCTGGATGAACTCCGCGGGGTGCTCCCTCGAGTACGGATTGATCGCGGCGCCGCTGATCTCCACGCGCTTCTCCGGGAGGATGGGCGGCCCACCGTCCGCGGGCTCGCCGGAGCCTGTCAGGACACGGCCGAGCATCTCCCTCGACACAGAGAGCTTGATCGTCTCCCCGAGGAATTTCACGCTGCTCGCACGGTCGATGCCGGCCGTCCCTTCGAAGATCTGCACGACGACGATTTCCTTCGAGGAGTCGAGTACCTGGCCCCGTTTCCGCGATCCGTCCGTTAGGGAGACCTCGACGAGCTCGTTGTAGCCCACGGGCTCTGTCTTCTCGACGAAGATGAGGGGTCCCGCGATTTCCGTGATGGTCCGGTATTCCCTGGCCATGTCAGCGCGCCTCCAGTTTCTTGAAGTCGTCGTCCATCATCGCGAGGGCCTTCTCGAGTTCCTGGTCGAACTTCTCCTCG
Source organism: uncultured Methanomassiliicoccales archaeon (assembly GCA_964546105.1). Taxonomy (GTDB): domain Archaea; phylum Thermoplasmatota; class Thermoplasmata; order RBG-16-68-12; family RBG-16-68-12; genus RBG-16-68-12. The sequence continues at coordinate 1,081 of CAZJIP010000270.1, forward strand.
TACTTCACCCGGGTCAGGATCTCCCGCGACTTCACGGAGGCCACGTCCTTGACGGGGACGTCGAGGGACACGACCTTGCGGCCCAGGTCCGCGTACTTCTTGATCGCCGAGATGAGCTTGAACTGCCGGTCGGGCGGGCAGAACGTGTCGACCGGGTGGTACGCGTTCTGCTGGAGGAAGATCTCGCGGATCATCCGCGCGACTTCGAGGGTGAGTTGCTGGTCCGCCGGCAGCGCGTCCGCGCCGACGAGGCGCACGATTTCCTCGAGCTCCGCCTCCTCCTGGAGGGTCCGCTGCGCCCAGGACCGGAGCTTGGGCCAGTCTTCGTTAACCTTGGTCCGGAAGTACTCCTCGAGCAGGTTGCCGTACAGGCTGTACGACGTAAGCCAGTTGATCGCGGGGAAGTGCCGCCGCGCGCGGAGGGCCGTGTCGAGGGCCCAGAACACCTTGACGATGCGCAGCGTGCCCTGCGTGACCGGCTCGGAGAAGTCGCCGCCGCTCGGCGACACCGCGCCGACCACGGAGACGCTCCCCTCGCGGTCGTTCAGGGTGGTCACGCGACCGGCCCGCTCGTAGAACTCGCTCAGCCGCGCGGACAGATAGGCGGGGAAACCTTCCTCACCAGGCATCTCTTCGAGCCGGCTCGAGATCTCGCGCATGGCCTCGGCCCAGCGAGAGGTGGAGTCGGCCATGAGGGCCACATTGTAGCCCATGTCGCGGTAGTACTCCGCCAGGGTCATCCCCGTGTACACGGACGCCTCCCGCGCGGCCACGGGCATGTTGCTCGTGTTCGCGATGAGGGCCATGCGGTCCATGA
>CAZJIP010000271.1:0-1895 GCA_964546105.1 uncultured Methanomassiliicoccales archaeon
GAGCTGGGCCGCGTCTTCCCGATGCCCAAAGACTACAATGCAGAGGAGGCGTGGAGCAAGGTGGACGCCCTTCACGTAGACGATGTCCGCCTGCTGACCTACACGCAGCCCACCCTGGTGACGGGCGTCCCCAAGAAGAAGCCCGAACTCATGGAAAACCGCGTGGGCGGCGGCGCAATTGCGGACCGCCTCAAGTACGCCAGGGAGCATCTCGGGAAGGATCTCCCCGTCACGGAGTTCTGCCGCGAAGGCTCCATGGTCGACGTCGCGGCGATCACGAAGGGCAAAGGGTGGCAGGGCCACCACACCCGGTGGAACACCCGGCTGCTCAGCCACAAAAACTCGAAGCACCGGCGGAACATCGGGACCCTCGGCAACTTCCAGCCCGGCTTCGTGCGCCCCACGGTGCCCCAGAGCGGCCAGTTCGGATACCACCAGCGCACGGAGTACAACAAGCGCATCCTCAAGATCGGCGAGAAGGGGGACGAAATTACCCCGGATGGCGGTTTCATCAACTACGGGAACATCCGGACTTCGTACGTGATCCTCCACGGTTCCATCCCGGGGCCGACCAAGCGGCTTATCCGGTTCCGCGATGCGAGCCGCGGCGGCTTCGTGAAGCTCGAGAAACCGCCCGAGGTCACCTTCATCTCGCGGCAATCCAAGCAGGGGGCCTGAGGACCGTGGCCGAGGAAAAGCCCAAGGAGGAAGTCCCCGAAGAGGCCGCCTCGGCCCCGGAGGCGCCGGAAGCGAAGCCGCGCCGCGGCCGCCGTGCCGCCGCGCCCAAGCCGACGAAGCGCGAGCGCAAGGAAGCTCCGGAGAAGGGGCCCGTCCTCAAACCCGGCCAGGTCCGCGTCTACTCCGTGGACGGGGAGGCCATGAAGACCATTGAGCTCCCCGCCGTGTTCCGCTCCGAGGTGCGGCGCGACCTCATCCGCCGCGCGGTCACCGCGTTCCAGGCCAACCGCCGCCAGCCGTACGGACCGAATCGGCGATCGGGCATGAAGCACTCGGTGCGGTGGTCCGGGAAGGGCCACGGTGTGTCCCGCGTCCCGCGCCTGCGGGACGGCAGCACGGGCGCCCAGGCACCCGGCACCGTGGGCGGGCGCCGAGCCCATCCGCCGCGTCCCGACGCGGTCTGGGCCAAGAAAGTGAACCAGCACGAGCGAGGTCTCGCGCGGAATGCGGCGCTTGCGGCCCTCAAGGATCCCGCTTTGGTCTCCTCCCGCGGTCACCGATTCGATTCTGCACTCAGTCTTCCGGTCGTCATGGAGGACGCCATCGAGTCCCTCGAACCTGAAGAGGGCGCGACCCGGGAGGGCGTCTCCATCCTGGAGCGCCTCGGATTGCAGCAGGACGTCGACCGCGCCAAGGACGGGCGGCACGTCCGCGCGGGCCGCGGCAAGATGCGCGGCCGCCGGCTGCGGCAGCCCCGCAGCCTGCTCGTCGTGGTCAAGGAGCCCGCGAAGGTCCGGCGCCTGTTCGGGAACCTCCCGGGCGTCGAAGTCGTGAGCCCCGCCGCGCTCAACGCGGAGGTCCTTGCGCCCGGAGGCGACCCCGGCCGCCTCGCCCTGTTCAGCGAGGGCGCCCTCGAGATCCTCAGGAGTTGGCAGCCATGAAACCCCATGACGTGCTCCTGCACCCCTATGTGACCGAGAAAACGCTCAACATGCTCCAGGGCACGCCGGCCCAGGACCTGAAGGACGGCAACCGCCTCGAGTTCGTTGTGGACCGCCGCGCGAACAAGACGGAGATCAAGAAGGCTTTCGAGGACCTCTTTGAAGTCAAGGTGGACCACGTGAACACGTTCGTCCGCAAGGACGGGAAGCATGCGATCATCAAGCTGAAGCCCGAGTTCTCCGCGGAGGAGATCGGGATGCGGATCGGGGTGTTCT
>CAZJIP010000272.1:0-1885 GCA_964546105.1 uncultured Methanomassiliicoccales archaeon
GAGGCGAGGTCCTGGGGGTCCTCGAGTAGATGGCGGGCCGCGGGTACGACTGGCCGGAGGAAGGCGAGCTCGTCGTCTGCACCGTCTCCAACGTGAAGAACTTCGGCGCCTTCGTCACCCTGGACGAGTACGAGAACAAGGAGGGTTTCATCCACATCGCCGAGGTCTCCTCGGGGTGGATCAAGTACATCCGGGATTACGTCCGCGAGGGCCAGAAGGTCGTCACCAAGGTCCTCCGCGTGGACCCGGAAAAGGGCCACATCGACCTCTCCCTGAAGGCGGTCAACGAGCACCAGCGGCGCGACAAGATCCAGGAGTGGAAGAACGAGCAGAAGGCGGAGAACCTCTTGGGCATCGTCGCGAAGCGCCTCGAGAAGACGCCCGAGGCGTCCTGGGACGAGTTCGGGTACGACCTCCTAGATGCGTTCGGCACGCTGTATCGCGCCTTCGAGGAGTGTGTCATGGACGAGAACGCGCTGGGAGAGGAAGGCTTCAAGGGCGCGTGGGTCAAGGTCTTCGTCGAGGTGGCCCGGGAGAACATCGTCCCGCCCTTCGTGACGATCGACGGGTACCTCGAGGCCACGGACTACGCGCCCGACGGCGCGGTCCATCTAAAGGACGCGCTTCAGAAAGCCGCCAAGGAGGACGGCAACGTCACGGTCCGGGTCCAGTATATCGGGGCGCCGCGGTACCGCCTCGTCGTCCGCGCGCCGGACTACAAGACCGCGGAGGACGAGATGCAGAAGGCCGCCGCCCGTGTGACCAAGGCCCTGGAGACCAAGGGCGGCGAGGCCAAGTTCCATCGGAAGGATTGAGGCGGGACCATGCGGACCCTGTTGCACAAGTGCCGCGCCTGCGGCCGGTACACGCTCCAGGACGTCTGCCCGGCGTGCGGAGCGCCCGCGGGGAACCCCATGCCTCCCCGGTATTCGCCCGAGGACCGCTACGGCGTCTACCGCCGCCGGCTGAAGCGGGAAGGTGAGTCGCCATGGAAAACATCGTGATCCGGTACGTCGAACGCCCCAAGCTGGAGGATCCCATCTTCGTCGAGGGCCTGCCCGGCATCGGGAACGTGGGCAAGCTCGCCGCGGAGCACCTGAAGGACGAGCTCCACGCGGTCAAGTTCGCGGAGATCTTCTCCAAGTACTTCCCGCCCCAGGTCCTCGTCCAGGACAGCGGGGAGATCAAGCTCGTGAACAACGAGATGCACTACGTCCAGCGGGGCCGCGGGAAGGACATCATCTTCCTCACGGGCGACTACCAGGGCCTCACGCCCGAGGGGCAGTACGAGCTCAGCGACTTCATCCTCAGGGAGCTCAAGGCGCTCGGCGTGCGGCGGATCTTCACCCTGGGCGGCTACGGCCTCGGGCGCATGGTCACGAAGCCGCGCGTGCTCGGCGCCGCGACGGATGCCGCGCTGGTCAAGGAGATGGAGAAGCACGGCGTCGTGTTCTCGCGCGGCGAACCCGGCGCGGGGATCGTCGGCGCGAGCGGGCTCATGCTCGGCCTCGGCCGGCTCTATGACATGCAGGCGGTCTGCCTCATGGGCGAGACGTCCGGCTACTTCGTCGACCCGAAGAGCGCCCAGGTCGTCCTCGAGGTCCTGACGAAGGTCCTCGACGTGACGATCTCCTTCACGGAGCTGGAGAGCAAGGCGAAGCAGATCGACCAGATTACCTCGAAGCTGCGGGACATCGAGGCCCAGCCCGAGGCCCCGGAGAAGCGCGAGGACCTGGGGTACATCGGCTAAATCTGTCGCAAAACCTCTATAGGTCGACCCGGGGATACCGTCCCTGCAAGGGATGGGCGACGACGAGTTGCGCAAGGCGTTCCTGAAGGGCTACGAGGAAGGCCTGAAGGCCGCCTGGCGGGAGATCGGCCTGCT
>CAZJIP010000273.1:0-1822 GCA_964546105.1 uncultured Methanomassiliicoccales archaeon
GGCCCTACCTGACGGTCAAGAACGAGTACATCGAGGGGGCGTGGTGGACGTTCAAGCGCGCCGCAGAGCGCGGGCTGGTCTACGAGGCCCTGCGATCCCTCCAGTGGTGCGCGCGGTGCCAGACTGCCCTCGCGGAGGCCGAGGTGGAATACTCCGACGAGACCGACCCGTCCATCTACGTCAAGTTCCCCATCTGGGACCGCCCCGGCGAATCCCTGCTCATCTGTACGACGACACCGTGGACCCTGCCGGCCAACATGGCCATCGCGGTCCACCCCGAGTTCACGTACGCCAAGGTGCGGGCATCCATCGCGGGCCGCACGGAGTTCCTCTGGATGCTCGAGTCCACGGTCCCCGCGGTCATGGCGCTGGCTGGCGTGAAGATCTACGAGGTCGTCGGGAAGGCGAAGGGCACGGACCTCGTGGGGGCGGTGTATGTGCATCCCCTGGAGCCCAAGGTCCCCTACCAGCGGGGCCTCAAGGGGGAATGGGTCCACAAGGCGGTCGCCTCGGACACGGTCGAGGCGGAGCACACGGGACTCGTCCACACGGCCCCGGGTCATGGCCCCGAGGATTTCGATCTGGGCCAACGCCTCGGGCTCCCCGCGTTCTCCCCGGTGGACGAGCAGGGTCGCTTCGGACCGGACGCGGGCGCGTACGCCGGCCTACATGTGCGCGAAGCCAATCCGCGGATTGTCGAGGACCTCAAGGCCTTGCATGCCCTGTTCGCCGAGGAAACGATTACCCACGCGTATGGACACTGCTGGCGGTGCAAGACCCCAATCCTGTACCGTGCGACGGTCCAGTGGTTCCTCAAGGTCACCGACGTGAAGGGTCGGATGCTCGAGGAGATCGCCCGGGTCAAGTGGTACCCGGATTGGGCCGGCTCCGCGCGTCAGACCGACTGGACGGAGAACCTGAAGGACTGGTGTGTCTCCCGTCAGCGGTACTGGAGCATCCCGCTGCCGGTCTGGAGATGCGCCAAGTGCGCCGCTTGGACCGTCGTGGGGTCCGCGGACGACCTGCGACGCGGCAGTGGCTACACGCCGGGCATGAACCTCCACCGGCCGTGGATCGACGGGGTCACCCTGACGTGCGACAAGTGCGGCGGCGAGATGCGCCGCGTCAAGGATGTCCTCGACGTCTGGTTCGAGAGCGGCGTGGCCAGCTGGGCCAGTCTCGGATACCCCGCCCGCGAGGACGAATTCAAGCGGTGGTGGCCCGCGAGGTGGATTGTCGAAGGGCCCGACCAGACCCGAGGATGGTTCAATTCCCAGCTCGCCCTGGGCGTCATGGCGTTCGACCGCACCCCGTACGACTCCGTCCTGACGCACGGCTGGGTGAACGGCCCCGACGGCCGTCAGATGCACAAGAGCCTAGGGAACGTAATCGAGCCGTCGACGGTCATCGCGAAGTTCGGCGTGGATGCCCTCCGGTTCTACGTCGTCTCGGTGAACGCCATCTGGGAGGACATCACCTTCCAGGAGGAGGGCGTCCGGACGTGCCAGCGGACGCTCAACATCCTGTGGAACGTCCTGCGGTTCGCGACCACGTACATGGTCCTCGACCGGTTCGATCCGGACCGTGAGGATCTCGCCTCCCTGTCCGCACACCTCCGGCCCGAGGACCGCTGGCTCCTCTCCCGCCTGGAGGGCCTGCGCGCGTCGTTCGACAAGGAGATGGAGTCCTACGCGCTGCACCGGGCCTACCGCGCCGTGGACGCGTTCATCTTGGACGACCTCTCGCGGTGGTACGTGAAGCTCGCCCGCGAGCGGACGTGGATCGACGCGGACGACAAGGGGAAGCTCGCCGCCTACCACGT
>CAZJIP010000274.1:0-1808 GCA_964546105.1 uncultured Methanomassiliicoccales archaeon
AAGCTGAAGCCCGAGTTCTCCGCGGAGGAGATCGGGATGCGGATCGGGGTGTTCTAATGGGGAAGAACCTTCCGAACCAGCGGCGCGGGCGCGGCACCTCGCCGACGTACCGTTCGCCGAGCCACCGCCACCCCGGCCCCGTGGAGTATCCGCACCTTCGCGGCAGCGGGACCGTGACCGAGATCTTCCAGGCACCCGGGCACACGGCGCCCCTCGCGCGCGTTCGCTACGACGGCCAGGAGGTCCTCATGATCGCCTGCGACGGCCTCACGGTCGGCCAGGCCGTGACCATCGGACCCGCCAACGTGGACCGCGGGAACACCCTGCCGCTAGGCCAGATCCCCGAAGGGACGCTGGTCTACAATATCGAGAAGATCCCGGGCGACGGCGGGCGGTTCGTCCGCGCCGCGGGCACCCAGGCCGTCGTCGTGAGCCAAGGGGACCGTACGGTCGTCCAGCTCCCCTCGGGCAAGTTTTACGCCTTCCACCGGGAGTGCAAGGCGACCATCGGCGCGGTGGCCGGCGCGGGCCGCGGGGAGAAGCCCTTCACGAAGGCGGGCAAGAAGTTCCATGCCTTCCGCTCCTTCAGCAAGGCCTACTTCGACGTCCGCGGCGTCGCCAAGAACCCTGTGGACCATCCCCATGGCGGTGGCTCCCACCAACACGTCGGACGCCCCTCCACCGTGGGCTATGACGCTTCTCCCGGCCGCAAGGTCGGCCGGTTGTCCCCGAAGCCGAAACGTATCCGTGAACGGAAGCAGCGGAGGTAGATGACATGCCACGCAAGATGGGCGGCCTCGCCAAGGCGGCGCGCAGGAAGCTGCGGAAGCGCGCGGGCCTCGTCGAGACGCGCAGGAAGAAGGAGTTCACCTACCGGGGCTACACCCTGGAGGAGATGAAGGCGATGACCCTCGAGGAGATTGTCGAGCTGCTGCCCGCCCGCGCCCGTCGGTCGTTCGTCCGCGGCCTGGACGAGGAGCGGACCACGTTCATCGACAAGCTCCGCGCGAACGGCACGGAGGAGGCGGTCCGCACGCACTGCCGGGACGTCCCCATCCTCCCGGACTTCGTGGGCAAGAAGATCGCCGTCCACAACGGGAAGGAGTTCATGACCGTAGACATCAAGCCCGAGATGATCGGGCACTACATCGGCGAGTTCGCCATGACGCGCAAGGCGGTCGTCGTCCATAGCGGCCCCGGCGTGGGCGCGACGCGCTCGTCCAAGTTCATGCCGCTGAAGTAGGTGGACCATGGCGCATCTCGGGTACACGGTGGAATACAAGATCGAGACCATGGCGCGCGCCTACGGCAAGGAGCTCCAGATTCCTTGGAAGAAGAGCGTGGAACTCGCGCACGCGATCCGCGGGAAGACCGTGGAGCAGGCCCGCGAGTACCTGGAGAACGTGGCCGCCCTGAAGCAGCCCGTCCCCATGCGGCGCTACAAGCGCTGGGTGGCCCACAAGTCCGGCTACGGGCCCGCCCGGTATCCGGTGAAGGCGGCCAAGGCGTTCCTCCGCGTGCTTGAGAGCGCGGTGGCGAACGCGGAGTTCACGGGGAAGGACAACCCCGACGGCATGCGGGTCCTCGTCATCAACGCCCACAAGGGCGCCATCCAGAAGGCATACCGGCCGCGGGCCCACGGGCGCAGCGGCCCGTGGAACCAGGACACGGTCAATCTGGAAATCGTCCTCGAAGAGACGGGGGAGAGCTGATGCCCGGGGCAGCGGTCACAGAGCGGCGGAAGGACAAGCGCATCATCGTGGAGAACATGCGCCGCGTCCTGCTCAAGGAATACCTGATGAAGGAGA
>CAZJIP010000275.1:0-1805 GCA_964546105.1 uncultured Methanomassiliicoccales archaeon
GGAGGGCCTTGGGGCCGCCGTGGACGATGACCATCTTGCTCGTCTCCAGGTTGATGACCACGTTGTCCAGGACCTCCTTGAGTTCGGAGGTCGAGTTCTCCGCGGCTCCCAGGAGGATGGCGAACATCGCGGCGAAGGTCTCCACGTGCACGGCCCGCGGGACGGTCCCCGCGATGTACGTGCCGTTGCGGGAGACCAGGATGGCCTCCTCGATGGCCTCGGACTTCTCGATTTCGTGGAGAATGGACTCGATCGCGGCGGTGTCGGCCATGGTCGCGCTCCCGTCCGGACGGCTTCCGAAGCGACGGTGATTGAGGGCAGGGTCAATAAAACCTTTGTGCCGCCAGATTCGAAGAAGAAAATGTTCAGAGCCCGCGGAGGAGCTCGTCCATGGCCACTGCCGCATCCACGGCCCGCGAGGCCGCGTCGACGCGCGCCTTGGCCTGCTTGTACGTCATGCCCGGGCCCGTGATCCCCAGGCCGACCGCTTTCCCCGTCCGGAGGCCGATGTCCATGAGCGCGTGGGCCGCGGCTTGCATGATGACCTCATCGTGCTTCGTCTCCCCTTGGATGACCGCGCCGAGGGCCACCGCGCCGTCGACGTCCGTCCGCTCGAGGAGACGCTGCACCGCGGGCGGCACCTCGAACGTCCCCGGGACGCGAACCACGGTGGTCACCTGGAGGCCCAACTCCCGGGCGCGCTCCAGCGCGCGCTCGACCATGGCGTCGACGACCTGCCGGTTGAACTGGGAGGCCACGATGGCGAGCCTCATGAGGCATCCAACCGGATGGGCCCGGCGTCCGGGTAGCCCTCGCGCTGGCCCGTCCCCGCGCGGGACCGGATGGCATCCGGTCGGAAGAGGAGGTCGTACGCGTTGATCGCATGCTCCCGGGTGCGGCGGTCGAAGAGCCAGGCCAGCTTGGCCTCGTCCGCCGCCTCCTCCTCGTGGACCATGACCCCGATGACATGCTTCCCGGTCGTGGCCTGGACCATCTGGAGCCCGAAGTCCGCGGCGAGGGCGCAGTCCTTGTCCACGGTCTGGCGGCCCACCATGCCCAGAGTCATCACGAGGTCCGCGCCCCGGTCGAAGAGGATTTTCGCCCCGGCCGCGAGGTCCTTGATGCCGGGCACGGTGTAGCGGAGGATCTCGTACCCGCCGCCCTGCTTCTTGAACTCGTCCACCGCGGACATCGCCATGTCGAAGCGGCTGAACGACGTGTCGACGATGCCGATCTTCTTCAGGCGGGCGGGTGCCGTCCGCCTTCGACTGCCTGCAGCTTTTCCTGGAGCGCCAGCCATTCGGCCACCTTCCTCACGATCTTCCGCGTGCCGTCGAGGTCCCCCTCGAACTTGGGGAGCCGGACCACCCGGGTCCGGAGTCCCCGCTTCCGGCACTCCTCGAGGATCTTGTCCTCGTTGTGAATCTGGTCGAACCCGAGGGCGATGACGTCGGGACGGATCTCCTCCAAGATGTCGTAGATGCTCCCGCCCTCGTGGCCCAGGATGGCGCGGTCCACGGGCTTGAGGGCCTGCACGAGCTGCACGCGGGAGGACTCCGTGGTGATGGGCTCGTGCTTGAACTTCCGCGCCGTGCTGTCCCGCGCGACGACCACGACGAGCTCGTCCCCGAGTCGCTTCGCCTCCGCGAGGAAGTAGATGTGACCGGGATGGAGGAGATCGAAGACCCCCGTTGCCATTACGCGGACCATGACTGCCACGCCCGGATGATGTCCTGCCCTTCCAGGAACACGAGATTGTGGTCCCGTGCATATGCCTTTGCATCATTCCGGGTGCGGGCGCGGTC
>CAZJIP010000276.1:0-1793 GCA_964546105.1 uncultured Methanomassiliicoccales archaeon
AGGACAACGCGCCGTTCTACTGGTCCGAGTTCGCGATCAACTACGCGCGGAAGGCACCCGTGGCCATGCAGCAGTTCCTGGACGACAAGACCCGGGACATGATCCGCGCCAAGGCGCTGTCGTACGCGCTCAAGGCCCTGGACATCGGGAAGGAAGACGCGAAGCGCGTGCTGTGAGTCAGCCGCGCCCTCCGGGCGACGAGTGCCGCCCGCCACGGCAGGCGACGCACACGCCGTCGGGCCCTTGGTGGTCCTCGCAGGTAGGCCGTCCGCAGGCCACGCACGTGCGGACCGTGGGGCGGCTGCACACGTGGCAGAGGGCCGGGACGACCATGGGGGTGGGAAGGGCGTTCGAGGCGATGAGGTTTCCCCATCCGCTCCGTAAACATGTTTACGGACCGAGGTGGCGCCGCATGCGACGCCGGAAGGCCTCGAGCTCCCCGGGAGGGATCGAGATTCGGGCCATGGCCACGTGGGCTCCGAGGGCCTCGAGGCGCATTGCAAGTTCGCGGGCGAGCGGCGATGGCAGCAGGAGGACTCACTGGCCAAGCCACACGACTCCTGGCCGCCGGATGTAGGGCAAGGGCGCGTCCTTTTCCTCATCTCCCCGGCCGAAGATCAGGTGGGACACTCTGGCCGCAGCCACCCGGATTTCTCGCGGGACGTCGTACGAGAGCAGGATGGAAGAGCCGCTTGCGTCGAAGACCATGGATTACCATAGACACAGCCATATAATGACTGTTCCCTGGAGGGATGGGTGAAAGTACTCGGGATGATGATCCTTCCCTGCAGGCGCCGCCCCCCGCATCCGTAAACATGTTTACGACGGCAAGCAGCCTCCGGCTGGACCCGTAAACATGTTTACGCCATGTGGCCGCTTTCACGGCGCCCGCAGCTCGCCGAACGTGGCCGCGCGCTCCGCGAACGCGTTGTGCTTGTGGATGGACTCCTCGGCCTCCGATTTCACGCGGACCCAGGTGGCGTCGGGCATCTTGGGGTACTTCGCGAGGAGGCGGTCCAGGACCTCCCGGGCCACGTCCTCCACGAACCGCGGGTTCGCGTGGGCCAGCTCCACGAGGCGCCCCTCGTCGGGCCGCTTGAGCAAGCCGTACGTAGGCGCGGACATGGACGCCTCGACGATGTCGATCAGGTCGTCCGCCTCGATGTCGAAGCCGTCCGGCTCCTGCAGGATGACCGTCGTGCGGTTCCTCTGGTTGTGCGTGACGAATGGGATGTCGTCGGGCCATTCCTTGATCTCGGGATGCTCCTTGACGAGTCGGTCCCGCACCATCTCCATGGCGCACGGGCACGCGGTCATGCCGACCACCTCGACGCCGATGGACCGCTCCGCGGATGCGGCTCCCCGCCGGGCGTTCGTGCGGGCCACTAGGTGGTACGGCTCCATGGACGTGCGGCCCCAGGGCGACTTCCGCTCCAGGAAGTAGTCCGCCCGCGCCCACACCTCGGACGTGGTCGCGTACTCGTGCTTCTTGAGGAGCTGCCGCGCGATCGTCTCCGTGAGCTCCTCCAGGCTGCCCACGGGCTCCCGGACCGAGCGGTCCACGAGCTCGTTGATCACCTCGAGGTTCCGCGAGAGGTGGGAGCCCTTCTGCTCCTGGGGAAGGTCCACGAACACGTCGAGCGTCGTGGTCAGCGTCAGGTTGCGCCCCTTCCTCCGGACCTCCACGGGCTTCTCCACGCCCGTGACCCCGACCTTGTTCAGGCGGTAGGAGTGGTTCGCGCTCTCGTTCTGGACGTCCCGAGGGATGGCGTCGGCCCCCGGGCTGGCCACCC
>CAZJIP010000277.1:0-1774 GCA_964546105.1 uncultured Methanomassiliicoccales archaeon
TACGTGATCGCCATGGGCGCCTGCGGCGCTTCCGGCGGCGTCTTTCGCGGCCTCTACCACATTGTGGACGGTGTGGAAAACGTCATCCCCGTGGACGTCTTCGTGGCGGGGTGCCCCCCGCGGCCCGACGAAATCATCAACGCGGTCGTGGCCTGCCTGGGCCTCCTGAAGGAGGACCTGGCCCACGGCGGCAAGGAGTGGCGGGCGAAGAAGCCCGCGGTGATCCCGCGCGTCGAGACCCCCGCGCAGGAGGTGACCGCATGACGGAGCCCACGCTCAAGCCGGAGACGGTCCAGGAGGCCCTCGGCGACCTCGGGACCGTGGCGGCCGTGCGGTGGAACCGGATCAAGGTGGCCACGAAAATCGAGAAGATCCGCGAGGCGATCCTCCGCGCGCAGTCCATCCTGAACTGCGACCACGTGATCCAGATCAGCGCGGTGGACAACGGCAAGAGCCTGGAGCTCATTTACCACCTGACGGGCCCGCACCGGATGGTCGTCGCCCTGGCCATCGACATCCCAAGGGACAAGCCCGAGGTGCCGACGACGTCGGACCTGCTGCCGCCCGCGGGCATCTACGAGCGCCAGATCCACGACCTGCTCGGCATCGACTTCCGCGGCCACCCGGGCCTCAAGCGGATCATCCTGAACGAGGACTGGCCCGAGGGCGAGTACCCCCTGCGGAAGGACTGGAAGATGGACCCGAACAAGTTCTACGGCGGCGTCCCCGAGGAGGTGAGGTGACATGCCCGAGGTCATCGTGCCCGTGGGACCCCACCACCCCGCGCTCAAGGAGCCCGTGAACTTTAAGGTCGTGGCCGATGGCGAGACGATCGTCCGCCTGGAGCTGGACGTGTCGTACAACCACCGCGGGATCGAGAAGGCCGCGGAGGCGCGGGACTTCGTCCGCGTCGTGCCCCTCCTGGAGCGGGTCTGCGGCATCTGCTCCCACTCCCACACGACCGTGTTCGTCAAGGGGATCGAGGAGGCCATGAAGCTCACAATCCCGCCCCGCGCCCAGTTCATCCGCACAATCGTTGCGGAACTCGAGCGCATGCACAGCCACCTCCTCTGGCTCGGGGTCGCGGCCCACGAGGTCGGGTTCAACACCCTATTCATGTGGACCTGGCGCGACCGGGAGGCCGTCCAGGACATGCTCGAGGAGATGACGGGGAACCGCGTGAACTACGGGACCAACGAGGTCGGCGGCGTCCGCCGCGACCTGACGCCGGACCAGATCCCGCCCGCCTTGAAGCGCCTGGCCAAGCTCGAGGAGCGCATCGCGACGTACGCCGAGATGGTCAACGAGGAAGAGACCATGCTCCTTCGCTTCAAGGGGGTCGGCTTCCTGACGAAGGACCAGGCCCTGAAGCTCGGCACGGTGGGGCCGACGGCCCGCGCGAGCGGCGTCGACTACGACGTCCGGCGGGACGATCCTTACATCGCTTACGCGGAGGTCCCCTGGAAGGTCGTCACGGATACCCACGGCGACGTCTACGGCCGCACCCTGGTGCGGGTTGGAGAACTCCAGCAAAGCTTGGCCATCATCCGGTACGGTTTGGAGAACCTGCCCGCCGGGCCGATCCGCATGGTACCGCCACGGGCCGCCCCGAAGGGCGAGGTGCTCTCCCGGTACGAGGCGCCGCGCGGCGAGCTGGTCCACTTCATCCGCACGAACAACACGGACAAGGTGGAGCGGCTCGACATCCGCACACCCACGCTGGCCAACTGGACCTCCGTGGCGGTGAGCCTCGTGAACCAGAACCTGGCGGACA
>CAZJIP010000278.1:0-1747 GCA_964546105.1 uncultured Methanomassiliicoccales archaeon
AGTTCGCGACCCTCTGGTCCGCGGACACCCTGATCGAGGAGGTCCAGATGGACGCGCTCGCCTTCTACGACGGCAAGTTCGTCCGCGTCGGCACGGCGGAGGGCGAGGAGGTCTTCAACTTCCCCGAGCCCGTCGGTCCGCAGACCGTGTACAACGTGGACCATGAGGAGTCCAACACGCTGCCCCTGTTCATCGGCAAGGGCCTGCGGAACCAGGACTTCAAGCTCTCCCTGCCCAAGGAGTTCGCGGACTACGTGCGGCTGTCCAAGAGGTGGGGCATGACCAAGGCCGACCCCATCGAGGTCCGCAGCAAGTTCCACAACACGACCGTGAAGGTCGCGCCGCGCGACGTGATGACCGCCCTCCTGCCCGTCCCCGTGGAGATGGCGTCCAACGTGCACGGGTCCACGTGCGTCGGCAGCGTGGTCAAGGGGGAGAAGAACGGGAAGCCCGCGGGCTGGTTCATCTACACCCTGATGAGCCACGACTACTGCTACCAGAAGTACGGGTACAACGCGGTCTCCTACACGACGGGCGCACCACCCGTGGTGGGGCTCGAGATGTTCGCCCGCCACGAGGTCACGCGCCGCGGCGTGTTCCCGCCCGAGGTCCTCGACCCCGCGCCGATCATCAAGCACCTCCCGGACTGGGACATCCCGTACGGGGAGCGGCCCGAGGTCCACGAGGTCGATCTCGCGGCGTGAGCGTAGGATCCCGCGGCCCCCGGAGGGCATAAGTACCCCTTTCCCGGGACCGCGGGAACCGTTATTACCCATGGCCGGCTCGGGACCGTCCAAGGAAGCCAAGGAAAGGACACAATGAAAGTGATCGTACTCGGGGCGGGAGCCATTGGCTCCGTCTCCGCCACCCTGCTGTCGAAGAGCCCGCACATCGAACGCCTCGTCATCGCGGATCGAAGCCTCGAGGCCGCGAAGACCCTCGCCGAGAAACTGGACCGCGGGCGGGTCGAGGCGGACCGGGTCGACGCGGGCAAGGTGGATTCCATGGTCGAGGCGTTCAAGGGTTTCGATGTCGTCCTGAACCTCGTCCTGCCGCGGTTCAACCTGAAGATCATGGACGCGTGCCTCAAGGCCGGCGTGCATTACATGGACGCGGCGACGGACCTCGCCCTCGCGAAGGAGAAGCCCGGGGAGATCGTGAAGGCGCCGCCGGAGGCGCTCCAGCTCGCGTACGATGACGCGTTCCGGAACGCCGGGCTCACGGCCCTCCTGGGCATGGGCCAGGATCCTGGGATCTCGAACATCCTGGCGCGGCTCGGTGCGGACCGCCTCGACGTGGTCCAGGAGATCGAGGTCCGCGACGGGGACGCGGGGACCGTGGATGGCTTCGAGTTCGCCTCCCTATGGTCCGTAGACACGCTGATCGAGGAGGTCCTCATGCCTGCGCTCGCGTTCCGCGAGGGGAAGCTCATCCGCCTAGGCTCTCTCGAGGGCGAAGAGGTTTTCGACTTCCCCGAGCCCGTGGGACCCCTCACCGTGTACAATGTGGACCACGAGGAGACGAACACCCTGCCGCTGACCATCGGTAAGGGCCTCCAGTCCATGGACTTCAAGATCGCGATCCCCGAGGATCTGGCGCACGCGCTCAAGGTGTTCCAGAGGTTCGGGCTGCATCGCGGGCACCCCATCGAGGTCGAGGTCAAGGCGACCGGGGAGAAGGTCAAGGTGGCGCCGCGGGACATGCTCGCGGCCCTCATGCCCGACCCCAAGACGCTCTCGGACAAGGC
>CAZJIP010000279.1:0-1745 GCA_964546105.1 uncultured Methanomassiliicoccales archaeon
TCGTCCAGAACAAGATCGACATCGTCGACCCGAAGCAGGCCCAGGAGAACTACCGCCAGATTGAGGCGTTCGTGAAGGGGACCGTGGCGGAGAACGCGCCTATCGTCCCCGTCAGCGCACACCACGAGGTGAACCTGGACGTGCTCCTCATGCTCATCTACCAGACGATCCCGCCGAAACCCCACGAGGAGGCGAAGCCGCCCAAGATGTACGTGGCCCGGTCCTTCGACGTCAATCAGCCCGGCATCCCGCCCGAGAAGATCGTGGGCGGCGTCCTCGGCGGCAGCCTCATGCAGGGCCACATCCGCGTAGGCGACGATGTGGAGATCTCTCCCGGGCGGCAGGTCTCCGTGGGCAACAAGACCGAGTGGCGGAACATCACGACGTCCATCCGGAGCCTGCACAGCGGCGGGGCTCCGCGGAAGGAAGCTCGCCCCGGTGGCCTGATTGCAATCGGCACGAACCTCGATCCCGTGCTCACGAAGTCGGACGGGCTCGTAGGCCGCGTCGTCGGCCCTCCGGGCACACTGCCCGAGATCATGGCCAAGATGTCCGTGGAGGTCCACCTCCTCGAGCGCGTGGTCGGGACGGAGGAGGAGCTCCAGGTCGAGGGCATCAAGACCTCGGAGCCCCTCATGGTGTCCGTCGGGACGGCCACGACGGTCGGCGTGGTGACGTCCGCGCGGGAAAGCCTCGCGGACATGACGCTGAAGATCCCCGTGGTCGCGGAGGCGGGCCAGCGCGTTGCGGTGTCGCGTCGGATCGGCGGCAAGTGGCGGCTCATCGGCTACGGCGTGATCCGGTAGACCGGCGGGATGGTCTTTCCTTCTGCGGCCGAGCCGCGTTGCGATTCCCTTCCACGAGCGCCGACAGCTTGGAGAGCGATTCCATCGTCCCGCTTGGTTGTCCTCGGGCCGGATCCCCCGTGGAATACCCTCGAAGAGGACCGTGACTTCGGTTCCCCCGTGGGCCTCCGCGAAGGTCCAGGTGACTTTCATCTCGCCGGCGAAGCCCGGGTCCTGCGACTCGAACTCGGCGGCCCATACGATCCGTTCGGGAGGGACAAGCTCCACGAACCTCCCTTGGAACGTGTCCGTGGCTCCGGACGTCTTGCCCCGCGCCGCATCCCGCGGGTCCTGGTAGGTGAGCGACATCCGGAAGCGGCCGGCCTCGCGCGGATCGAACGCATGCATCTCGCCGCGCATCGTGGCAGGCGCGAGCCACGAGGCGAGCACGTCCCCGTCTAGGAAGGCTTCATAGACCGCCTTCCGTGGGGCCTGGATGAACCTCGAATTGCGCGTGCTCGGTGCTCGGGACGCGGTTTCTGCCATCGTTGATCCCCTGTCGTCCTCGGCGCCGGATTGCTTAAGGTTGGCCAACCCCGCATCGTCGTGGCTTGCGGTGCAAGGCAGGTCACTGCCGGTGATGCGGTTCCCGAAAACCACGCGTGATAGCCGCGACCAGCGCCTTATGAGGGGGGACGGTCAACGCGATCTCGAAGGCGGGTAGAGGTAAGCCGGCTCTCCGTGGCAGACGCTTCGTCGTCCTGCTCTGGAATTAGACCTTGGAGGCCGCTCTCGCCAGGAACACCCAGAAGGGATTGCCTGCCCGCCTTCCGTTCTCTCGCCCGGCGGGGACCACGGGCCGTACCCGAGCCCGCATGCCAATCCTCGTTAACATGTTAACGCGCGGCCGCGGCATTCCCCTCAAGGAGCCGCACGGCCTCCCAGAACGGACGGGGGCGG
>CAZJIP010000280.1:0-1737 GCA_964546105.1 uncultured Methanomassiliicoccales archaeon
GTCACTCGACGGTGACGCTCTTCGCCAGGTTGCGGGGCTTGTCGATGGGGCAGCCGCGCAAGCGCGCGACGTGGTAGGCGAACAGCATGAGGGCGACGCTCACGGGAACCGGGGAGAAGATCCAGGACATCCGAGGGACCGTGATGAGATCGTCTACGAACTTGGGCAGCTCCTTGTCGCCTTGTGTGCCGATGCCCAGGATCCGTGCGCCTCGCGCGTTCACCTCACCGATGTTGGAGCGCATCTTCTCGTAAGTCGGGTCGTCTACCGCGATGGCGATCACGGGCGTGTCCTTCGTGATCAGGGCGAGGGGTCCGTGCTTCAGCTCCCCCGCGGCGTACGCTTCCGCATGGATGTAGGAGATCTCCTTGAGCTTGAGGGCGCCCTCCATGGCCACGGGGTAGTTCACGTGCCGGCCGAGGTAGTACGCGTCCCGCGCATCCGTACCGTACGAGGCGGCCAAGGCCTGAATCTCCGCTTCCTCGTTCAGCACCGCGAGGACCGCGCGAGGCAGGGAACGCAGCTCGTCCTTGAGGCGGTCCGCCTCCTCATAGCCGAGGGTTCCGCGGTCGAGCCCCATCCGCAGTGCGATGAGGTACAGGACGATGAGCTGGGCGACGAACGTTTTCGTGGCGGCCACGCCGATCTCGACGCCCGCCCGGGTGTAGATCGTCTTGTCCGTCTCTCGGGAGAGGCTCGAGCCGATCACGTTGCAGATGGCCAGGGTCTTGCAGCCGCGGCGCTTCGCCTCGCGCGCGGCGCCCAGGGTGTCCGCCGTTTCTCCGCTCTGGGAGATCAGGATGACCAAGGGGCGCTCCGCGGCTCCCTGGGTGTAGCGGTATTCCGACGCGAGCTCCGCGCTCGCGGGGATGTGCGCGATCTCCTCGAAGATGTACTTGCCCACGAGAGCTGCATGGTACGACGTGCCGCACGCCACGAGCTTCACGCTCGTGAAGTCCTCGGCCAGGAAGCCGTCCACCTCGAGGTTCGCGAGCCGGCCCAGGAGGGTCTCCTGGATCGCCTTGGGCGTCTCGTGGATCTCCTTGATCATGAAATGCTCGAAGCCGCCCTTCTCTGCATCCTCCAGGGTCCACGTGATCCGCTGGGGCTCGCGGTGGACCGTCTTGCCCGCGAGGTCCTTGACCACGGCGCGCTCCGGCGTGAGGACGACCATCTCCTTGTCCATCACGTACACGACCTTGTCCGTGTACTTGAGCAGGGCGGGCACGTCGGACGCGAGGAAGTTCTCGTCGGGCGCCATCCCCACGACTAGGGGACTTTCGTTCCTCGCCCCGACGACCTTATCGGGCTCGTCCGCGTGGACCACCGCAATGGCGTAGGAGCCGCGGACCTCGTGGAGCGCCTTCCGCACCGCGTCTTCCAGGTCGCCGCGGTAGAAGGACTCGATGAGGTGGACTAGGCTCTCCGTGTCCGTCTCCGTATTGAAGGTGTGTCCTTCCGATTCCAGCTTCTCCCGGAGGGACGCGTAGTTCTCGATGATCCCGTTGTGGGCGAGCGCGATCTTGCCGCTGCAATCCGTGTGCGGGTGTGCGTTCACCCGGGAGGGCGCCCCGTGCGTGGCCCATCGCGTGTGTGCCAGCCCGGTCGTCCCCGGCATGGGAGGGAGCTGGCCCTCCAGGTTCGCAATGAAGCCCTTGTCCTTGACCACTTGGAGGCCGCTACCCACGATGGCGACGCCCGCGCTGTCGTAGCCGCGGTACTCGAGCCGCTTGAGCC
>CAZJIP010000281.1:0-1692 GCA_964546105.1 uncultured Methanomassiliicoccales archaeon
ACGAGGCCTTGGCAAGGGCCGTACGGTTCCGGCCCGGTGCCCTCCGCCATGACGTCGTGAGCCCCCGCTACGACCCCCGCCGAGGAAGCGGGGGCGCACGGGAGGAGCCGAGCGGAGTGGAGTCGCTCGCAGGGACGGTGCGTTGACGCCGTATCCCGCGGATGTGACACAACCTCAGGAGAGATACTTCTCCGTCGCGCGTCGGATGGTACCCGACGTCCCCAGGGTCGTCACCCGGACGGACTCGCCCGCGACGGTCTGCAGGCCGTTGAGTGCCTCGATGGTGGCGTCCTTCCGCCGATGCGCGCAGCGGGCGAGACCCAGGGGGTGCTCGAACCCCACGAGCCACAGCGGCTCCGGGAGCGCGTGGAGCGCATCAAGGACCTCGCCGCGGGAGAAAGGCCGCGGCCCTTCGACACGGAAGGCGATGTACCGGTACCGCGGCCGGCGCGTGCTCACGCTGACCCGGGAGGAAAGGGAGAAGGAAAAAGGTTGGGGAAAAAAGGTGGAGGAGGTCAGCGGACTTCGTCCACTTCGGAGGAGGAGCCGAGGCGCACGGCCCCGGTGTTGACCTCCTTGCCGAGGAGGGACTTGGACTTGACGCCCGTGATGACGAGCAGGACCTGGACCGTGTTCTGGAGTTCCGGCTCGACGGAGCAGCCCCAGATGATGCGGGCCTGCGGGTTGACCTTCTGTCCGACGATCTCCGCGGCCTTCTCCGCCTCGGAGACGGTCAAGTCGGGCCCGCCGACGACGCGCACGAGCACGCCGCGGGCATGGCTCAGGTCCACCTCGCCGAGCAGCGGGGACTCGAGGGCCTCGTTGATCGCGTACTCCACGCGGTCCCGCTCCTCGTCGCTCTCGCCGATGCCGATCATCGCGACCCCGCCGCCCTTCATGATCGTCATGAGGTCGGCGTAGTCCAGGTTCACGAGCCCGGGCTTCGTGATGATCTCCGTCATGCCCTTGATGGATTGCATGAGGATCTCGTCGGCCACCTTGAACGCGGCATTAATCGGGAGCCGCGGGACGAGCTCGAGGAGCTTGTCGTTGTAGATCACGATGGTCGTGTCGCAGAACTTGCGGAGCTTGTCGAGTCCCGCCTCCGCGTTCTCCATGCGGATGCGCCCCTCAGACTTGAAGGGCATCGTGACGACGCCCATGGTGAGCGCGCCCTCTTCCTTCGCCACGTGGGCCACGTACTGCGCAGATCCCGTTCCGGTCCCGCCGCCCATGCCCGCGGTGATGAAGACAACGTGGGCGCCCCGGATGTAGTCCCGGATCTCCTCCTCATTCTCGTGGGCGGCCTGCTCGCCGACCTCGGGTAGGGCACCGGCGCCGAGGCCCTTCGTCAGGCGCTTGCCGATCAGGATCTTCTTGGGTGCGTGGACGGACAGGAGATGCTTGGCATCCGTGTTGATCGCGCACAGCTGGGCCCCGGTGATGCCGGCCTCGCTGCAGCGGTCGATCGTGTTCGAGCCGCCTCCGCCGCAGCCCACGATCTTGATCGAGACGTTGATCGACTCGACGATCTTCTCGATGTCCGAGTCGTCCACGCTCTTCGTCGTCTCCGGCTTCGCGGCCGCCGCGGCCTTCTCCTTCTCTGCCTGTTCCTCTGCCTCTTGGTGCCGAGCGAGGGCTTCGTTCAGAAGCGACTTCATTGAACCATCCCATCCCGATGGATTCTGACTT
>CAZJIP010000282.1:0-1662 GCA_964546105.1 uncultured Methanomassiliicoccales archaeon
CCGCCAGGATGACCGCGCTCGTCGTGCCGTCGCCGACCTCGTCGTCCTGGGTCTTCGCGACCTCCACGATCATCTTGGCCGCGGGATGCTCGATTTCGATCTCCTTGAGGATCGTCACGCCGTCGTTCGTAATGGTCACGTCGCCGAGGGAGTCCACGAGCATCTTGTCCATGCCCTTGGGGCCCAGGGTCGACTTGACCGCGTCTGCCACGGCGCGGGCCGCCGCGATGTTGTTGAACACCGCGCCCTTGCCCTTCTCCCTCTCCGTTCCTTCCTTGAGGATGATGATTGGCTGATTGCCCATCATAAGGAATCCCGGGCCGCCTATGCTAGGGCTTCTATATGAGCATTTCGAGTTTGAGCTTCCTGTCTGCGGCCTCGGGTGGTCAGAGGGGCTCGCCGCACTCGCTGCAGTACATGGCGTCCTCCGTATCGAGCTAGCCGCAGTTCTTGCACTTCACCTTGACCACGGTCTGGACCGCCGCGGTGGGGGCGGCCGGAGGCAGCTGCACGCGAGCCTCTTCGAGCCCTCGACCGATGGCCGTGGATGCGGTCTCGATTGCGGGCGGCGCTTCGCCGGCCACGAACGACGTCACGGGCCGGATGAGACCGAAGCGGAAGGCCCGGGTTCTGATGCCGATGAGGACCAAGCCGACGGAGCTCAGGGCGAACCCCGTCATCGCGTGCGCGGTGGATTCCTGGAACCACGCGGTCGGATCCATGCTGGCCTGCGGCACGGTGACTCCGGACATCATGTGCAGGGCCCCGGCCAGGAAAAGCACGATTCCGAAGATCAGGAGGACGCCGCCCACGGCACGGAGGTCCGATCCGCTGAAGCCGAAAAGGCTCGGGCCGCTGACCTCGCTGCGCGGCGCCGCGGGTCCACGGTCCGCGGTCTCCTCTCGCACATCCTCACGCGCCTCCTCCTCGGGGTTCCACCTTGCTGCCCCGCGTCCCGAAGGTAGCATCCATCTCCCTTTGGTGTGAGGTGTTGGTATCCGGATAAGCTTTGAGGCAGCATGCCGTCCGTGTCGTGGCAAGTTCACCCGGGTTGCGGGGAACTTTATATCGGACCGCCCTCTAGGACGAGCCGCAGGTAACTACCATGGCCAACAAGCCCATTCATGTCACCGATGCCGAATTCGACAAGGTCGTCAAGGAGAATTCCTACGTGGTCGTCGACTTCTGGGCCGAATGGTGCGCCCCGTGCCGCGCAATCGCCCCGACCATCGAGGAACTCGCGAAGAAGTACGACGGCAAGGTGACCTTCGCCAAGGTGAACAGCGACGAGAACCCAAAGACGGTCCAGCAGTTCATGATCATGGGCATCCCGACGCTGCTCTTCTTCAAGGCCGGCAAGCTCGTCGATCAGGTCGTCGGTGCGATGCCCCGGGGTCCCCTCGAGGAACGCGTCAAGAAGCACCTCGCGTGACGACATTTAGAAGTACCTAAATCGTCCTTCTCCGGGAGGATCGGCATGAGCTCCGTCCTCGAGACCCTTGCCAACAAGAAGAAGGCGCAGCCCGCCGCGACCACGGTCGTGCTCCCGGTCCTCCAGAAGGAACACGACGGCGCGTGCGGCGACGAGTGCGGTTGCGGCCAAGCCGGAGACGAGGGTGGCTGCTGCGGCGGCTAGTCGCGCCGCGGTAGACCAACGTGTTC
>CAZJIP010000283.1:0-1653 GCA_964546105.1 uncultured Methanomassiliicoccales archaeon
TCAGCTCGTTCCAGAGGATGTGGTGCCTCCGGGCCGCGCGGTACTCGCGGAGCGCCTCGGGGTCCGCGGGCGGGGTCTCGCCGTCCGTCGAGAGGACGTTCTCCACGTAGAACGACTTGTCCAGATCGGGGAGTGCGGAGGCGCGGCGCAGGAGGTAGGCGGGGTAGTCCGAGCGCATGGTCGACGCGGCGCGCAGGGCCATCATGAGCGCGTACTCCGGGCAGCAGTTCATGTCGCCCGTCGGGGGCTTATGGTCCCCGTGCAGCTTGCGATGGGTCGCGGCGAGCATCTCCCACACCTCGTCGTACTCCGCGGGAACCGCCATGGGAATCCCTCGCGGAGAGAGTCGTGGCCGCGGCTCATCAAGGTGTCGCTTTCGGGCTCAGGCTTGCCGCTGGCGGTCCTCGGGGCGGTAAGGGGACGCCAGCGTGCCTTCCTCCCGCATCTCCCGGTGCTCCTTCTCCTTCTTGAGCCAGGCCAGGAGGCGGGAGGCCGCGCCGAACGGGCGGAACTCGAAGATGACCTTGCCGTGCTCCCCGTCCTCCGCATGGAGCAGGACTCGTCGTTTCTTGTGGATGACGTCCGTCGCTTCCTCGAAGGGAATCTCGTGGTAGCGCTTCCCCTTCTTCCCGCCGGGTAGGTCGAGCCACGCGTCGTCGAGGAGGAGGATGCGCTGCCTCGTCTGCCACGCCCATCCGTGCCGCCGGTCCACGATGGGCCGCTTCGCGAGGAAGGAACCCTTGTAGATCTCGTAGTAGAGGGCGCGGAAGCCGATGACTTGGTCCTTGCCCGTGAGGACGGGCTCGTTGGCGGCCGTCATGACGACGCCGACCTCGCCGACCTGGTCGATCTTCATCGTGCCTGGGTCGCGTCAATCCCTAGCTGTGCATAAGCTTAACGAGCGGCAGGTCCGGGACGCTGGCTCACTCGGAGAACTCGTCGAGGCCGATCCGCGGATTCATCTCGCCCGCCACGTTGGTCGCCATGGCCTTCACGACGTCCGCGTGATCGCGGGTGTGGCCCAGGACCCACATGAGCTTCACGTAGGCCACCTCGGGGAGCATGTCCTCCCCGCTGATGACGCCCGCCTTGATCAGGTCGCGACCCGTGTCGTACACGCGCATAGAGACGCGGCCCTGGAGGGTCTGGGTCGTCATGACCACGGGAATGCCGTCCCTCGTCGCGCGGTGGATGGCCGGCATCAGGTCGTGGGCCGTGTGGCCGAGGCCCGTGCCCGCGAGGACGACGCCGTGGGCATCCCGGAGGCAGTTCTCGAGGACCGCGGGCTTCATCCCCGGGTAGAAGTAGACCAGGGCCACGTCTAGGTCGAGCTTGTCGTCCACCTTCGTGGGCCCTTGGGAGCGCGGCTGGACGGGCTCCGTGAACTCCACAGGGCCCTCCGGGCGGACCGTCCCGAGCGGCGCGGCGTTCATCGCCCGGAACGCGTCCCGACGGGAGGAGTGCATCTTGCGGACCTTGGTCCCGCGGTGGATCCAGTCGTACGAGTCGGACGTCTCCGCGTGCATGACGCCGACCACCTCGCCGAAGTCCGCCGTGGACACGCGGGCGCCGCCCAGGCGGTTGGCCGCCGCGTCCGAGGACGGCCGGTCGGAGGAGCGCTGGGCGCAGCCGCCGCCCACGGGCCCCCCCAGG
>CAZJIP010000284.1:0-1644 GCA_964546105.1 uncultured Methanomassiliicoccales archaeon
GGCTGGGCCTCGAGCGTCGCCATGAGCGGCCGCGGTCAGTTGGGGCCGGCGCCGCGGGGAGGCCCGCCTTGTGCCTGGCCCGCTCCCGCGGCAGGAACGCGAGGCCGTTCGAGGGGGGAAGGTAGGAATGTTCCAGGTCGACGGAGTCGGCCAGCTCCTGGACGCGGGCTGCCAGCGTCTTGGGGTTTTCCAGCTTCGTGTTTCGAGCGTCCACGACGCCGAGGGAGAGCGGCTTCTCGGACCCGTGCCGCAGGACGTGGGACCAGGTCTTGGATCCCTGCACGAGGTCCAGTCCGATCACGTCCGCAGGCAGCTTCAGCAACTTCCGGTAGATCGTCGCCACGTCCCCGAAGTACGTAGCTAGCGTGAGTTCCGCGAACCCCTTCCGCGCGGCGAGCGCGGGCAGTGTCTCATGAACCAGGGGCAAGTCCTCGGGCCTCCGCGTCAGGATGGGCTCGTCGACCTGGATGTGCTGGACTCCCGCGGACCGCAGGGCGGCAACCTCCTCTGCGAGGGCGTCCGCGAAGGCGACGGCGAGCGCACGCTTCTTCCCGTAGTGGCGGTCCAGCGCTAGGTCCGCCAGGGTCACGGGCCCCGTGAGGACCGCCTTGACGGGCGCTTTCGATACGCCCTGAGCAAACTGCCACTCCTCGACCACGAGGGGCGTGGTCCATCGCGGGATTGCCATCACGACGGGCTGACGGTAGTATGTGTTCGTGTCGAAGTACCGCACGAGCCCGCCGATCTCCACGCCCGACAGAACCCCTGCGACGTGACTCTGGCTGTCGTACCAGGCAATCTGGCCGTCCGTGACGACGTCGATTCCCGCGGCGGTCTGCTCCTGCAGGACCGCCTTCACGACCTCGCGCTCCGCGGCGCGGACGTCGGCCTCGGAGGCTTCGCCCTTGTCGAACCGCGCGATCGTGCGACGCAGCTCCTGCTCCTGCGGCGCATCCCCGATCCTCGGGTAGCTCCCCACGACCGTGGTCCGCACCATGCCGCACCCTGTGCACTCCGGGACTTGGAGACTTCGGTCGGCCGAAACCAAGGGTGGGATAAAAGACTCTACATGCGTACCGGAATAGGAATATTCCGTCCGCCTACTTCGCGAGCGCCTCTTCTGTCTGTTCCTCGAGGAGCTTCACGGTCCCCTGCTTGTTGATGTGGTAGAAGCCCTGGAGGTCCTTGTAGCCAATCTCCTCCATATACAGGCAGTCCACGGGGCAGACGTCCACGCACTGCTGGCAGCCGATGCACTTCGTGTAGTCGAACTCCGGGACGACGATGGGCTTGCCCTTGCGGTCGTTGGGGCCGTCGAGCATGTCGATGCACCGCGTCGGGCACTCGCGCTCGCACTTGCGGCAGCCGATGCAGACGTCCACCTCGCAGATGGGGTGCTCTCCCGCACGGTTGACCAGGACCGTCTCCTTGTCGGAGACTTCGTCGGGCATCCGCAGCTCCTCGCTGCGGTAGTAGAGGTCCTCGCGAGCGTAGTCCGCGTGCTCGAACTCCTGGGTGAAGTTCCAGGCGTCCGTGGGGCAGTACTCCATGCAGTTGCCGCAGAAGAGGCAGTGGCCGATGTCCACGGCGGGCCGGCGGATGATCTTCTTCATCTCGTCGAGCATGGCGCGGCTCGGGTGGAGG
>CAZJIP010000285.1:0-1636 GCA_964546105.1 uncultured Methanomassiliicoccales archaeon
GACGGCTTTCATGGATCCCTCCAGCGTGTGAACGTGCAGGAGGCGACGGCGGGAGTGCGACTTAAGCGTTTCCTACACTGAGGAATCGACCACCGGCCATCGGACGTCTAGCTGCCGAGGACGGAGAGGATGAACCCGTCTACAGGGACCCGGCCCTCCCGGGCCGTGAAGGGGTCCCAGAAACCTTTCTTCGTGATCGCCAGGCACACCCGATATGCGAATCGGCTATTCCGACGCTTGAGTCGTACCCTGCAGGCTCGTCGGTTTCGTGGCGCGGTCGCCCCAGGGCTCGCGTCGCTCTCCTCAGGTATAAGTTGATATACTACATGAACTCATACTCAGCCTGTGCAGTTGCCTCCGCTTCCCCCGGAGATGGACCGTCAGGGACCGACCCTGGAAACTCTCCACATGGTCGAGACCTTGCTTCGCAGCCACGACGAGCCCCTGAGCCTCAACCGGATCAAGGCCCTGCTCCCGCGCAAGGTCATGCACGCCACGCTGCGGGAGGCCATCGACCACTACAAGCGGCTCGGCTGCGTCACGGAAGGCTCCAAGGGCGTGATGTGGACCCTGAACGTCGAGGCCGAGTTCTGGAAGGCCGTCGGGGCGTGGGAGGCCCGATGACCTGGCCCCCTTCACGGTGAGTCAGGTCCGCCTGGGTCCGCGGGCCGTCGCTGCGGAGGCACGCCTGCAGCCGAAGCAGCGGAAGAAGCTCGCGTGGTGGATTGCGCGCCTGAAGGAGGATGCGTTCGCGGGCGACCAGATTCCCAAGGGCCGCATCCCGGCGCAGCTCGGTTCGCGGAGCGGTTTGCTGCCGACCCTGGGGAACGCGTGGCGCTTCGAGCTGCCGCTCGCCTTCCGCGGGGTCTACACGGTCCAGTCGTCCCCCGGGACGGGGACCGTCGTCCTCATCCTGGAGATCCTCTCGCACAAGGAGTACGACCGGCTGTTCGGGTACGGCTAGGACGCCCAGATGCCGTGTCCGAGCCCGCTCACGGGTTCTCGATGTCCATGGGCGGCGTGGCATCCCGGCCGCGGGCCTGGGTGTGGAGCTCCTGCACGGTCCGCGCGACGCGGCACACGTCGCGGATGAGGGGCTCGATGACGGAGGCGTCGTATCCGTCGCCGTCCAGGTCGCTCCCCACGCGCTGCAGGGTCCGCAGGCTGTCCCGCGAGGCGACCACGAGCTTCGCCGTGGTCTCCTGGGCCTCCTTGAGCTGCCGCTCGACTGCCGCGACCCGGTACAACCCGTCCTTCACGAGCTCGTGCTCCCGCGTGAGGGCCCCCTTCAGGCGCGCGACCTCGCCGTCGAGGAACGCGTTCGTGGCCCGCTCGAGGCGCAGCTCGCCCTGGAGTTCCGCGAGGCGCACCCGGGCCGTCTTGAGCTGCTCCAGGGGGCCCGGCGGGAGCGACCTGCGCACGGAGGCGGCAATCTCCTCGGGCGTCAGCTGACCGCGGCGCAGGACGGAGGCGAGGAGCTCGAGGAGCTGCTCCTTCTTCGCGGCCTGGAGATCCTCGGCCTCGGGCGTGGGCGGGGCGACCGTAATCGACTGGGCGACGCGCCCATTCCATTGGCCGATCCCGGCATCCTTCTCCTTGCCCCACCGCAACCCCATTCCCCCCCCACCCCACCCCG
>CAZJIP010000286.1:0-1607 GCA_964546105.1 uncultured Methanomassiliicoccales archaeon
TGAAGTTCGCGGGCTGGAAGTCCACCCGGCTGAAGTCCGCGTGGATCTGGTTGCCGACCGTGCGCGCGGCGTAGATCCGGAAGACGAGTCCGGACATGACGTGCTGGGACGTGTGCATCCGCATGTGCTTGTACCGCCGCTCCCAGTCGATCACCCCGTGGACCTCGTCTGCCTCGGGCATGCGGTCCACGTGGTGCTTGACCACGCCCTTCTCCTTGGTCACACGGACGACGTTCGCCTCGTCGCCGGGCCACCGCAGGACGCCGCGGTCGTCCGGCTGGCCGCCGCCCTCCGCGTAGAACAGGGTCTGGTCCAGGACGACGAAGTCGGGGCCGCGCTCCACGACCTTCGCGTCGAACTCCTGCCGGTAGCAGGGATCGGGGTCTTGGCCCTTCCGCTCCTCCATGTACAGGACGCGGGTCGCGGTCATGCGCCCGGGGGAAGCCACCCGGGGCCATAAAACGTTTTGACGCGCGAGCAAGCCTCTAAGGCGGACCGCCGCATGCCGCGACCGTGGCCTCGGCGGATTCTCCCGGCGACACTGAGCCGGAGTGGCGTCCGCTCATCGTCGATCTCCTCCGTGCGTACGAGGGCCTCCTCTCCGGCGTGGTGGTCGTCATCCTGGCTCTCATGGCGTCCCGCGGCGTCCTGGGACCCGCGGAGTTCGTGGCCCTCCTCGTGGTCCCCGCGATCCTGATGGTCCTGTTCATGCGCCGCGGTGCCTCCCGCGCCCTCTTCCGCATACGCGCCACAGGGGCCGTCCTCGGTTGGGCCGCAGCCTGGATCCTGTTTCCCCTGTTGGCCCTCCCCGCGTATTGGGCCGGGATGTCGATCGGCGGGGAGTATGCCGTGTTCATGATCCTCGCCATCTTGGACGGCATCGTCCTGGGCCTTGTCTTGGCCGCGGTGGACCGGATTGGAGCACGCCTGCGCGTGCGTGGAACCGTGGACAGCGACTGAGGCGGAGGGCCTCGAGAAAAGCTGATGGGAAGACGCCCCCATCCCCACGCATGGTCGCCACCGTGGAGTCTCCGAAGCACGCCTACTCCCAGCTGTCCGTGTTCCGCGCGCAGGGCTCGCCGCGGGAGGTGGGCGAGCAGCTCGGGGAGCACTTCGCGAAGTCTGCGAAGCGGTCCGTGGAGCTCCTGCGGAAGGAGCTGACCTGGGAGAAGGGCGCGACCCTGGATGGCGCCAAGCGCTACGGCCGCAAGGTGCTGCCCCGCATCGAGGCCTGGTACCCCGACTTCGTGGATGAGATGCGCGGCTACGCCGCGGCGAGCGGCGTGCCATTCGACACCCTCCTCGCCCAGTGGTCCGGATACAGTCCCTCCCAGGGGCTCAAGGGTTGCACGGACGTCGCGGCCGGTCCGGAGCAGACCGCGGACGGCTCCGTCCTCGTGGCTCACAACGAGGACTACGGCCCGGACTACGACGGCCTCGTCCATCCGGTCCGGGTGGCCGTCGAGGGCAAGCCCGCCTTCTTCGCGATGTCCTACCAGGGGCTCTTCCCGACCATGGGCTTCAACGACGCCGGCTTCAGCCTCACGGGGAACGCGGTGAGCCCCAACGACGTCCGCGTGGGGATCCCCAAGATGTTCCCGCCCCGG
>CAZJIP010000287.1:0-1603 GCA_964546105.1 uncultured Methanomassiliicoccales archaeon
GACCGTCTTGCCCTTCAGCTCCGTGGCGAAGAGTTTCATGCCCGCCGCTCCCGCGCCGCGTATCCTCGGGTCCTTATTTTTCCCTTTCTAGTGATGCAGGCGATGCAGGGACCGCGATGCGGACCCGGGTCCGTATCTAGCGCTGCATGACGTACGCGCGGCGTCCGAGGCGCTGACTCAGAAGCTGCTGGACCTTCTCCGGGTGCGGGATATGGTCGATCTTCAGCGTGTCGTCGCCCGTGTCCACGATCACGGTGCCGATGTGCAGGATGCGCTGGCCGAGGCTCTGGTTCAGGTCCACCCGCTCGAGTTGGGTGTACGGGATCATCTGGGTGTTCTTGCTCAGGATCCCGTCGCGGCGGATGATCTTGTTGTCCGTGATTACGTAGAACGTGGTCGCTCGCTTGAGCTCCGCGCGAATGAAGGAGTACAGGGCGAGGAGGAGGAAGAACACGAGGAGGAGGTCGCCCGTGGTCACGGGCCCGATCGTATACACAGGGACCGCGTCGAGGACGGACGGACGAAAGTAGAGGAGAGGGGCCAAGATCAGGGACAGGATCGCGAGCACGTAGTAGTGGAACGCGATGTACCGCGTCGGTCGCGTCGTGAGCAGGGTCTGCTCTCCCTGATGGCCATCGCCGGTCGGGATCATGGGGATGCGCTCCACGGGGAATGCACGGCACGGGTGATAAAATGGTTTCGCCGCCATTTTTCGGCGGCCCACCCAGCGCCGCGAGGGCCCGGCGTCCCGGAAAAGGGCTAAGAAGGGGGTGACCATCCCCATGACGGAGGCGCCGGATGACGCGCGTGCGGATTGAAGTGGACCTGAAGAAGGGGGTCACGGACCCCGAGGGGGACAACGTGCGGAAGGCCCTGAACCTCCTCGGATTCAAGGGCATCCGCGGCGTGCACAGCGCGAAGCTCTTCCTCGTGGACGTGGACGCCGCCGACCGGAGTGAAGCTCGTTCCGCGGCGGACGAGATGTGCCGACGCCTACTCGCGAACCCCGTCATCCACGACTACACGATCACCGTCGAGGGCGATGGGCAGGGCCGCGCAGCCACGAAGACGACGCGGAAACCCGCCCCCAAGCGCCGCTAGCCGGGCGGGCTCAGGCGTATCCTCGGATCCGCTCCTGGCGGAATGTCGGGGCCAGATGGTCCTGGGACAGGAGCGTTGCCTTCTTGGATTCGCGCTCCGCGGCCCGGACGAAATCGTCCTGGGTGATGCGGTGGCGCCGGTTACGCTTGAGCGCGGTACGCATGGCCTGCCGCACGACGTTCAGGATGGAGCCGCCGCTCAGCACGTATCGCTGAGCCAGGACCGAGAAGTTCACGTCCTTCGCGAGAGGCGCCCGCTTGGGAACGCAGCGGCGGAACAGCTCCGCGCGCTGGGTGGCATCTGGGATGGGGAACTCCACGGCGATGTCGATGCGACGGTCCAGCGCGCGGTCGAGGGTCCGCGCGAGGTTCGTGGCGAGGATGACGACGCCGGAGAAATTCTCAATGTGGCTCAGGAGGACGTTCACATCGCGGTTCATCCAGGGCGCGGTCATGAAGCCGCGGCGGAAGAACACGGCGTCCGCCTCGTCGAAGAAGAGGAC
>CAZJIP010000288.1:0-1585 GCA_964546105.1 uncultured Methanomassiliicoccales archaeon
GCCCCGACCCTCGGGGACGGCTCACCCAGCAGCTGGCAACCCAGCACGAAAATCGCCGGGACCTCCTCGTGCGGACGCGCCAGCAGAAGCTGAACGAGATGGTCCTCGAGCCGATTACGGGGTTGGACGGTCGGCGCTACGTGTTCGATGCGACGGCCGCCGCTTGGGATGAGGTGGGTTCGAAGGCCGCGGCGCTCGAGGAGGTGGCCCAACGGCTCTACCGGGAGTCGTCGGTGGTCGCCAAGTCCCTCCTCACGGAAGCCTCCCGGACATTTAGTAGGCTCGCTGAGGAGAACGATCGAAACCTCGCCGCGCTTCGAGAGTCGTTCCAAGAGTGACCCCCGTTTGGCCTTCTGCGTACTTCGGTGCACCTAAAGGTACCGCCGACTTTCGCCGCCCGTGCGGTTGAGACGTGACAGGGCGAGGCACGGACCTTCCATGATTCCTCCATGGGATGAACGAATTTCGGCGCCCCTACTAAGATGTTCGATGGACGTACTAGGTTCGAACTCGAAACCTGGTTTTCAAAGCAGACTATATATAGGACATCCTCTCTCAGGTGGTCCGAAAGCGGTGGAACATGGCCAAATCCCACGTGGAGTGCGACGGACCCGGATGCCCCGGTCTCATGGCAATCGCCATGATCGGCTCGGAGCTCAAGCTGAGCGTCCTGCACAGCCTCATGAACGGGCCCAAGCGGTTCAACGAACTGCGCGGCTCCACGGGAATCTGCCAGAGTTCCCTCGCCAAGACCCTCAAGGAGCTCGAGGAGACGGGTATCATGGAGCGGCGCGTCATCCTGGACCGGCCCGTGGCGGTGGAGTACCGCCTCACGGCCATGGGGGAGGACCTGTTCGACGCCATCCGTGGTTTGGAGCGCTGGGCGAATCGGTGGGTCTTGAAGGAGCACGCGAAGAAGGTGATCGCATGAGCAGTTTCCGATCGATGGATTTGAAGGACGATTCGGTTTCCCGAAGCCCGAGACTGCGCGAAGAGCGGCAGGTTCGGGAGACGGCTCGCTGCCCGAACTGCGGCAGCCTGGCCATCTACGTCGATCCCATCCGGGGCGAGCGCGTCTGCGACAACTGCGGCTTCGTCCTCGACGAAGGCATGGTCGACCAGGGCCCCGACTGGACCACGTTCGAAGGAGATGACCGGATCCGCGCGGGTCCACCGCCGTCCGTCATGGCGCCCGACAAGGGGCTCGGCAGCATGGTCGGCAACGGCCTGCGGGACGCCAAGGGCAACCCGATCGATGCCCGGTCCGTGGCAGCCCTGAACCGACTGCGCCGCGTGAGCCAGTGGACGCGATACGACCGGACGGAGCGTGCCCTGGCGCCCGGCTTGGCGCAGCTCTCTAGCCTCTCCAGCCGTCTCGGCCTCGCCCCCGTGTTCCGGGAGCGCTCCGCCATCCTGCTCCGACAGACCATCGAGGCCGGATTGTCCCGCGGACGTTCCATGGACGCCATCGTGGCGGCGGTCGTCTACCTGGCCTCCAAGCAGCTTGGCGCTCCCCGCGGGCTCCATGAACTCGCCCAGGCCACGGGCGTCACGGTGCACCGGATCAGCCTCACGGCGAAGGTCG
>CAZJIP010000289.1:0-1566 GCA_964546105.1 uncultured Methanomassiliicoccales archaeon
GCGTGCAGGACCAGCGCCCCATATACGTACTCCATGGTGTGTCACCTCCTGGGTTGCTCTTGATCAGCCTGAATCCTTCTTCCCCTCCGCCGCGACGGGCGCCACGGCCGCCAAGGCGTTCGCCTGGGCCTGGGCCTTCGCGAGGAGGAACTTGATTGACTCCCTCGTCGGGAACTCGCTCTCGATGGACAGCGTCAACGCGTGCTGAGCGGCCTTCGCGAGCAGGAGCGGGATCGTGGCCTTCGTCGGATACTCGATCTCCAGGGCGAGCGCCAGGGCCTGCATGCCCGCCTGGGCGATCTGACCGCGCACGACGACGTCGTCCACGGCGAGTGCGTCGCGGTGGTAGACCATCCCGTCCTCGTAGGCGCCCCGGAGGTCCAATCCGACGATGAGCGGGAAGATCTCGAGGCGGGCGAGGACCTGCGCGACCTCGCGCGGGATCTTGTCTCCCGCCTTGACCATGAGCTTGTCCTTCTTGATGATGACCTTGCCCCGCTCGATCGCGGCGGGCAGGCCGGCCTTCTGCAACTCGCCGACCACGGGGCCGGGCTTGAACGGCGTCTCGCCCTCCCGCACCCAGATGTCCTCGGGTGCCCGTTCTCCACCGCGGGCCGGCGCGGGCGTCTTCGTCTTCTCGAGTTCCTTGAACAGTCTGAACGGGTTCACGTCCGCGGTGATCACGGCGGTCTGGCCGTCGATGTCCGCCGCGAGGGCGTCCAGGCCCTTGCGCTTCGCCGCGGCCTCCTTCAACGCCAGCTTGATCAGGTTGTTCTTCGCGACTGTAATCGACGCATGCCCGGCGAGGTTCTTGCGGATTCCCTGGAACTGGGGGGCCGGGATGCCGTGGATGTTCGCCAGGCCGACGACCTTGGACTTCTCGAAGCGCGTCACGAGGTCCTTCACGATGGCCTGCTTGTACGGAGCGACGTGGGCCACGTTCACCACCTCACAGGTACCTCACGGCGGGGCCCATGGTCGTCTTCACGTACGCGGACTGGATGTTGAACCGCCCGCGTTCCAGCTTGCCCATGACGCGCCGCATGAGGGCGTCCAGATTCTCCGCGATGTCTTCCGCCGGCATGTCCCGCGTGCCGATGGCCGCGTGGAACGTCCGCCGGTCCTTGGACCGCACGCGGACCGTGTTCCGCATGTTCTTGATCATGTTCGAAGGATCCGCGGTGGGAGGTACAGGCCGCGGCATCTTGCCGCGCGGGCCGAGCACGACACCGAGCCGCTTGCCGATCACGGGCATGAGGGGCGCCTCGGCGACGAAGAAGTCGAAATCCCGGGCGAGGCCGTGCGCCCGGCGCTTGTTCCCGGCGTACTCCTCGATCTCCTGCGGTTGGATCACCAGGTCGGCCACGGGGCGGACCTTCATGGCCAGCTCACCGGACGCGAAGACGCAGATCTTGACGGGTTTGCCGCGTCCCTTGGGCAGGAGGACCTCCTCGTCGATCCGGTTCTTGGGGACGGAGAGATCCACTTCACGAAGATTCAACGCGACCTCGACGGTCTCCTTGAAGGTCCGAGGCTTGGCCACCTCGAGGGCCTTCTTCACCGTGT
>CAZJIP010000290.1:0-1536 GCA_964546105.1 uncultured Methanomassiliicoccales archaeon
CCGCTCGTCGAGGGCAAGGTCTACGAGATGATGATCCAGGATATCGGGAAGAAGGGCGACGGGATCGCTAAGCTGGACAAGTACATCATCTACGTGCCGGGCACCGCGAAGGGCGCCATCGTCAAGGTGTTCATCGAGAAGATCGCGGGCAGCGTCGCGTTCGGACGGGTGCAGCGGGAGTAGGCGGCGCATGGAGCGGGAGCTGCGGTCGATCGCGGTCATGGGCATCCTCCTCGCGGGCTCCCAGATCGCGGCCCTGGCCATCGCGCCCCTGTTCGCCGGCGCGGGGATGACGGCCTTCCAGAACCCGAACGACGTGTCCAACGCGATCATCTACATCGTCATGATCCTGGCCTTCACGGCGGTCATCCTGCTCCTGGTGAAGTACCGTCGACAGAATCTGGCCCGGTACCTCGTCCTCGGCTCCGTGTTCATCACAATCGCCTTCGTGCTCCTCCTACCCCTGTACTACGGCCTGTACTACCTCACCGGAGCGTTCGTGAGCGTTATCAACCAGAACTTGATGGACAACCTGGGCAACCTAGCGACCGTGCTGGCCTTCGTCATCGGGGCTGGGGTAACGTGGCTGCTCGTGAAGTACCCCGAATGGTACGTGGTCGACACGGTGGGCCTCGTCACGGCGGCGGGAGTCACCGCGATCCTCGGGATCTCCTTCGGCTGGTTCCCTGCGTTCCTCCTCCTAGTCGCCCTGGCGTGCTACGATGCCTGGGCCGTGTACCGGTCCAAGCACATGGTCACCCTGGCCGACGAGCTGACGAGCCAGCGGCTGCCTGTCCTCCTCGTGATCCCGAAGTCCGCGGACTACAAGTTCTCCGAGCAGAAGAGCCTCAAGGAGCAGGTGTCCAAGGGCGAGGAACGCGAGGCCATGTTCATCGGCCTCGGGGATCTAATCATCCCGGGCATGATGAGCATCAGCGCCTGGGCCTCCCTCACGGACGACTACGGCCTTCACTTGCCCGGGCTCACGCCGAGCCTGACCGTGGCGGTCGGGACGATCATCGGCAGCCTGGTCGGCTTCTCCATCCTCATGCGGTACGTGCTCAAGGGGAACCCCCAGGCGGGCCTGCCCCTCCTGAACGGCGGCGCGCTGGCGGGTTTCTTCATCACGAACTTCCTCGTCTACGGTGCGTTCATTCCCCCCATCCCGCGATTCCTCTGAGCCCGCCGCAGGCCGCAAGCGTCTTATAGCGCCGGAGGGTTGGGACGCCTCCCTTCGAGGTTCACCATGGCCCTGTGGCAAGGACGCTCCAAGAGGAAGCCCACGGGCGGACGTTACCGCCCCCTGCGGAAGAAGCGTCGCCGCGAGATCTCCCGCGAGCAGCAGTTCGCCTTCCTCGGCACTCCCCGGATCAAGCTCTACCGCACGAAGGGCGGCAACCGCAAGGTCCGCGTCCTGAAGGCGGAGTACGCGAACGTCCTGGACCCGCGCACCTCGACCACGAAGAAGGTCAAGATCGTCACGGTGAAGGAGAACACGTCGAACCCGCACTACGTGACGCGGAACATCATGACCCG